>NZ_JBQEOF010000003.1:0-415637 GCF_052044995.1 Roseateles sp. 22389
CCGACGGGGCTAGGGCCAGAGGCGGTCTTCACGACGCTCAGCAATCCGTTCTGGGCGTTCGCATCTCAAGCGAACGAGGCTGCTACCAAGAAGGACGAACGGAAGTGTCCTGCCATGTGGGTTTGCATATGGCCTGGAGATCTGGAGCAAGACGAAAAAGGTGACATACGGCTACCCAACAAGCCAAAGCAGGCTGTCAAGTCTGCCGAGGATATATTGCGTGAGGCGCAAGACGTCTGGCAGGGCCGAGGTTGCAAGTCGCCAACAATAGAGTGTTCAGAACGGAACGAAGTTCTGTGGCAAATTTACTCGAAGTACCTTGAAAAACGTCAGGCGTTAGAAACCTTTGACGTCGACCTTCTCGGAGTAATTTTCCCGGTGGGGCGCGCCTTCAGCATTGGGGGCGGAGCTGCGGAAAGCGCAGCCGCTTCCGCGGCAAGGGGGCTTGAGATAGCGCCGGGCAAGTTCGACTACCTGTTTGGGCGAGTCTCCAGCAATGCACATAACGCGGCTCGTTCAAATCAGCTGGCGCTTGAAATGAAGCGACTGGGCGTGCCGGATACTGCGGTGGGAAGGCGGATGCTCTCGGAGCACTTGGCGTTGTCGGCGAGAGCCGAAGGGAACTTGTCGCGGACGTTTTCAAATCAGTATGGAAACTTCGAGGTGCGCGAATCCTTATTCATGGGGCCTTCAGGCAAAGCGGCGAAGTTCGAGAGCACCTTCCAAGTTCTCGATGACGGCACGCGACGTCTCAGCACGGTGATCCCGTTTCATTGAGAGGCAGAAAGATGGACTTTCCCAGCACGGCAGACTTCTTGGAGGCGTTTGGCATCGAGCCAGTCGAAGAAGATTCAAGCACGGCATACTGCCGCTATGTAAAGCAGTCAATGGATGGGCTTCAGGAGTTGGATATCTCCTTCAGCGCAGTTGCCAAATCGTTCCAGGTGGTGCTGCGATTTGACGGTAGGGAGATAATGGCGGCGTCGTCGGAGAATGTGCGGCTCATCGAGCTTCGGGACGATCAATCCGGCTCAGGAATGCATGTGGTGTTTGACGTTTATGGCGGAACATCAGAGGCAGTTGTGACCTTGGAGCCTGATTTGCATTGCCGTTGGTGGACCATCCGAAGCTGATCTGAGCCGTTCACCTTGTGCGGCCACGAGAAGCGAGCGTGTGCGCGAGATGGTGCGCGCCTGCGCAGGCGTCCATCACCGCGCAATGGATCGTCGACGAGGGCTAAGACGACGTCCAGAAGCGGGGCTGATGCACTAGCCACTCAGTTTGGTGCAGTGCGTTCTGGAGCGACCGGGCCTGAGCGTAGCGGCCTTCCGTCCTCCTTCTTGACCCTCGAGGACGCTACGACCAGACCGAGCGGATCACTGCCTGCCGCCTCGTTCCCGACGCCTCGGCCCGCACTAGCGTCCAGCGAGGCGTTGCCTCGCCTTCGTTCAGCAGCTCCAGGTAGGCCAGCAACGCCTTGTAATCGTCGAACTCCAGCGTCACGTCGGCGCCGCCGCGAGTGGCGTTGAGCTCGATCGCAGAAACGCGGACGCCTTCGACGGCCACCGTCTCGAGCGATCGCAGCACCGGCTGCAGCGGAAAGGCCGCCGTGCGCGCCACCGCCAGCGCGTCACGCGCGTAGGCCGGTGGGACGGCCGCTTCCGCGGCGCGATCGGCTTGCACGCGCAGGCTCTCGCGCAGGCGCGCGATCTCCGCCGCATCGGCGGCGGCTCGCGCCACCAGGTCCGTGCGTCGCTCCCAGGCCTGCCATGCGCCCACGCCCAGACCGATCGTCGCGACCGCACAGAGCGCGCCCCAGACCACCAACGCTGCAATCGGCCGCCGCGCCGCTGCGAAGTCCACCTTCAACGGCCTCATGCCGCTCCCCCCTTGCGGAAGGCGAGATGCTCGTCGACCCGCTGCCCCGGCAACGCGGCCCCATCGAACTCGATGAGCGGAACCCCGTCTGCCGGCCCGTCATGCGAGACCAGCGCCCGATTCAGCACAGCCGCAGGCGCCTCATCCTCCACCGCATACGACTGCGCCACTCGATAGGTGTCGCCCTCGGCGATCAGCAGCACCAGAGACTCGCTGTCCGCAACGGCGAGCCCTGCGCTCCCGCCGTTGGCGCGTGTCGAACCCAGCGACTCGATCGCCAGGGCCCACCACGGCCGCACGCTGCACAGCGATCGCCCCCCGACCGCCTCGATGCCTTGTCGCCACGCCGGGTCCATCGCCACAGCCAGCCGGGGTGACGCTTGCCCTTCATCCAACCACACTGGGCTGTCCGCCGGCAGGCCCGTCGATTCCTCGACCATTGATGCAGCGATCGCCTGCCACTCCGCCTCGCTGGCGACGCCTTCGACGGCGGGCAGCAGGAAGGGCCGGCAAACCGTGCCGCTCACCGCCACCTGCAAACGCGTGCCGCGCGGCAACTCGCGCACCGCGGCCGCGAGCGCTGCCAGGGCAGCATCGCGGCCCTCGACCTTCGCCGCCGCCAGCACCGTTCCTCCCGCAGCCACACGCACTGCCTCTTCGCCCACATAGGCGACGGCCGTCCGCGACGCCGACCGCTTACCAGCCCACCACACGCTTGATCTCCTCCGCGCTGCTCTCACGCCGGCTCACCATGTCGGCGCCCAGCTGCGACAACGTCCTCACGCCTTTTCGATACACGTGCTCGCGCAACGCCGACACCGGCGCCCCGGTGGTCACGAGATCGCGGAAACCGTCGTCGATCGTGTGGACCTCCGCGATGACTCGACGGCCCTTGTAGCCCGTGCCGCCGCAGCGCTCGCAACCGACTGGGCGTGGCACTGTCTCCGGCCTGGGCAGCCCCATGTCGACCAGCCACTGCTGCTCGCGCGCCGTTGCTGGCCGGTCGGCCACGCAGTGCGGACACAGGCAGCGCACCAGCCGCTGCACGATCACGCCGTTGAGCGCGGCCATGAACCCGAACATGTCCAGGTCGAAGTGCTTGAAGCGCCCGGTCACGTCGAACACGCTGTTCGCGTGCACCGTCGTCAGCACCTGGTGGCCGGTGAGCGCCGACTGCACCGCGATCTCGGCAGTCTCCGCATCGCGGATCTCGCCGACAAGGATGCGATCCGGGTCATGCCGAAGGATGGACCGCAGGCCCTTCGCGAAGGTCAGGCCCTTGCGCTCGTTCACCGGCACCTGCAGCACGCCGGCCAGCTCGTACTCGACCGGATCCTCGATCGTGATGATCTTCTCGATGCCGTTGTTGACCTCGGACAGCGCCGCATACACCGTAGTCGTCTTGCCGCTGCCGGTCGGTCCCGTCACGAGCAGCATGCCGTGCGGCAGCCCCGCCAACTCACGGATCATCGCGGCGCCCGATGCGTCGAAGCCCAGCAGGTCGAGCGACACCTGGTCCGCCGGATCGCGCAGCTGAGCCTTGTCCAGCAGCCGCAGCACCGCGTCCTCGCCGAACACGCTGGGGATGATGGACACCCGCAGGTCCAGTTCCCCGCCACCCAGCGCGATCCGGAAGCGACCGTCCTGCGGCAGGCGGCGCTCGGTGATGTCCAACTGGGCCAGGACCTTGATCCGGGAGATCGCCTCCTCCGCCTGACGCGCGCCCTCCATCCGCTCATGGGGCGTCAGCACGCCATCGCGACGCAGCCGCACGGTGACGCCGTGCCGGTCGCATTCGAAGTGGATGTCGCTCGCGCCGACCTCATAGGCACGCCGCAGCGCCTGGTCGACGAACGCGACGACCGGCCCCTCCGGCAAGGCGCCCCCGGTCGAACTCCCGACCGCGCTGACGGACGAGCTGGCGTCCGACGAGGCGGAGGGCGCCGAGCCCAGCCAGCCGTCGAGTTGCGCCGCGGTCGCGGCGATCGGCGGCACACGGCGGCCCATCGCCTGCGCTGCACGGCGCAGCGTTGCGTCGTCCCAGGGATCGGCCATCGCCAGGCGAAGCAGGCCAGGATCGCCGTCCAGCCGCACCGGCACGGCGCGCAGGGATCGCGCGAGCGCCAACCCCGGCGTCCCGAACAGCGCCGGGTCAGGCACGGCGCGCTGGCCGCTGTCGCCGTCCACCATGTCCATGCCGCCGGTCTCGCGCAGTAGCGCGGGCAGCACGTCAAGCCAGCTGCCACGCAGCAGCTGGTCGAGCACGGTCTCGGCGCCCGCCTGCGCGGTGTGCCGGCGCGCGGCCTGCAGGGCGGCGCGGAAGCCCGCGCGGGTGTCGGCGCTCATGTCGGCCCTCATATCGGCGCTCATGGGGCAAGCTCTTTCGTCACGGGTCGTGGGAGGCAGCGCGCGTTCATCGGATGCTGCTCGCGATGTCGAAGATCGGCAGGTACATCAGCACGACGATGCTGCCGACGAGCAGCGAGACCAGCAGCAGCATCAGCGGCTCGACGATCCGCGTCGCGCGGTCCATGAAGGCGGCGAAGTTGCCGGCGTGGCGTTCGGCGATGGTCTGCAGCACGCGCTCGAAGTTGCCGGAGCGCTCGCCGACGGCCAGCAGCCGCTGGGTCACGGTGTCGGTCAGGCCGGCATCGGAGAACGCGCTGGACACCCGCACCCCGCGCGTCAACGCGGTCCGGGCACCGCGCATCGCATCGTCCATCTGCTCGCCGAGCGCCAGGCCCTCGCAGCGCAGCAGCGTCTCGTCGAGCGTGTAGCCACCACGGAACATCACCGTCATCGAGTGGTACAGCTTGGCAAGCCGGAACTCCCGCAGCGCGCGTTTCACCGGCGGGATCCACCCCGCCGCGCGCATCGCGGCGCGCTGGATCGCGCCTTGTCGCCAAGCCACGACGGCCAGCGCGCCAAGCGCCGCCGCACCCGCCAGAAGGCTGAGCCGATGCTCTCGCACGAACACGCTCGACAGCGTCAGCAGGTGGGTCGACCAGCTCATCTCGCCGCGCAGGTCCGCATACATCGACGCGAAACGCGGCAGCACGACCACGATCAGGAAGCCGCTGACCAGCAGGCCCAGCCCCAGCACCAGGCTGGGATAGATGGCGGCGCTGACGACCTTCTTGCGCAGCGCTTCCACCATCTCGTGATAGCGCAGGTAATCGGAGAGCGCCTCGGCCAGCGAGCTGCTGCGCTCACTGGCGCGCACGCTAGCGACCAGCACCATCGGGAAGCGGTCCAGCGCCTGCATCGCGACGGACAAGGACTTGCCCTGGTGCAGCTGCGCCAGCAACGCCGCTTGCAGTTCCGCACGCGCGCCATCGGCGCCGGACTGCGCCTGCAGCGTCTCGATCGCCTCCACGACGGTCATGCCGGCGACCAGCAGCGTGCGCAGCTCCTGGCACCACCAGGCGATGTCCAGCGCACGCGCCCGGGCGCCGGTCGGCCCTTCATGCGAGGCCACGCGCACGGCCACCGGATCGCGGACCGGCTCGGCGGTCAGCACCTTGCGGCCATCGGGCAGACGTTGGCCGAGCGACTCGCGCGACGGCGCGTCCATCAGCTCTTCGCTGACGGTCATGCGCACGGGATCGAGCAAGCGGACGCGGAGCTTCATGCCGGTGAGGAGATCGTCAATGGGAAAGAGAAGGCACAAGGCGCCTCAGCGCTCCTGGTCAGAGCTGGATGTCGGCATCGTCGCCACTGCCACCGGCCACGCGATCGTGGCCGAAGCTGAACAGCTCGTAGTCCTTGCCCGGCTGCTGCGACGGGATGCGGTACTGATAGGGCATGCCCCACGGATCGTTGGGCAGCTCGCCCTTGAGATAGGGGCCGCGCCACCGCGGATCGTTGGCGTCGTTGCGCACCAGCGCGGCCAGGCCTTCGCCGGTGTCGGGATAACGGCCGAGGTCGATGCGATAGCCCTGCAGGGCCTTGTCGATCGCATCGAGCTGCGCCTTCGCGGTCGTGACCTCGGAGCGCGAGATCTGGCTCAGGAAACGAGGGCCGACGATGCCGGTCAGCAACCCGATGATCAGGATGACCACCAGCAGTTCCAGCAGCGTGAAGCCGCGCGAGCGCCGGCCGACGCGGGAGTCCATGGATTCGGTGTGCTTCATGTCTTGGGATCTTGGTCTTCGGGTGCTCGGGTCTGTGGACGCTCAGACGTCGGTGTCCACGACGAATTTCCAATCAGCGTAGCGGCGCGCCGGCTCCAGTCGCAGCCCGGGCCGGCGCACGGCACCGGCGATCAAGGGCTGATCCTCGCTGAGGCTGTAGACGCCGCGGATGCGCCCGTCATCGCCGCGCACCAGGCCCCACTGGCCGGTGGCGCCAACCGGGTCGGGATAGAGCCGGCGCAGGTGCCGCACGGTGCCGACGAAGCGTTGGTCCGTCAGCAGTTCGTCGAGCTCCTGGGGGAGTCGCTTGTCGGTGCCGGGCGAGCTCCGCCGGTAGCGCTCCAGCGCCTGCACGTAGAGCAGGCCGATGCGCAGCAGTTGCTGTTCCTTGTCGCGCCGCGCGGCGTCGGCCCACGACTGCGCCGCCACGGACAGCGCCATCGATGTCAGCGCCACCAGCACCAGCACGGCCACCAGACCGTAGCCGCCGCTTCGCCCGAGCGCGCCGGAGCGCTCACCACGACGCATAGCTGCTTCCATCGGCGGACACCTCGCGCGCGCCGCTGCGGACGTCGGACACGCCCTCCCCATCGACGTTGCCCGCCCGGGGCGGCACGGCGACCCAGGTATCGGCGCGCTGCGTCACCGGATCCAGAGGAATGGATCGCAGATAACGACGCTCGACGAGCTCCGCCAGCTCCTTCGGATAGCGCCCCTGGTCGCTGTAGAACTTGTCGATCGCATCGCGCATCGCGTGCAGGTTGTGGCGCAGCGCCGTGTCACGCGCGCGGTCCACGTGCTGCACATAGCGTGGCGCGGCCACGCTCAGCAGCAGCGCCAGCGCGGCCAGCACCACCAGCAACTCGATGACGGTGAAGCCACGTGAGCGGGTGCAGCGGTGGAGCGGCCTCGACATCCCCGTCCTCACCATTGCTTCAGCGGCACGCCGTTCAGGCCGACCGCGGTGGATTTCGAATAGACGTCGTAGACCTCGGGGCCGGGCTGCGGGTTGTCCGCATCGGACTGATAGCCGCGCAAGCCCCAGGTCTGCTCGGCGGGCAGGCCAGGCTCCGCGAACGGATCGCGCGGCACCCGGCGCAGGAAGCGCATCGTCTGCCCTTGCCGATCCGCGCGCGCGTCCACGACTTCCTGCGTCAGATCCTGCAGCGTGGCCGGATACGGCGGCCGGTCGCCGGGGCCCAAGACCGCACCGGCCTCGCGGGCCGCACGGTACGCGTCGAGCGCGTCCCGGATCTCCCAGAGCGCCCGCTTGAGTTCGCGCTCCTTTTCGCGCTGCACGGTCATCTCGGCCATCGGCAGCGCCAGCGACGCCAGGAAGCCCAGGATGGCCAGGCACACCAGCAACTCGATCAGCGTGAAGCCGCGCTCGATCGCACCGCGCGAACGCGTGCCGACCCGGCCGCGAAGGCGGCGGTCGGCGGCTGCGATCGCGCGGCTAGGCGTCATCTCACTTCACCTCGATGACGGCCGGTGCGGGCAGCGCCGGGCGGTCGGCATTCGGTTCCAGCGACACCGGCTGCGCGGTGCCGACCCGCACCTCGGCGCGGCCGGGCGCCGTCGCCTTGAAGCGCAGCTTGAAGACGCCCCCAGCGCCCTCGGCGGCAGTGGCCTGGTTGCGCAGCACGCTGAGGTTGACCCGGCCCGCGTCCACCCGCTTGCTGAAGCTGGTCACCGCGCCGCCCTTGCGGAAGTAGTCGTCCTCATCGGCATCGACCAGCGTGAGCTTGTCGGCGCTGAACTGCAGCTCGGTCATGAGCCCCCGCAGACGGGCATCGCGAAGGTCCAGGCGGACTTCGACGGTGTCGCCGACCTTGGCCTGCCCCGGCGCCGCGAGCGACAGGGCCGCCTGATGCGACGGCAGATTCGGCGCGACCGGTGCCGGCGGCGCGGACGGTTGGCCGGCCCCCGGCGGCGACGCGACGCCTGGTGCCGCCGGCGAGCCTGCAGCGCCTGCGGCGCCCGGCTTGCTCTCCGGCTGTGGCGTGTTGAACTGCAGGCCGCCGACCTGGCGCAGCTTCGGCGAGGCCTCCGTGCCGACCCACATCTCGGCTTCGCTCGCGTTGAGGCGCTTGACGTTGCGCAGCACGCGCGGCGTGATGGCGAGCAGCAATTCCGAGCGCTTGCCGTCGTCGAGCTGACTGGAGAACAGCCGGCCGAGCACCGGCAGGTCCCCCAGGCCCGGCACGCGGCTGGAGGTGGAGCGTTCATCGCGGCTGATCAGGCCCGCCAGCAACTGCGTCTCGCCATCGCGCAGGCGCAGCAGCGTGTTGGCGTTGCGCGTCCCGATCTGATACGCGATCGACCCGGCGGACGTCTTGGTCGCGGTGCCGAGCGAGCTGACCTCCAGGCCGATCTTGATGGCCACCTCGTCGTCGGCGAAGACGGTGGGCTCGACATCGAGCTTCAGGCCGACGTCGAGGTAGCTGATGTTCTCCGAGACGAAGCCGCCGGTGCCGGTGGTGGTCGACACGATGGGGATCTTGTCGCCGATCAGGATCTTGGCTTTCTCCTTGTTGCGCACGCGCAGCTTGGGATTGGCCAGCGTGGACGTATCCCCGACCTCGCGGCGGAGGTTGACCAGCAGGTTGTTGGGATTGAAGCCGACGCCGATGCGGTCGCGGCCGATGCCGTCGAGGTTGCCGAGCGTCAGCGAGTCGCTGCCGACGGGCGGTAGCGGCGTGAGCGAGAACGAACTCGGGAACTTGACGCCGAGCTCATTGAGGCGCGAGGCCGCGACCTCGAGGACTTCGACTTCGAGCAGCACCTCGGGCTCGGCGCTGTCGAAGACCGCGAGCAGCCGTTCGGCGAGCTGGATGTTCTCGGGCGAGTCGCGCAGCGCGAGCAGGTTGCTGCGCTCGTCCACGAAGGGCTCGCGGATCTTGAGCATCGCCTTGAGGAAGGCGGCGGCCCCCTTGGGATCGCTGTTGGAGAGGTTGAACACGCGCACCAGTTGCTCCTGGTACTCGCGGTGCTTCTCGGCGGTGTTGGGGTAGATGACGATGGTGCGGGAGTCGATGACCTTCTTGGCCAGCTGGTTGCTGGAGGTGATCAGGTCCAGCGCGTCCTCGACCTTGGCCTGGCGCAGCAGCACGGTGACGCGGACGTCGGCGCGCACGTCGCGGTCGAGCACGAAGTTGATGCCGCTGTGTCGGGTGACGACGTCGAGCACGGTGCGCAGGCTCGCGTCGCGGAAGTCGAGCGAGATCGGGCGGGACTCGGTCAGCACGCCATTGAGCGCCTGGACCTGGGCGGCGCGCTGCTCGCTGAGCAATCGGCGCTGCAGGTCCAGCAGGCCGCCGTGGCGGGGGTTGTCCTTCAGCGCCTGCTCGAGCGTGCGCAGCGCGCGGTCGGGTTGTCTGGCCTCCACCCACTTCTGCGCGACGGCAAGGTCGGCGGCGCCCTTGCGCTCGAGCTCCATGTCCGACAGCAGCGCCTGGACGCGGGCGTTCGATGGGTCGAGCTCCAGCGCCTGACGCAGCGTGGCGGTGGCGTCGTCGTACTGGCCGGCGGCGCGCTGGGAGAGGGCTTGCGAGATCAGCCGCATCTGCGCGTCGGCGCGAGCCTGCAGCAGGGAGGTCCGCAGGGACGTGCTCTCTGGGTAGTCCCTGAGCCCGTTCTCGAGCGTCGACATCGCCTGCTGGTACTGACCGCCGGCCATTGCCTTGCGCGACTCCTCGCGGATGCGGTTCTCGGCGCAACCGGCGACGAGCAGCAGCGCCGCGATGGCGACGGCAGTGCCGCTGGCCGGGCGCACAGGGGAAGGGAAGAGTCGGGTGCGGAAGAGCATCGGAACAGGCGGATCAGGGCGACGGCGCGGCCGGCGGAATGCGGATCACGGCGCGCTGCTGCAGGGAGTCGTAGATGAGGCGGACTTCGTCGTCGGTGATCGCCTCGACGCGATAGCCCTCGTCCAGGCGGGTGCCGGCTTCGACGAGCAGGTCCTTGTCGGCTCGGGCGAGGTAGACCTTGCGCTGGCCCTGCGGGTCGATGAGCTGGCCGAGGTAGCGATAGTTCAGCGGCGGCGCCTGCGGAGGTGGCGGCGGCGGTGGGGGCGGCGGGGGCGGAGGCGGTGGAGGCGCCGGCGGCTGGGGAATGGAGAACGGGTCGCGATCGGCGGCTTCGAGCGGGTGCTCGGGCAGGCGGGCGGGGAGCGCGGCCAGGGGCTGCGCCGCGAGGCCGGGACGGGTCGGCGCCGTCGAGACGGAGGTGGGCGGACGCGGTGCGGGGGTGCTAGGGCCGCTTTGTCCGGACGGCGGGGACGTGGTGGCTGCGACCACGGGCGGGTCAGCGGGCGACAGCAGTGCCCAGGCGCTGGCCGCGGCGCTCATGCCGAGCGCCCAGCGCAAGCCGGGACGAAGACCGGGCGCAGGGGCGGCCGAGGTGGCGGGCGGGGTCGAAGCGCGCTTGAACATCAGGGCGCTTTCAGCGGCGGGCCGCGGAGGCCGCATAAGCCGCGGAGGCGGCCGACGGTGCGAGCGCGGGCGCGGGCCCCGATGCCGGAGCGGCAGTGGCGGGAACCGACGCGACGGACGCGGTCTGCGCGGCGGGCTTCGCCGCTGGCAGTGGCTGCGGCGCGGAGGTCGAGGCGGGCTCAGCGAGCGGGCGGCTCAGCCAGGTCGCAACGACGCGCGCTTCCAGATCGCCGCCCGAAGGCGTCGTCGTGCCGGTCATCGGCCGTGCGGCGTTCATCGGGTTCATGGCGCCCATCGGGGCCATGCCCGCAGGCGCTGCAGGGTTGGCGCGGCGCAGCGAGAGCTGCTGCAAGACGGCCTGCTGGGCGTCCCGGGTGAGGACGTCGGCCAGCACGGTCTTGATGGCGACGTAGCTGCCGCGGAGTTGGACATCGAGGCTCATGCGGCCGAGGGTGGTGCCGGTCGGCGCCTGATGCGAAGTGGAGATCGCGGTGACCAGGACCGACTGCGCCTCGGCGGCTTCGCGCAGATGGGCGACGGCGCGGGCGGAGGGCTGTGACAGCGGCAGGCGAAGAGCAAAAGGCGATGAGTCGGCGGGAGGCGCGGCGGCGACTCTGGCGCGCAACTGGGCGAGTTCGGCGCGGGTGGCTTGATCGTGTGAGAGCGCGAGGCGCTCGGCGTGCCGCGCGGCCACAAGGAAGCCGCCAGCAACGAGCGGAGGCACGAGGACAGCGATGGCCCAGACGAAAGTCGGCGCCTGGACAAGGCGCCGCTGCAGCGTGGGAAGGTCCGCCAGCGCACGCCAATCGATGGAGGTCAGGCGCATCGCTGGAAAGGACGGGAGGCGGGACGCGGGGATCCGGCGGGAACTGCTGCCGAAGGCATGAGCGAAAGGCGATCAGCGCGCGAAGGATGGAATGGACTGGCGACGCGAGGTCGCCTTTCGCGCAATGCGCCCCTGCGCGCTTAGCGCGCGTTCGACATACAACTTCATGAAACCCTCCCGTGATCTGCAGCACCGGATGCGCCGCATGGCCTCTGCTTTTGTTTGCGGCCAAGCAGAAACTCTAACCGGTCGGCCTGCGAAGGCGTCGATCCGTCCGTATTCAGGGGGTTGGTGAAATCCCGTGTGCTGCAGAACAACAACGGTGCAACGCGTACGGAATGAGGCCTCTCGGCCCAAGTTCTAACGAAGACGTCACGCAAGCGATGCATTTCGCCACAAATGCATGCACCGAATGAACCCATCCATGCTCGGCAAGCAGCGCGGCCTGCGTCGGCGCGGCCATTTGCATGAAGGAGGCTGCCAGAAGAGGCGTTATCGCTGTCACGAAGATCACCCCTTAAGGGGGACGTTATGCATAAGACGCCGGTCAGTAGTAAGTGCGCGTGCTCGCGAACGCGCCCGCGAGTGCATCCTCCAATCGGCCGCGGCAACGGATCTTTCCATTACGGGTTCTGCGTGCTCCCCTCAGCAGACTGCATCACGTCTAATTGGGCGAAAACGAGGTATGCAGGGAGGGATCATGCAACTAGGCCGTGGCGGCCTCGGTGCGGCGTTTTCGCGCATTCGGGGAGAACAATCGAACGAGTTCAGCGCGCATCGCTGGCGGACTCCGGTCAATGTCCATGCGGTGTTGCGTGCTGCGAAACTTCTGATCCGAAGCGTTCCCGTCGCGTTGATTGCAGTGTGCGCTTTCGGGCCCCTGGCAGCCTCGGCCCAGGACGTCAACATAACCCCACCTAACCTCGGCAACGAACCGGCGGGCGCGCTTGCCGGCCAAGCCGGCGTGACGCAGACCGGGGCCGCCATCTACAGCCTGCCGCTGCCGATTCCGCCTGGGACGGCGGGTTTGCAACCGACCTTGGCCCTGAACTATTCAAGTCAGACCGGCGACGGCTTGCTAGGCCCCGGTTGGTCCGTCGCCGGCTTGTCCTCCATCACACGGTGTGGGAAGACCTACGCGCAGGACGGCGTGCGCACTGGCGTGACGCTCACTAGTGACGATCAGTTTTGCCTGGACGGCAGACGTTTGAAGCTTGTTTCGGGCGTCCACGGTGGATCAGCGGAGTACCGCGTCGAGGTCGACAACTTCGGGCAGGTCTTGAGCGTTGGGGACGCCTCCGGTGTCGATCGTTGGATCGTCCGGGCAAAGAACGGCCTGATCTACACCTATGGGTCGCGCGCGGATTCGCGTGTCGAGGCGCAGGGAAAGTCGGTGGTGTTGTCCTGGGCGCTCGCGCGCGTCGAGGATCGGCGCGGCAACTATTACGACTACGACTACGAAGAGAACAACGCAGAGGGGGAGCATTACCTCAAACGCATCCGCTATACCGGCAATACGCGCACCGGTGCGCCGACCTATAACGCCATCGAGTTCTTCCTTTCAGGGCGGCCCGATACCTGGCGGGGTTATGTGATGGGGTCCCTGGTGCAGCGAAGGGCGGCCCTGTACATGATCAAGACCCTGGTCAACACGGCCGCTGACGGCTCGGGTGGCACGGTGGTGCGCGAATTCCATCTGAATTTAGACGTCCACCCCGTCACTGGGCGCCTCTTCCTCAAGCTGATCATCGACTGCACCGGGGACGGCGACTGCCTCACCCCGACGACCTTCAGCTGGTCGACACGCGCAGCCGAGTCCAACTCGCTCAACGCTCCCGGCAGCGGCAATTGGGGCGGCCCCACCATCACGATCGACGAGGCGGTAGGTAATCCACTCGTCGGTATTCCTTCGCAGCAGGTCCAGTCCAAGGCGGTCGTCGGCGATTTCAACGGAGACGGTCTCTCGGACCTGTTCTATTCGGATGGCACCAGCAACCAGTGGCGCATCTGTCTGTCCTCCGGGTCGGCATTCAATTGCCAAGCTTGGACCGCGGTCGTCGCCCGGTCGGAAGAGACTATCTCCGGCGACCTCAATGGCGACGGGCTGACGGATATCGCCATTCCGCCGGCCGCGCTTTCCGGCACCGCCAACTGGAACGTCTGCCTCTCCACGAGCAGTGGCTTCTCCTGCAGCGCGTGGTCGGGACGGACGGCGGGAAAGAGTCCCCAGCGGTATCAACTGTCCGACATGGACGGCGACGGCCGGGACGACCTGTTGATGTACGACCAGACGAACGCCAGCTTTCTCTGCCGCTCCAACGGCTCGGGTTTCGACGCCTGCGTTCCGTACGCCAATGTGGCCGGCGCACTGGGCACCGGCAACGATCCGGAAATCAGAGTTCGTACCGCCCGGCGCGCGACGGACCTGAACGGCGACGGGCGCATTGACTTCGTCAAGTATGTGATGAGAACCGGCACGCCCGCCTCAGGACGCTGGGAAACCTATCTGGCAACGGACACCGGTTTCGTCCTGGGTCCGCAGTCGGTATCCGCGGGCATCGCCATCGCAACGCCGACGCCGGGAGCGACGATCGCCATCGACTACAACGCGGACCCCGCCAACGGTTATGGCGACGTCGCCGCGGCGATTGGCACTGGTCTGAACACGGCCGTGTTCGAAGTCTGTCAGTCGACAGGAGTCTCGCTGCTTTGCAGCACCCGGCCGAACGACCCGGCGCGCTACGTCGAATCGTTCGGCGATTTCGACCGGGACGGAAAGATCGATTTCTTGAGCGGTGGGTCGATCTGCCAGCTCACCGACACGCAGGCGGGACCGTGTACGACCCTGGCATCGGCTGAGCCGCCCCCCGCGACTGGCGTGCTGCTGGGCGACTTCAACGGCGACGGTCTTCTCGACCATGCGTACTACCTGCAGTCGACAGGGCAATGGACCGTGCGCCTGACGGGCACGGGCGCGATTCAGAACCTGCTGACCCAAGTGACGGATGGTGTGGGGCATGTCGTGCAGTTTTCCCATGTGGGCGCGGAAGACCGAACCGTCCATCAGCTCGGCGCTCGCCCGCCGTTCCCCGCGCGTCTGGTCACGCGTGGCATTCCTCTGGTCTCCCAGTTCAGGCAGTCAAACGGCCTCGGCAGATGGCTGACGACGGACTATCGCTACGAAGGCCTGAAGACCGACGCGCAGGGGCGGGGATCGCTCGGCTTCGGCAAGTTCACGAGCATCGACCAGGTGAGCGGCATCTCGACGACGGTGACCCTCGCGCAGCAGCATCCATACGTGGGCATGACGCTCGAGTCGAGGTCGGTGCATCGTAACGGCGTGGTTCTCACGGCGGTGACGAATTCGCTGGGGTCCCTGTCCACCTCGGGCGGCGCGACCTACCCGTATGTCAAGGCGAGTAGCGTGACCACGCGCGATCTGTCGGGGGCTCCTATCTCCACCACCACGAGCGTGGTGAGCGAATCGAACGGCATCGATGCCTTCGGCAACGTCACCGCCAGTACGGAAACCATCACCGAGCCGGAGGGTGATGTCTATACGTCCTCGACCGCCAACGTCTACGAGAACCGCGTGAACGATTGGTTGCTTGGACTGCTCACGTCGCGCACGGTGACCAAGGGCGTCGCGACAAGCGGCACGGGCTTGACGCCACCGATGCTGACGCTGAGGCGCTGTGTCGGAGGGGCGAGCACACAGTCGCCGACACGGGCCGCGTTGAGCTGCATCTTGGGCAACACGGGTCAGACCGGAACGACGTCGGTCACCTACGGCGCTCCGCCCGGCGTGTCCGTAAGCGGTCCCGCCGCATGCCCGGCTGGCACCGACGATTGCGGCTCGGTGCAGGTCCTGAGCGGCACCTCGCCCGGGGCGTACACGGGCACGGTCTCGGCCTCGGCGGGCAGCGGTGGCGGCGCGTCCCTACCGATCAGCCTTACGGTTCTGCCGACGCCTGCCGCCATCGTCGCCAGTGGCGCCATCGACGCCCTCAGCGTGGCTCCGGCAGCGGCCACGGGCGTCGTGACCTTCACCAACGATGGGCAGACCGCCACGTCGTTGACGGTCTCGATCACCGGCGGCGCCTCGCTGTCGACGACATCGATCAGTTGTCCCGCAAGCGCGGCCTGCTCGCCATCATTGACGGTCACCTCGCCGGCATCACCTGGCAGCTATAGCGGCCAATTGACGGTGACGTCGAGCGCGGGCGGCTCGGTGCCGGCTCCGATCGCGGTCAAGCTGCGCGTGCTGGCTCCCGCCAACCTCGTGCTGAGCCTCATCGGCGGCTCGGGCACGACCGTCTCTCCGACCGCGGCCACGGCAACCTACCGTGTCGGCAATAGCGGTCAGGCAACGGCAAGCGGCATCACCTATGCGGCCTCGGGCGGCCTGAGCGTCAGCGGAGGTCCCACCAGCTGCGCGGCCGAAACCCCAGACTGCGGCTCGGTTCAGATTCTGAGCGGCACCTCGCCGGGGGTGTACGCGGGTACGGTCTCCGCCTCGGCGGGCAGCGGCGGCGGCGCGTCGCTACCGATCAGCCTCACGGTCCAGGCGACGCCTGCCGCCATCGTCGCCAGTGGCACCATCGACGCCCTCAGCGTGGCTCCGACAGCGGCCACGGGCGTCGTGACCTTCACGAACAACGGGCAGACCGCCACGTCATTGACGGTCTCGATCAGCGGCGGTGCCACGCTGTCGACGACATCGATCAGCTGTCCCGCAAACGCGGCCTGCTCGCCATCATTGACGGTCACGTCGCCGGCATCGCCAGGTAGCTACAACGGCCAATTGACGGTGACGTCGAGCGCGGGCGGCTCGGTGCCGGGTCCGATCACGGTCAAGCTGCGCGTGCTGGCTCCCGCCAACCTCGTGCTGAGCCTCATCGGCAGCTCCGGCACGACCGTCTCTCCGACCGTGGCCACGGCAACCTACCGTGTCGGCAATGGCGGTCAGGTAGCAGCAAACGGCATTACCTATGCGGCCTCGGGCGGCCTGAGCATTAGCGGAGGCCCCGCCAGCTGCGCGGCCGAAACCTCCGACTGCGGCTCTGTCACCGTCAGTACCGGTACTAGCGCGAGCAACTATGCCGGCACGTTCACCGCCGCGCCGGCCTCCGGAGGAGGTGCGGCGAGCACCACCGTGAGTCTGAGCGTCCTCACGCCGCCGACGCTGCTCCTCAATGGGTGTTCGCAGACTTCGCCGACCGTGTCGCCAAGCGCGGCATCGATGACCTGTCAACTGAGCAACACCGGTCAAACCGCGGCCGCTTCTATCCAGTACTCGTCGATTGCGGGAGCCGTTGTTTCGGGACCCACTAGTTGCGCAGCGGGATCCGCCTGCGGTGCTGTGAGTGTTAGCACCGGCGGTAGCCCCGGCGTCTACGCTGGCACCCTGACGGCCACACCCTCGAGCGGGATCAGCAGCTCGGTTGGGGTCAGCCTCACGGTTCATGCGCCGCCACCGGTCGTGACGACCACGCCGCCGCCGCCGCTGTTCCGGTCTGTCTCCGGTCTGGGCTCCTATACCGTCGACGTCACGGCGAACGTCGCCAACGGCACTGCTCCCTTCACGTACGCCTGGACCGTAGTCACGATGAATGGCGCATCGCCTTCGATCGGGAATCCATCCTCGGCGACCGCCACGCTGACGACCCGAGCCAACACGGCGTGCACGAACACGCAAGCCGTGTATCGCGTGACGGTCACCGATGCCATCGGACGCACGGCGGCGCAAGACGTTCTGGTAACGGTGAAGTCCACCAGTCCGCCGCTTGGAAAGCCCTGCCCATGACGCTGAGCTTGCGCATCCATTCGCGGGAACGGGAGGAATTATGAGAACTATGCTATTGGCGCTTGCCGTGGCGATGCCGTGTGTCGCTGGCGCGCAATCGGTGACGCGCAAAACAAGCTTCGAGTACGACAGCTTCGGCCAGTTGACGAAGGAAACCACGGAACCTGAGGGCGCGGTCGGTGTTACGCGTCTGACGATGATCTACTCGCGTGATCCGGCCTCCGGAGTCGTGACGCTGAAACAACTGGAGTTTCGTGACCCGCAAACCGGTGCTGACGTCCTGAGGGATGTGGAGACGAGCAGTTACGACTCGCGTCGCCGTTTCCCGCTGGTGGTCACCAATGCCAGCCAACTGAGCCAAACGCGCATCTTTGACGAGACGACCGGCAACGCGCTCAGCCTGACGGACTCCAACCAGCTGACCACCACGTGGTCCTACGACGGGTGGGGACGGCGGACCATGGAGCGTCGTCCCGACGGCTCGTCCACGACCTGGGCCTATCGGCAGTGCGTCGAAGGATGCCTCAACCAGGCGACCAGTGTGCTGGTCGAGCAGCACTGGTTCGGCACGCGGCAGGTCAAGGTGCCGACCGAGACGCTCTCCGATGCCCTGGGGCGCAAGGTCGCGACCCTCAGCTGGGGATATGACGGGCGGCCCATCCAGACCCAGCGAGTGTTTGACGCTGCAGGTCGCCTGGACCACGTCGCCCAGCCGTACTTCCAATCAGACACACCGATCTGGATTTGGCTGAGGCATGACGATCTCGGGCGCGTCACGGAGGTCCGTGCACCCAACGCCACAGGACAGGAGGAGGCCAGTCTGTTGCAGTATGACGGGCCGGTGCAGACTCACATCAATGTCAAGGGACAGAGGCGCGTGGAGGTGACCAATGGTCTGGGTAAGCTCAAGCGGGTGACCGACGACCTGGGCTTTACTACCAGCTTTGCCTATGACGGGTATGGCGGTCTCGTGCGAACCACCGATCCGAAGGGCAATCAGATCCAAGTCTTCTACGACAACCTGGGACGTAAGACTCGGATGGTCGACCCGGATCTGGGAACCTGGAACTACTTGGTGAACCCGCTGGGGCAGACCTACAGCCAGACGGATGCCAAGGGACAGACCACGATCTTCAGTTTCGACGCCATGGGCCGGATGGTGCGACGCTTGGCGCCGGATCAGGACAGCCGGTGGGAGTACGACTCGGCGGTCATGGGCAAGGGACAACTGGCCGAGGCGTACACGTGGGCGGGAGGCGCCAAGGACTTCCGGCGCGTCTATACCTACGACACGGTGGGGCGGATCGCGCGGGTCACCTTTGGGTTGGACTGGGATTACGTACAAGAGTCGTTATACGACAGCGTGGGACGCCCCTACGCAGGACGCTTTTGGCACACCGCCAGAGGCGGTGGAGCGGCGTCGGGACCCACAACGATCAACACCGTCTACAACGCGCAGGGCTACCCAGCCGGGGTCCAGGTCGATAGCAGCGGCGTGACCACCATGGCCAGAACCGCCTTGCAGGTCGATGCTCTGGGCCGGGTGACCCAGGAGCAGCTCGGCAACGGACTGATTCGGCGCAAGAGCTACAACTCCTGGACCGGCCGGCTTATAGGAATACAGGCGGGTGTCGACGCCTCGGACGCCAGTATCCAGAACGACGGCTATGTCTATGACAGCCTGGGAAATCTCATCGGGAGATCGCAGCTCGTCACTACAGGGGGAGGCACCTTGTCCGAGGGCTTCGACTACGACAGTCTGAATCGGCTCACCAGCAGCCAAGTCGCCGGACAGCTCTTCAAGAGTCATACCTATGACTCGCTCGGTAACCTCCGCACGAAGGACGATGCCACAACGCGCTACAGCTACCCTGTGTCAGGCGCCGGCAGCGTTCGTCCTCATGCGCTGGGTGGCATCGAGAGTCCCAGACTGGTCGCAGGCAAGAGCAACCCTGCTTTCAGCTACGACTCGAACGGCAATTTGGAAGAGGGGCTGGACCGGCGATACGGCTGGACCAGTTTCAACCAAGCCGCGACGATCGACCGCCTTCAGGGGGGAGTGGCCATCCAGCGGACAGCGTTCACCTTCGACACAGAGCAGCAGCGCGTCAGGCAGAGCGTGCACGCGATGAACGGAGGAAGTCCGCAGGCGGCTGGCCGGGTGATTCACTATGCCGGATCGATCGAGAAGGAAGTTGACGTCGCCGCGAATGTCACGACGATCCGCATCCCGCTGGGCGAGGGACTGGGTTACCTTGAAGAGCGGTTTGCCGGTACGACAGTAGACGCTGCGGCTTCCGGGCCGCGTAGTTTGCGCTACCTGCTGGGTGATCACCTCGGCAGCGCCGTTGCGGTGCTGGATCAGAATCGCGTGGTACTCCAGCGCATGAGCTACGACCCGTGGGGAAGGCGCCGGAACACGGATGGGTCGGACGACATAGACACGTCGCTCGGCACCCTGTCCAACCTGCATAACCATGCTGGCTATACAGGGCAGGAACAGTTGGACCATCTGGCGCTCGTACACCTGAACGGTCGGATCTACGACCCCATCACCTCGCGGATGATCAGCGCGGATCCGACGATTCCCGATCCGTCCGATACCCAGCACCTCAACCGCTACACCTATGTTTCAAACAACGCGTTGACTTTCGTGGATCCCAGCGGCTTCGCCGGGTTGACGGCTATGGGACGCGGCGATTGGCAGGTCGTCTACAACTCGAAGGCCGACGGTCCGGCGTTCGACCGGAGCGGAGGAACGAACGGACTGAAGCTGACGACGGCGAGCACCAGTTCGCCGACGGACAAGCCGCTCTCCGATGCCGAGATGATGGAAAAGGCCAAGCAACTCGAGATCGAGCGCAAGGCCAGAGAAGCGGCGCAGAAGGCCGGAGTTTCGTTCCTGCAGCGTGCGCGCGAGTCGCTGATCTCGGAGCGTGCGCAGACCCCTCTAGGGTTGGAGCCGTCGGGCGGGTGGGAGACGCCGGAAGAGCGGGTCGAGACGGATGTCAATGAATGGCGGAGTCAGCAAGTCGCCGCAGGGAAGATGCATCCCATGTTGGCCGCTATGTTGGCCATGGGTGTGGTGGAGGTATTGGGAACTAGAAACCCAGGGCATGAGGGGACTATAGCGGCGGCGAAGAGCAACAGTGGGGCGGAAAGCCTTGCAAACGCTGCACGACTCAAGGCCCAACTTGTAGGGCAAGAGATCGCGGGCGGACACGCGTTTGAGAAGCATGTCATCATGCAAGGTGAATTCAGGGGCCTGGGAATTCGTACGCGGGACCAGTTCGCCAGCCACATCGAAAGCGTCGTTGCGAATCCGACGGCTTCTCGACAGCTGAATGGTGGGCGGACGGCCTACTGGGACGAAGCAAGCCGGACAGTTGTTATTCGAAATCCTAAAGCGGCTGATGGCGGTACTGCCTTCCAGCCAGTTGGCGGCCGCGCTTACTATGACAACTTGAAGTGACGACTATGAAAGTGATTGACAGAACTGGCGAGCAATCGCGAGTCGGCATTAGCCGAGAAGAACTACTGATCCTCAATGCAGCCTTAAATGAGGTATGCAATGGGATCAAGATCTTTGAATTCGAGACCCGCATCGGCGCTGATCGAGAGCGCGTAGCTGCGTTACTCAACGAAGTTGGAGCGTTGATCGACGAGATGGACGCATTAGAGAGGTAAGGCTGAACAAGTTGTAGTTGGCCAAGTCATCAAACCTGACGGTACGATTGTGAAGCCCGAATAGGCTAAGGTCGTACCTCGGGGCGACGCTCTGCACACTGCCTACCCCATCGTAGGACCATAGGAAGGTAGATATGCAGATCGAATTACGCCTCAAGTCAGCGCAGGACTTTGCGATCCGTGCGTACGACCCCAACGACGACGACATCCGTTCCATCTTGATGGACGTTTGCCGCGCAATTGCAGCGCAGAGTGAATTTGTGGTCTCTGGGTTTGGCCAGGAACGTTGGCCGGTGGACGTAGAGACCGATCTGCCGGTCTTCTTGAAGCAGCTTCCGTCAGCACTTCACGCTGTCCACGAGGGTGTGACGACAGAGATCGACTTCTACGAGCAAGGTATCGAACGAGTGATCGCGCTAGAACCGGCGGATGGAAAGTATCTAGCTACCTGTACGAGTCGAACTCGCTGGCAGCCAAGTCCTACGGTCGAAGAGATGCCTGGCGAAGAACTTGAAGAAATGCTGTTGACAGCGAGGGAGGCGTTTATGTGCACCTTGGCTGCCCTGGCGCCCGAGCTGCATAGTCACCCATGGGTACTGCAATGGCTGAGGGGTATAACTGAACAGGAGTGAGGCCTTGTAAAGGGCATCTGTGAGGTGGAAAGGGGCAGCTCAGGAACGTTGTTGACGAAAGCCTGAAGACGACACTGGTCGCCATCTGCAGGCTGCCTCCTGGCCAATCGCCTCGTGAGAAAGCGTTGCGGAAGCTCTGCCTCAACACGAATGGCCGATTGGCTGAGGTCGCGTCGCTCGTTCGATCGCTGCAGACTGCTCGAATCACGCTTGCTTGGTCCGCTGATCCCATGGCGACATCAAAGGGCTTCGCCGACATCTCCTCGGCGGTCGCGAGCGCGGGAGAGGCTTTTCATCCATCCCAGTGCGCGGCCCGTGGTGAATGCGCAGCATCGTCTCGACGCCGAACGACGGACGACCCATCCTCGCCTTGCGGTAGTACAGCTCGATGAGTTGCACCAGCACGCGCCAAGGCACCACGCGCTCGATTTCCTGCAAGAACTCGCGCTTGCGCGTCTTCTTGGTCGACAGGCTTAGACCCAATCCGAACTGCTTCATGGTCGTGGTCGTCGTCGACCTCGCTCGATCACGCCACGCGGATGCTGCCCATTTGTCGATGCGGACGCCCCCCGATGCCTCGCTTGGTCGCTTGCCACCGAGTTATCACGCCGCCGCTCCCGCCCGTCGCCCGTCACTTAAACTCGCCCGCGCCCACGACAACGCCATCCCGCCCATGAAGAGCTCCAAGTCCGCCCGCCCGTCATCGAAGGTGACGCTGGGCATGGTGGCCGAAGCCAGCGGGGTCTCGCCGAGCACCGTCTCGCGCATCCTCAACGGCACCGCCGTCGTCAGCCAGGAAAAGAAGGACGCCGTCGACCGCGCCATCGCGGAACTCGGCTTCGTCCCCAATCCCATCGCGCGGGTGCTGGCCGGCGGGCGCTCGCTCAGCGTCGGCGTCGTCACGCAGGCGATCGACAGCCCCTACTACGGCGTCGCGCTGCGCGGCATCGAGGAAGTGCTCGATGCCGCCGGCTTCGTGCCGCTCTTCGCCAGCGGTCACTGGAATGCCAAGGAGGAGCAGCGCTGCATCGATACCCTGCGCTCGCGCCGCGTCGACGGGATCATCGTGCTCACCGGCCGCCTCAGCGACGAGTCGCTGCGCAAGCTGGCCAAGGAGCTGCCGGTCGTCGTGACCGGCCGCAGCCTGAAGGCGCCCAGCCTGCATGCGCTGAACTTCAATGACTTCGAGGGCGCGCGCCTGGCAACGCACCATCTGCTGTCGCTGGGCCATCGCAAGATCGCGTTCATCGCCGGCGACCCGGTCCACCCCGACGCGCAGGAGCGACTGAGGGGCTATCGCGCGGCGCTCGAGGCGGCGGGCGTGAAGTACAAGCCGGCACTGGTGCTGCCCGGCCTGTTCCACGAGGACAGCGGCGTGATGGCCGCCGAGCGCCTGATCGACAGCCGCGAGCCCTTCACCGCGATCTTCGCGGCCAACGACCAGATGGCCTTCGGCGCCTCGCTGGCGTTGTACCGCCGCGGGCTGCGGGTGCCGGAGGACATCTCCATCGTCGGCTTCGACGACCTGGCAGGGGCCGCGCACTGCATCCCGCCGCTGACGACCATCCACCAGGCCGGCCTCGAGCTCGGACGCTGCGCGGCGCAGGCGCTGCTGGAGCTGCTGGCCGACAAGACGCCGACGACGCAGCTTCCGGAGCCGCGGTTGATCATTCGATCGTCCACGCGGGCGGTCTGAGCGGACTGCGTGAGGACGCTGGCCCTCACCCCTGCCCTCTCCCGCAAGCGGGAGAGGGAGTCATGCTCATGCCCTTCCTACGCCCTCCCGCTTGCGGGCAGGGACGAGGCGAAGCCGACTCACTAGCGATAACCCTGGTACGTTCCCGCTCTGACGACCGATACCATGAAAGCGCTTTCATAACGACACCACGACGGAGACACAAA
Organism: Roseateles sp. 22389; assembly: GCF_052044995.1. Lineage (NCBI taxonomy): Bacteria > Pseudomonadati > Pseudomonadota > Betaproteobacteria > Burkholderiales > Sphaerotilaceae > Roseateles > Roseateles sp. 22389. The sequence goes on from NZ_JBQEOF010000003.1 coordinate 23,298, forward strand.
GCATGCGGCAGTGGGCCCGATGGCTATCCACGGCGACATTGACCCTGGCCCTGATCCAGGCGGGGTCAGGCGTTGCCGCGCAGCCGGCCAGCGCGACCGCCACGCCCGCGCCCGCGCCTGCACCTACGACCACAACCACGCTCACCGTCGCCGCGTTCCCCGCCATCGACGAGATCGTTCGGTCCGCCCTGCCCGCATGGAAGCAACTGCATCCCGACGTCGAGGTGAAGATCGTGAGCCGCGAGCTCAACGACCACCACACCGCGATGACGACGGCGCTCTCGACCGCGAAGGGCCTGCCGGACGTGATGGCGCTGGAGATCGGCTACCTGGGCCGATTCGCGCAGGGCACCGGGCTCGAGGACCTGTCCCGTCCGCCCTATGAGCTCGGTCGCGAGCGCGCGCGCTTCGTCGGCTACGCCTTCGATCAGGCGACGACCCCGGCCGGCGCCGTGCTGGCCGTCCCCACCGACATCGGCCCCGGCACCCTGCTCTACCGCGCCGACCTGCTGGCCCGCGCCGGCCTCAAGGAGGCGGACCTGACGCGGAGCTGGGAGGGCTACGTCGCCGCCGGCGTGAAGATCAAGGCCTCGACCGGCGCCTACCTGATGGCGCATGCGCGCGACATGAAGGACATCCTCATCCGCACCGGCCTGCAAGCGGGCGAGGGCCTCTACTTCGACAAGGACTCGCGGCCGCTGGTGACCTCGCCGCGCTTCGTCCGCGCCTTCGAGCTGGCGCGCGCCGTGCGCCGCCAGCAGCTCGACGCCAAGGTCACCGCCTGGTCCTCCGACTGGACCGAGGGCTTCAAGCGCGGCGGCATCGCCACGCAGATGTCCGGCGCCTGGCTGGCCGGGCACCTGAACACCTGGCTCGCGCCCGGCACGCGCGGCAAGTGGCGCGCGGCGCAGCTGCCCGAGGGCGCCTTCGCCGCCTACGGCGGCACCTTCTTCGCGATGGCCCGCCATGGCGACGCCGCCCGCAAGCCGATGGCCTACGCCTTCATCCGCTTCATGACGATGAACCGCGCGCAGCAGCTCGCGGCCTTCAAGGCGCAGGACGCCTTCCCCGCGCTGGTCGATGCGCAGCAGGACGCCTTCTACGACCAGCCGCTGCCTTTCCTCGGCGGCCAGGTCGCCCGCCGCGACTGGCGCGATGCCGCCAGCCACATCCGCGCCTTCCCGGTCCACAAGCAGGACGCCTTCGCCCGCGAGGTCATCGACACCGAGCTCGACAAGGTCCTGGACCGCGGCAAGGACATCGCCACCGCGCTCGCCGATGCGCAGCGGCTGCTCCAGCAACGCGCGCGACGCTGACACGGAACGACGACGATGCACTTCCGACTCCCGCCGGCCCTGCGCCTCTCACCCCGCTACGCGCCCTACGCGCTGCTGGCGCCCTTCCTGCTGCTGTTCGTGGTCTTCGGGCTGTTCCCGCTGCTGTTCTCGCTCTACCTGGCCTTCCACAGCTGGGAGCCGACCAGCGGCCTGGGCGCGATGCACTGGGTCGGGCTGGACAACTTCGCCTTCGCGCTGCAGGACGAGTGGTTCTGGAAGTCCATGCGCAACACCGCCTGGCTGGCGATCGCCTCCGGCGTGCCGCAGCACCTGGTCGCGATCCCGCTCGCCACCTTCCTGCACATCGCCTTCAAGCGCTGGCGCAATCCGATGGTCGGGGCCTACTTCCTGCCCTACATCACCTCCTCGGTCGCGATCGCGATCCTGTTCAGCTCGCTGTTCTCGACCGACTACGGCCTGATCAACCTCGCCATCGCCACGCTGCGCGAGATCCCGCTGCTGGGCCAGCTGATGCCGCAGGCCGCGGTGGACTGGCTCAACGATCCCGACGCCCTCAAGCCCGCCATCTCGACCATCGTCTTCTGGCGCTACGTCGGCTTCAACGTCGTGCTCTACCTGGCCGCGCTGCAGACCATCCCGCCCGATCTCTACGAGGCCGCGACCATGGACGGCGCCAGCCGCGTGCAGCAGTTCTTCCACATCACGCTGCCCAGCCTGCGGCCGATGATCTTCTTCGGCGTGACGCTGAGCGTCATCGGCGGCCTGCAGCTCTTCGAGGAACCCTTCATCCTCACCGGCGGCAAGGGCGGCTCCGACCAGGCCGGCATGAGCGCCGCGGTCTACCTCTACCGCAACGCCTTCGACTTCAACGATTTCGGCGCCGCCAGCGCGATGTCCTGGCTGCTGTTCTTCATCGTGGCCGCGCTGACGTGGCTGACGAACCGCGCCTTCCGGCGCAAGGACGACTGAGGACGCCGCGCCATGAGCACCACGATGCCTGCCTCCCTCGACGCCACCGCGCCGCGCGCCGCGCAGCCGCCGCGCATGACCGCCTGGGCCGCCTACCTGCTGGTGGGCGCCGGGGCCCTGATCATGCTGGCGCCCTTCTATTTCATGTTCGTCTTCGCGACGCACTCGCGCACCGAGATCTTCAGCCTGCCGCCGCCGATGTGGTTCGGCAACGACTTCCTGAACAACGTCGACATCCTCACCCAGCGCCTGCCCTTCTGGCGCAACCTCGGCCTGAGCCTCTACGTGGGCCTGTGCAACACCGGCCTGACGCTGCTGTTCTGCTCGATGGGCGGCTACGCCTTCGCGATGTACGAGTTCCGCTTCAAGAAGGCGCTCTTCGGCCTCGTCATGGGCACCATGCTGCTGCCCAGCTTCATGAACATGATCCCCAGCTTCATGATCATGGACCTGCTGGGCTGGATCGATCAGCCGCGCGCGCTCTACATCCCCGGCGCGGCCAGCGCCTTCGGCATCTTCCTGATGCGCCAGTTCATCACCTCGGCCGTGCCGCGCGAGCTCGTCGAGGCCGCGCGTATGGACGGCTGCGGCGAACTCGGCATCTACGCCCGCATCGTGCTGCCGCTGCTCAAGCCGGCGCTCGGGACGCTCGGCCTGATCACCTTCATCTCGTCCTGGAACAACTTCATCGGGCCGCTGGTCGTCATGCGCTCGCCCGACATGTACACGCTGCCGCTGGCGCTGCGCTCGCTGCAGAGCCCCGTCGACACCGAATGGGGGGCGCTGATGGCCGGCTCCGCCATCGCGACGCTGCCGCTGATCGTGCTCTTCGTCCTGTGCTCGCGGCAGCTCATCTCGGGCCTGACCGTCGGCGCGGTGAAGTGACGCGCCACACCTCGCATCGCACGCGCCTTCAGCCTCTCGCCTTCCGCCCTCCAACAACCATAAGCACGCCTGCTCCGATGTCATCCTCCACCCTGCCGACCGCCTCCGCCAAGCGCTTCCCCGACGACTTCGTCTGGGGCGTGGCCACCAGTGCCTTCCAGATCGAGGGCGCGCATGACGCCGACGGCAAGGGCCCGTCCATCTGGGACAGCTTCTGCCGCCAGCCCGGCGTGATCGCCGACGGCAGCAGCGGCGACGTCGCCTGCGAGCACTACGCGCGCTGGGAGCAGGACCTGGACATGATCCGGGACCTGGGCGTCGAGGCTTATCGCTTCTCGGTGTCCTGGCCGCGCGTGCGCCCCACCGGCGACGGCGAGTGGAACGAAGCCGGCCTGGCCTTCTACGAGCGGCTCGTCGACGGCCTGCTGGCGCGCGGCCTCAAGCCCTATCTGACGCTGAACCACTGGGACCTGCCGCAGGCGCTGCAGGACATCGGCGGCTGGGGCAACCGCGCCACCGTCGAGCGCTTCGTCGAGTACGCCGTGGGCATCGCGAAGCGGCTGGGCCACAAGGTGGTCTCGATCGCCACGCACAACGAGCCCTGGGTGGTCGCGCAGCTCGGCCACGAGACCGGCGTCTTCGCACCCGGCCTCAAGGACCGCCGCCTGGCCGCGCAGGTCTCGCACCACCTGCTGCTCAGCCACGGCCTCGCGGTGACCGCGATGCGCGAGTTGCAGCTGAAGGCCTCGCTGGGCATCGTGCTGAACATGGCGCCGATGTATCCCGCCACCGACTCCGACGCCGACCGCGCCAAGGCGCGGCTTGAGGACGGCAAGCTGCGCCGCTGGTACATGGACCCGCTGTTCAACGGTCACTATCCCCAGGACGTGATCGAGCACCTGGGCGATGACGCGCCGTACGTCGAGGCCGGCGACATGGACCGCATCCGCGTGCCCATCGATTTCGTCGGCATCAACTACTACTCGCGCGGCATGGCCAGCGCGGACAACAGCTTCGACCCGAAGACCGGCGGCCTGGAGCTCACCGACATGGGCTGGGAGGTCTACCCGCAGGGCCTGACCGACCTGCTGGTCTCGGTGCACCGCGACTACCCGGCGGCCAAGCGCCTGTACGTGACCGAGAACGGCGGCGCCTTCCCCGATCCGGTGGGCGCCGACGGCCGCGTGCACGACGAGGACCGCACCCGCTACCTGGACACGCACATCGCCGCCGTCGGCGACGCGATCGCGCAGGGCGTGCCCATGGGCGGCTACATGGTGTGGAGCCTGATGGACAACTTCGAGTGGGCCTCGGGCTACGAGAAGCGCTTCGGCATCGTGCATGTGGATTACGCGACGCAGCGGCGCACGCCCAAGGACAGCGCGCTCGCCTACCGCGACTTCGTATTGGCTCGGCGCGCGGCGCGCCAGGTTTGATCGGGAGCACCGTCATGGGACAAGTCACGCTGCGCGGCATCCGCAAGCGCTACGGCGATCACGAGGTGATCCAGGGCATCGACCTGGACGTGCGGGACGGCGAGTTCATGGTCTTCGTCGGGCCGTCGGGCTGCGGCAAGAGCACGACGCTGCGCATGATCGCGGGCCTGGAGGAGATCAGCGGCGGCGACCTGCTGATCGACGGCCGGCGCGCCAACGACCTGCGTCCCGCCGACCGTGGCGCGGCCATGGTGTTCCAGAGCTACGCGCTCTACCCGCACATGACGGTGGCCGAGAACATGGGCTTCGCGCTGAAGATGGCCGGCGTCGGCCGTGCCGAGCGCGACGAGCAGGTGCGCCGCGCCGCCGAGGTGCTGCGCATCTCCGACCTGCTGCAGCGCACGCCCAGGCAGTTGTCCGGCGGCCAGCGCCAGCGCGTGGCCATCGGCCGCGCCATCGTGCGCAAGCCCAAGGTCTTCCTGTTCGACGAGCCGCTGTCCAACCTGGATGCCGCGCTGCGCGTGGACATGCGCATCGAGCTCACGCGGCTGCATCAGCAGCTGGGCACGACCATGATCTACGTCACCCATGACCAGGTCGAGGCGATGACGATGGGCGACCGCATCGCGGTGTTCAACAAGGGCCGCATCGAGCAGCTCGGCGCGCCGATGGACCTCTACCGCCATCCGGCCAATGCCTTCGTCGCGGGCTTCCTCGGCGCGCCGCGGATCAACTTCATCGAACGACCGGCCGCGCACGCGCCCGGCGCGGCGCGGCGGCTGTGGGACGCGCTCGGCGGCGCCGCGCGTCCGGCGGCGGCCCGCCTGGGCCTGCGGCCCGAGCACCTGCAGCTCGCCGCCGGCCACGATGAGGCTGCGGTGCCGGCGACCGTCGTGCTGGCGGAGCACCTGGGCGACGTGTCCATCCTGCACCTGCGCGTGGACGGCATCCCCGAGCTGCTCACCGCCAAGCTGCCCGCCGGCGCGGCCGCGCTGCACGACGGCGACAGCGTCCGCCTGGTCGCTAGCACCGGGCACGCGCTGGCTTTCGACGCCGAGTCCCGCGCGCTGGACGCGCGCCCCGCCGTCCCCGTGGCGGCCTGAAAGCGCCACACCACCNCGCCGCGGCGGCCCCACTTCGCAGTACCCCCGCGCCCGGTGTGGCGCGGACCCCTCGCTAGGGAAAGTCAGTAGAGGACCCGGAGCCGAAGCAGTTAAATTCTGAAAGCGCTTTCAAGATGATCCGCCACGCGCCCTCCGGGGCGAGGGAAGGAGCGTCCTGGCAGCGAAGGACAGACGGGGCGACGGCCAACGAAGCCGTGCCCCGACGAGATCCGGATCCAGCTTGCCCTGCATCCCTCGGGCCCGCCGTCGCACGTGGGTCATGGCCAAGACTGAGAGACAACAAGGAGACACATGAAACACGTCCACCCCACCCGACAGCGGCAGGGCCGCGGACCGCAACCCCAACCGGTGGCGGCGGCCTGCGCGATGCTGTTCCTGGCCGCCGCGGCGCATGCCCAGCAGGCGCCCGCGGCCCCCGAGGCGGCCGCGTCCGAGGCCCAGCGCAAGACGGCCGACGCGCAGATCGACACCGTCGTCGTGACCGGCATCCGGCAGTCGCTGGACACCTCGCTGAACCTCAAGCGCCAGCAGCGCGGCGTGGTCGACGGCATCGTCGCCGAGGACATCGGCAAGTTCCCCGACACCAACCTGGCCGAGTCGATGCAGCGCATCTCGGGCGTGTCGATCGACCGCTCGATGGGCGAAGGCTCCAAGGTCACCGTGCGCGGCGTCGGCCCCGACTTCAACCTGGTGCTGCTCAACGGCCGCCAGATGCCGGCCTCGTCGATCGCGGACACCTCCGCGTCCAACTCGCGCGCCTTCGACTTCGCCAACCTGGCGTCCGAATCGATCGCCGCGCTGGAGGTCTACAAGACCAGCCGCGCCAGCTCGCCCACCGGCGGCATCGGCGCGACGATCAACATCAAGACCGCGCGCCCGCTGGACACGAAGAAGACCATCGCCAGCATCGGCGTCAAGGCGGTGCATGACGGCGGCAACTCGCGCCTGCCCGACAACCTCAAGGGCGACAGCGTGACGCCGGAGGTCTCCGGCATCTACAGCACCACCTTCGGCGAGGGCGTGTTCGGCGTGGCCGTCTCGGGCAGCTACCAGAAGCGCGACCTGGGCTACAACAGCGCCGGCGTGCCCAACGGCTGGCTGCCGTTCAAGGGCGACGAGGTCGGCAACGGCGCGATCCCGCTGCCGGGCCAGCCGGGCGCGGACCGCATCACCAACCGTCCGGGCGCCAGCGACGTCTACTCGCTGCCGCAGAACGTCAACTACAACATGAACGGCGTCAGCCGCGAGCGGACGAACGGCCAGGTGACCTTCCAGTTCGCGCCGACGAAGTCGCTGACGACGACGCTGGACTACACGCTGTCGCAGAACAAGGTGCACACGCGCCGCAACGACCTGTCGGCCTGGTTCAGCTTCGGCCCGTCGTCGAGCTCGTGGACCAGCGGCCCGGTCGCGGCGCCGCTGAACTACACCGAGCTGATCGCGGCCGGCAATGCCGACCTGTCGATGGGCGGCGCCAACTTCGCGACCAAGAACGACAACAAGTCCCTGGGCTTCAATGCCGACTGGAAGGCCACCGACCGGCTGCGCGTCGAGTTCGACGCCCACCGCTCGACGGCGACCTCGGGCGCGGACAGCCCCTGGGGCAGCAACAACGTGATCGGCACGGCCAGCTTCAACCGCGGCCAGACCAGCGTGGACTTCAGCAACGAGCTGCCGGTGCTGATCATGCCCACGACCACGCGCGACGCCTCCCGGCAGCTGGTCACCGGCTCGTCCTTCCGCAACAGCTACATGAAGTCGGAAGTCGACCAGCAGCAGCTGCGCGGCAGCTACCAGCTCAGCGACGAGTCCAAGCTGGACTTCGGCGTCGGCCTGACCAAGGTGAAGAACCGCTCGGCCTATTCGAATGTCCAGCTCGACACCTGGGGCGGCGCGACCAATCCGGCCGACTATCCGGACACCGTCTGGCTGCCGCAGAACCTGCGCGACTTCTTCGGCAAGATCGGCGGCGTCGGCGATCCGCGCCTGTTCACCCAGTTCTACACCTTCGACTTCGCCACCGTGCGCGACCTGGCCGCCAAGGCCTGGAGCGACCCGTCGAAGTACCAGGCCTCGCCGGTGTTCTCGACCGACCGCCGCACGACGGAGAAGTCCAGCAGCGCCTACGCCGAGTACACCCGCGAATGGGAACTGGGCGTGCCGATGAGCGCCACGCTGGGCATGCGTTATGAGCGCACCAAGGTGAGCTCCAGCGCGCTGGTGCCGATCGCCACCGGCATCACCTGGGGCTCCAACAACGAGCTGACGGTGCTCAAGGGCGATCCCGGCTTCACCACGCTGGACGGCAAGTACAGCTACTGGCTGCCGAGCATCGACTGGGACGCCGACCTGACCGACAAGCTCAAGCTGCGCGCCAGCTATGGCACGACGATCGGCCGCCCCGGCTGGGACGCGATCCAGGGCGGGCAGACGCTCAACGACCTGGCGCGGGTCAACGGCGGCACCGGCTCGCAGGGCAACCCCGGCTTGAAGCCGCTGAAGGCCAAGAACTTCGACCTGTCGCTGGAGTTCTATTACGCCAAGTCGAGCTACGTGGCGGCGGGCTTCTTCCGCAAGAACATCTCGAACTACATCGGCTCGACGCTGGAGAACGCGACCCCGTTCAACCTGAACACGCCGATCGGCGGGAAGCTCTACAACGAGGCCTCGACCACCGGCGCCTGCGGCACCGATCTGACCTGCATCCGGAACTACATCCTCAACAACTACAACGGCCAGCAGGGCGTGACCCGGACCGGCTTCGACACCAACGGCAATGCGCTGGGCACGATCGCCGGCCAGCCCGGCGACCCGGTCGCCAACTTCCAGATCACGGTGCCGGCCAACACGCAGTCCAACAGCCTCAAGGGCTTCGAGCTGAACGTGCAGCATGCGTTCGGGAACTCGGGCTTCGGCGTCGCGGCCAACTACACCAAGGTGAAGTCGGGGCTCAAGTACGACAACATGAGCTTCGCGCAGCAGTACGCGCTGGTGGGCCTGAGCGACTCCGCCAACCTGGTGGGCTTCTACGAGGACGCGAAGTTCAGCGTGCGCGTGGCCTACAACTGGCGCGACAAGTTCCTCGCCGCGGTCAACGACGGCAACACGCTGGGCCGCTCGGCGCCGATCTTCACCGAGCCCTACTCGCAGGTGGACGTCAGCCTGGGCTACAACTTCAGCGAACGCCTGAGCCTGCAGGCCGAAGTCATCAACCTCGGCGATTCGGTCCTGCGCCAGCATGGCCGGACCAAGGAGGAGGTGTACGCGGTCACGCAGACGGGACGCCGCTATATGCTGGGCCTCCGCTACAAGTTCTGACCCCGCCGGGGGCGATGCCCGCATGAAGCCGATCCGAGAACTCCACGACCTGGTGCCGGGTCGGCTTCCTTCCCACTTGATCGAGGCCGCGCAGCCGGTGGTGCTGCGCGGCCTCGTGTCGCATTGGCCGATGGTGCGGGAGGCGCGGCGCTCCGACCGCGCCGCGGTCGACTACCTGCAGGGCTGCTGGCGCGGCGCGCCGGTGGCGATCATGACCGGCCCGCCGGAGATCGACGGCCGCATCTTCTACAACGACGACCTCACCGGCATGAACTTCGGCCGGGCCGACGCGCCGCTGCCGGCGCTGATGGAGGAGCTGCTCCAGCTCGCCGACGTCGAGCGTCCGCCCTGCTACTACGTCGGCTCGACGACGGTCGACGAATGCCTGCCCGGCTTCCGCGCGCACAACGACCTGGACCTGGCCTCGCTGGCGACCGGCGGCACGGCGGCGCCGGAGGCGCTGGCCAGCATCTGGCTGGGCAATCGCAGCCGCATCGCGCCGCACTACGACCTGCCCGACAACATCGCCTGCGTGGCGGCCGGCCATCGCCGCTTCACGCTGTTCCCGCCGGAGCAGTTGCCCAACCTGTATGTCGGGCCGATCGACTTCACGCCGGCCGGCCAGCCGGTCAGCCTGGTCGACCTGAAGCAGCCGGACTTCGAGCGCTTCCCGCGCTTCGCGACGGCGCTCGAGCACGCGCAGGTCGCCGAGCTCGAGCCGGGCGACGCGCTCTACATCCCCAGCATGTGGTGGCACCAGGTGGAGGCGCTGGACGCGTTCAACGTGCTGGTCAATTACTGGTGGCGGCAGTCGCCGGCCCACATGGATCCGCCGGTCTTCGCGCTGATGCTGGCGCTGCTGTCGCTGCGCGATCTGCCGGCGCCGCAACGCCGCGCCTGGCAGGGGATCTTCGACCATTACGTGTTCAATGCCGACGGCCAGACCTCGGCCCACATCCCCGCGCATGCCCGCCATGCGCTGGCCCCGATCACCGCCGAGGGCGCCGGCCATCTGCGCGCCCACCTGATCCAGCGGCTCCGGCAGCGTTGAGCGACGCGTCCTTGCGGACGCCCGCATCGTCGCGCCGGAAGCCGCCCGACCCACGACATGGAGGAGACGCCATGAGCTTCACGCCCCCCACCCCGTCCGTTCCCCGCTCGCCGGTGCGACGCGTCGTCATCGCCGGCGGCGGCACGGCCGGCTGGATGATGGCCGCCTGCATCGCCAAGCACCTGGGCAAGCAGCTGGACATCCGGCTGGTCGAGTCGGACGAGATCGGCACGGTCGGTGTCGGCGAGGCGACGATCCCGACGATGCTGACCTTCCACCAGTTGCTCGGACTGGATGAGCGGGAGTTCATGGCCGCGACGCAGGCCACCATCAAGCTGGGCATCCAGTTCGAGGGCTGGCGCGACCCCGACACGCGCTACATCCACGCGTTCGGCAGCACCGGCATCGACCACTGGACCGCCGGCTTCCAGCACTTCTGGATGAAGGGCCGCGAGCGCGGCATGGCGTCGGACTACGGCGACTACTGCCTCGAGCTGCGCGCGGCGCAGCAGCACCGGTTCGCGCATCTGCCGGGCGACGGCATCAACTACGCGTTCCATCTGGACGCGTCGCTGTATGGCGCCTTCCTGCGCCGCTTCAGCGAGGGTTTCGGCGTGCGCCGCATCGAGGGCCGTATCGCCGAGGTGCTGCTGCGGCCCGATGGCGACCTGCGCGCGCTGAAGCTGCAGGATGGGTCCGAGGTCGAAGGGGATCTCTTCATCGACTGCACCGGCATGCGCTCGGTGCTGCTGGGGCAGACGCTGGGCGTCGGCTACCAGGACTGGTCGCACTGGCTGCCCTGCGACAGCGCGATCGCGCTGCAGACCGCGTCGGTGCGGGACGCGGTGCCTTACACGCGCGCGATCGCGCATCCCTGGGGCTGGCAGTGGCAGATCCCGCTGCAGCACCGCGTCGGCAACGGCGTGGTCTTCAGCAGCCGCTACACCGACGACGAGACCGCGCGCGCGGCGCTGCTGGGAAACATCGAGGGCGAGGTGCTGACGCCGCATCGCGTGATCCGCTTCAAGCCGGGCCAGCGCGACGTGGTGTGGCAGCGCAACTGCGTCGCCGTGGGCCTGGCCAGCGGCTTCCTGGAGCCGCTGGAGTCCACCAGCATCCACCTGATCCAGCGCAGCGCGATCCGGCTGCTGCAGATGTTCCCGAAGGACGGGATCCGGCAGTCCGACGTCGACGAGTACAACGCCCAGATGCGGCATGAGCTGCAGCACATCCGCGACTTCATCGTGCTGCATTACCACCTGCAGCAGCGGACCGATTCGCCGATGTGGCGCGACCTGCGCGAGATGTCGGTGCCGGCGTCGCTGCAGCACCGGCTGGACCTGTTCCGCGAGAGCGGCCGGGTGTGCCGCGGGCCGAATGAGCTGTTCACCGAGAACTCGTGGATCCAGGTGATGCTGGGCCAGGGCCTGATGCCCGAGCAGCATCACCCGACGGCCGACCTGATGAGCGACCGCGAGCTGGCCGGCTTCCTGGGCGGGATCAAGGCGCGCATCGACCAGACGGTGCAGCAGATGCCGGGGCATCAGCAGTACATCGCGCGTTATGCGCCGGGGACGCAGTGGCAGATGCCGCAGGTGCCGCAGGCGCCGGTGACGGCCTGAGCGCGCGGCGCGCTCCGGACGACGGATGCGCCCACGCGGGAAGCGGTCTAAGCTGCGGCCCTTGGGAGGAACCCAGGAGGACCCATGCCCGACCGCGCCGACGCCAGCTCCGATGACTTCGTCTGTGTCGCCACGCGCGACTCGCCCATCGAGGCCCACCTGCTGATGGGCGTGCTCCGGTCCGCCGCGCTCACGCCGCACCTGGCGGACGAGCACATGGTGCAGAACTACTCGCTGCTCTCGCCGGCCGTCGGCGGCGTGCGCGTGCTGGTGCCGGGCTCGCAGCTCGCCGCCGCGCGCGCGACGATCGCCGATTTCGAGGCGGGGGCGTTCCGGTTGGAGGAGTAGCCGGCGGCCGTTTCCTCTCACTGTTTGGCGACCCCAAACAGTGATTGTGCGAGTCGCTGGTTTATCGGCGTGCGGCGAATTCCTACAGTGAGCACATCGCAATTCGTGCTTCAAAGGAATGCCGGTCATGTTCACTCGAGATGTCGTCTCCCCGCCCGATCGCCACGCGCTCTATGAGCTGCACCGCTACTCCCCCGCCATTCGCGCCAATGGACTGCTGTTCGTATCCGGCCAGGTCGGCAGCCGCGCCGATGGATCGCCCGAGCCGGACCGGGACGAGCAGGTCCGCCTCGCGTTCAAGAACCTCAACGCCATCCTGGCGGCGGCGGGCTGCAGCTTCCGCGACGTCATCGACGTGACCGTCTTCATGGTGGATCCCCACACCCACTTCGAGCGCGCCTGGGCCGTCGCCGCCGAGTTCTGGGGCGAGGCGCCCTATCCGACCGCCACCGCCATCGGCGTGACCTGGCTGTCCGGGTTCCAGTTCGAGATCAAGGTCATCGCGAAGTTGCCGGACGGCCCGGCGGCCTGACGGTCATGGCGGCGACAGCGGTCGCCGCAGCTCTCAATGAAGGAGACCGACTGCCAGCTCGGCCCAGACGAGCATGGAGACGTCGAGCGCGCCGCTCATCGCCGCTTGATCAGCTTGACGCCGAGGATCGCGCTGCACAAGCCGAGTGCCAGCTGCAGTCCCGCGAGCACGCGTTGGCCGATCTCATTGCCCAGCAACTCAGCCGCAATGAGAGACAGGCCGCAGAGTGCCCGGCAAGACAGACCCGACGGCGGGTAATCGCCGCTCGTCGTGAAATCACGGACGGCAAAGCCCATGAGCGCGATGCCGGCGGCGATCGCCAACCAAGCGAACCATTTGATACTTCGATCCATCGCGCGATGTTAGTCGGGGCGCCGAATGCGGCCGCCCCGATCCGCGGGTCTCCCGGCCGCGCGAGCGAAGACGTCAGGGGCGGAGGGCATCGACTCGTTGCGCCGTGGGATGATCCCGCACCGCCGTGACCGACGGCGGCAGGCCATTCCTCACTCCCTCATCCGCCGCACTCATGCCGACTTCTCCCGAACTCCTCGATCGCCTGGTCAACAACGACGATCCGGACGCCAAGGTGTTGGCGCAGATGGTTGAACTCGGCGCGGATCTGTCCTTGCCACACGTCCCCGAATTCGCCTTCGACGCCGCCGAAGAAGCCGCCGCGATGTCGATCGCGCACGCCTTGGCCGAATTGGATTTCGATGTGCGGATCTTCGGTCCGGAGGACGATGCGCCGACCTGGCAGGTGGTCGCCGCCCGCCGCATGATTCCGGACCTGGATGCGCTCATGGCGTTGTCGGCGCAATTCGAGGCGCTCGCGGAAACGCATGGCGTGGTCTACGACGGATGGGGCGCGGAGATCGTCGACTGACGAGTCGTCGTCAATCCCCTGGCGCCTCATCCCGCGCGTTCACTTCACCGTGTAGCTCTGCAGCGCCGTGTCGTAGGCGCCATTGCGGGCCGGGTCCCAGTAGGTGAAGTTGAATCGCACGACATCGCCCTGCTTCAGCCCGGTGACCGTGTAGGCATTGCCACTGCCTTCCTTCAGCATCCGCACATTCATCTGGCCGCCGCCATTGATCGTGTAATGCACGTCGGCCCAGGTCCCGGTTGGCTCCGTGAACTTGACCGTGCTCGCCGATGGCTGGGTGATGCCGGCCGGCGTCGGCGGCTCCTGCGTCGTCGTGCCGGACTCCCACACCACGTCATCGATCGCGAACTGGAAGGCCGAGGTCGGCAGCCGGTTGTTGTCGCCCGAGAACATGAAGATGTCGGCGATCGATTGCAGCGCGACCTTCGGTCCGATGAGCGTCGACACCGGAACGGTCGCCGTCGCCCATTCGCCATTGCGCACCAGGCCGAATGCCGTGGTGTTGGCCGGGAAGTTCACCCAATTCTGATTGGTGTAGGTGTCGCCAATGCCGATGTTGAAGGACACATTGGCCGGAATCTTGATCCGGAACTTCAGCTGGCCATTGCGGTAGTTGGTGAGGTCGCGGATCTGGCGGGACTGGATGCCGCCGCCGAACCACTGCCCCGGCGTGTTGTAGCTCCACGCGATCACATTGCCGCCTTCATACGGCAGCGTGTTGCCGGCCGCGGTCGACGCGCCGTTCCACAGGAAGATGTCGGACGTGCTGCCGGCGACCAGCTTGTTGTTGACCACCGTGTTGTCGGTGAACACGCCGAATTTCCCGGCGACTTCCGGCACCACCTGATTGCCCAGCTTCACCTCGCCCTTGCCGTCGAGTTCATACACCCGGATGTAGTCGACGTACATCGTGGCGGGCAGTGGCGCGTTCACCTGCGAGGGCGTCGCCGCGTCGGTGAAGTTGCCCCCCACCGCCATGTTCAGCAGCAGGTAGAACGGCGCCTGCAAGGCCGTCGAGTTCACCGGCAGCGGCGCGTCGTACATGTCGTGTTCGCCGTCGTTGTCGACGACGGTGAATCGCATCTGGCTTTCGGTCCAGTAGAAGCGGTATTTGACGAAGCGATTCGCCAATGAGGCCTGCGGCTTGTACCAGTTCTTGGTCTGCCAGGAGGTGGAGGCGGCGCAGGACTCGTTGCCCGGCACGCAGGCCGCCTGCGACCAGGTGATCACGTTGGCGCCGACGAAATGGTCGGGCGAAGGCGCACCCGCCGCGGCCCAGGCCGAGGCGCGATGGCCCAGCTCGGCGATGTCGATCTCGCCCTTGCGCGGCCAGACCTGCGGGCTGGTCCCCAGCAGCCACGCGGCCGGCCACAGCCCGGTGGTGACCTGCGGCGTGGCCATGCGGATCTCGATCATTCCGTACTGCACCTGCACCTTGCCGTAGGAATCGACCTTTCCGGAGGTGAACTCATTGCTGCCGATGGTCTGCCGCAGCGCGCGGATCGCCAGGGCGCGCGTGCCTGCTTCGAAGGGCACGTCGGCGATCGAGAGGTTGTTGGGGCTGTAGTACTCGAGCTCGGCATTGCCGTAGCCGCACAGGTTGATCTGGCAGCCATTGCCGTCATAGGGCGTCCAGACACTGGTGTTCAACGAGGCGCCGTTGAATTCCTCGGACCACAGCAGGCGGCCGATGGTCGGATTGGTGACGCTGGCAAACGCCGGCGCGGCGGCAGTCGCGCACAAGCCCAGGGCGACGGCGCGCAGCATCGGCGCGCCCATGCGGTTCGGAAATCCCATTCATGTCTCCAAGAGGTGTCGATGGTGTGCTGGAGGGCACCGATCGGCGCGATCCGGCCAGCGCTCTGCGGCGCGGGTCCAGGGTCGCGACTTCTCTCCGGCGGGACGCATCCTAGGCAATATTGGTGGATTCTGAAAGCGCTTTCACAACGAACGGGTTTTTGAATGCAACCGCCCGAAGCCTCGATCACTACGAGGCTCTGCCCATACCAAGGTTCAATGCCCAGGCAGCGATGAATTTGGTCTGATCCGTGGCACTGCCCCACTTGCCTGGAAGACCCACATGCATGCCCTCCGTCTCGCCTCGATGCTTCTCCTGGCTTCGCTCACTGCCAGCGCGCTCCCCGCCTTGGCCCAGGGAAAGCCATCGAAACCCGCTTCGCCGATCTACGGCGTGGTGCTGCCCGACGGTTATCGCCAATGGGAGATGGTGGGCGTCGCCACGGAGGACGCACCGCTCGACGAATTGCGCGCCGTGGTCGGCAATCCGATCGCGATGAAGGCCTATCGCCTGGGCCAGCTGCCGTTCCCTGACGGCGCCATGCTGGTCAAGCTGGCGTGGAAGCGGCAGCGCTCCACCGAGTTCCCCGCCGCGACGGTGCCGGGCGCGCCGACGACGGTGCAGGTGATGGTCAAGGATTCGAAGCGCTACGCCGACAGCGGCGGCTGGGGCTACGGCCGCTTCATCGACGGCAAGCCCGTCGACGCGGCCCAGCACCAGACCTGCTTCGCCTGCCACAACGCGCTCGTGAAGGCGCGCGACGATGTGTTCACGAAGCTCGCGCCCTGAGCGGCCTAGCCGTACACCGCGCGTCGCAGGTCGCGATGCAGGGCGTCGTCGAAGGGCAGCTTCTGGGCGAAGAACACCACCGCGAGCTGATTGGCCGGGTCTATCCAGAACAGCGTCGACGCGGCACCGCCCCATGAGAACTCGCCCACCGCGCCGGGCGGCTCGTCCCGCAGCGGCGGCGCGATGCGCACCGAGCCGCCGAAGCCGAAGCCCAGCCCCGGGCTCGACAGGAAATGCCGCTGCGTGATCGCCGGGTCCAAGTGGTCGACCAGCATCAAGCGCACCGTCGCCGGGCGCAGCACCCGCACGCCGTCGAGCTCGCCTTCGCCGAGCAGCATCCGGGCGAAGCGCAGGTAGTCGTCGATGGGACCAATCAGGCCGGCGCCGCCGCTGGCGAAGGTGAAGGCCTGATCGGGCTCGCGCTCCGGCTTGCCGTCGGCGGACAGGCGGTAGGTCGCGGCCATGCGGTCCTGCAGCGCGGCCGGCGCGGTCCAGTCGGTCTCCCGCAGGCCCAGCGGCTGCAGCACGTGTCGACGCACATGCGCATCGAAGGGCTCTTCCGCCAGCGCCTCCACCAGCCGGGCGAGGATGTCGGTCGAGGTGCCGTAGTGCCAGGCCGTGCCCGGTTCATGCCGCAGCGGCAGCGCGGCCACCGCGCGGCTGAAGGCGGCCAGGTCGGGTGAGCGCTCGAACGGACTCGCGGCGCGGAAGGCCCGATCAGCGGCGCCGTCCTCCATCGCATAGGTCAGCCCAGCGGTGTGCAGCAGCACGTCGCGCACGAGGATCGGCCGCTCGGCCGGCCGCTCGCCGCGGCCATCGTCGGCATGGACCCGCATCGAGCTGAACTCCGGCAGGTAGATTGCCAGCGGATCGTCCAGCCGGAACCGGCCCACGTCCCACAGCCGCATGAGCGCGACCGACGCCACCGGCTTGGTCATCGACCAGATGCGCGCGAGCGTGTCGCGCGCCATCGGCCGCTTCGCTTCCACGTCGGCCAGGCCGTGGGCGCCGAAGTAGCGCTCCACGCCCGCTTGCCAGACCAGGGCCGACACGCCCGCCGCGCGGCCGTCGGCCACCATGCGGCGCAGCGTCTGGTCGATGCGCCGCGGTGAGAGTGTCGAGCCGGGGGCGCCCGGCGCCAGGCGCAGGACGGCCGCGCTGGCGCTGGCGGAGGGTGCGGGAGCGGCGGCCACCACGGCCGGCGCCGCCAGTGCCGCGCTCAGCACCAGGCGTCGGGAAGGAATTTGCGTCATGCGCGCGATGCTAGGGCCGTACCCGCGTGTAATCGCGCCCGGTTCGCGGGACGCGGCCGCGCCGGCTACTTCGCCGCGTTGGGGAAGGCCGGCAGCTTGCCGATGTCGCGCGGGTCGTGCTGGATGATGACCGTCGCCTTCAGGTTCTTCTCGATCTCTTTCATGCGCTGGATCGACGCGAGCGTCTGCGCGCGGTCGTCGTTGAAGCCGGGCACGCCGTCGTGCTCGTAGTTCTCATGGAAGTGGACCGCGTCGCCGCTCAGCAGCACCGGCCCCATCTCCTTGAGCCGCACCAGCAGCATCGAGTGGCCCGGCGTGTGCCCCGGCGCGCGCAGGATCATGACGCTGCCGTCGCCGAACACGTCCTTGTCGGCGCTCAGCGTCTCGACCTTGCGCTTCTCGGCGATCCATTCGGCGAAGCCCTTGACGTTGGCGCCGCTCATCGGCGGCGTGGCGGTGACGCCTTCCCAGTCGCCCTTGCCGATCAGCAAGGTCGCATTCCTGAGCGGGGCGAGCTGGCCGGTGTGGTCGGCGTGGTAGTGGCTGATGCCGACGTACTTCACCTCGCCGGGCTCGACCTTGATCTGCCGCAGCAGGTCGGCCAGCGGCTTGTTGGTGGCGTTGGGCACCGAGCCCGGCAGGTAGCCGGTGTCCCAGACCATCACGTCGTTGCCATGCCGGATGACGTAGCAGCTGAAGGTGAAGGGCTTGGTGGTCTCGGTGTAGGCGTAGGTGTCGCTGAAGCGACGCGGGTCGTTGCTGCCGCTGCCGCAGTCCAGCCGCGTCAGGGTGAGGTCCTGGGCCGCGGCCGACAGGCTGAAGAGCGCGCCCACCTGGAGCGCCAACCAGAAGCGTGATGCCATCTCGACTCCTTGTCTGCGGGGGCGATGATAGCCACGACCGCTCATACGCGTGAGGGTGTTGTCCTCACTGCCCCTGCTGCTGCCGCTCCAGGCGCCGCAGCACCTCGCCGATCGCCGCGCCTTCGCGGATCTGCGGATTCGAATAACCGTCGGTCTTGCCGGCCTCGCGCTCGCGGACCTCGATGAGCTGGCGCGCCCGCGCATGGGCCTGCGCGAAGGACCAGGTGTCCTTCAGCGCGTCGACGTAGAGCGCCTGCCCGAAGAAGGTCAGCGGCGAGCGCGACCCGCAGCCATACGAGGTGTGGGTCGCGTCGGCCGCCGTCATCACCAGGGTGTCGTCGCCCGCGAGCGGCTCGATCCAGCTGCCCGAGTAGCAGGCCGAGATCGAGATCACGCGCCAGCGGATGCCGACCTCGTCCAGCCACTGCTTCAGCAGCGCCGGCGTCACCGGCTCGGATTCGAGCGGCCAGGCCTCGGCGGCCAACTGCCCGTCGCGGCCGCCGTGCGAGGTGAGATGGAGGAAGAGCACGTCCTTGTCGCGATCCATCACCTGCCCCATGCGGTCCAGCGTCCGGCGCAGGTTGGCCTGCGTCGCCCAGGGCAGCGACTCGGTCGTGGACGGATTCATCACCAGCTGGACCGTCCTGTCGCCGGCGCCGAAGCGCTCCGCCATCGCCTGGGCGACGACGGCGCTCTCGCGCTTGAAGACGTCCTCGATCGCGTAGGGCGCGTAGGTGACCGCGTAGACCTTGATCCGATCCGGCTCCGAGCGCGGCAAGGCGTCCAGGGCCTCGGCGATCAGGCGCGGCTGCGCGGCCAGCACGGCCTCGGTGAGCTTCAGGCCCGGGTCGGTGGCGGCGTCTTCATCGGCCGTAGCGGTGCCGGTGGTCTTTGCTGACAGATCGGGCCACCAGAACATCGCCGGCTGCAACCAGCCCGCGATGGCGACGGCCGCGAGCGCCACCAGGCCCGCGAACGCGCGGGGCGCGGCGGAAGGGATGACTCGCCAGAGCAGGCCGGTGGCGGTCGCCAGCATCCACATCATCGGCAACAGCCAGACGCCCCAACGGGCGCCGAGCGGCCAGCTTTCCAGCGGGCCAAGCAGTTGCAGCAGCGGCACGAGGAGCAGGCTGACCGCGACGGAGATCAGCGCGCTGTTGGCCATCACCAGGGTCAGCACCACCGACGTGTCGGGCACCGGGGCGGCCCCCGGCCGCTGACGCGCGGCGCGGACGGCGATCCAGCTGATCCAGATCCACAGGACCGTGGCCGCCCAGCCGTTCAGCACCGCCGGCCAGTACAGCCGCGCGGGTCCGTCGATGGCCAGGCGCTGGACGCCGAAGGCCAGCAGCAGATGCCCCAGCAGCAGCGCGGCGATCCAGGTCGGGCCGGTGACGAGCCGTTCCCACGGCGGTGCGCGGAAGGTCGCCACCCGGCACGCCGCCAGGCACCAGGCGGCCAGGTCGACGCGGGCCGGCTCGGCGGCGGTCGGCGCCTCTTCGTTCTCGTTCATCCAAGCCCCTCCCTGGGCATGCGTGATCGCGATGTCTTGATCGGGCGGATCATCGCCGTTGCTTCAATCGTTCAATCGGCGCGCCGGGCGGCGCGTCGCGCCCCGATCCCCGCCACCAGCGAGCCGAGCGCCACCAGCGCCGCGCCGCCCCAGAAGATCGGCGGCAGGTGCGCGCTCAGCAACAGCGACGCGAACAGCGCCGACATCACCGGCGTGCCGTTCGCCGCCAGCCCCAGCAGGTGGATGTTGCCGCGCAGCACGCCGAGGTTCCAGAAGGTATAGGCCAGCGTCACCGCGGTGCTGGCCAGCGCGACCTGGATGACGACATGCATCGACGCCTGCATCGGCGCTCGCTCCGGGTTGAGCGCGTGCACCACCCAGAAGCCGGCGGCGCTCAGCGCCATGAAGAACCACAGCGCGTTCCGGCCCTCGGCCATGTAGCGGGTGCAGGTGCTGTAGAGCGCCCACACGATCGCGCCGACGAAGGCCAGGCCATAGGCCAGCGGATTCGACGCGGCGTTGTGGAAGAAGCGCGCCAGCGACAGCCCCTCGGGCGGCGAGGACGCGGTGACGACCCCGGTGAAGGCCAGCGCCAGGCCGCCCAGCATCAGCGCATTCAGCCGCTGCCCGCCGGCGATCGCGGAACACAGCACGGTGAGGCTGGGCCAGAGGTAATTCACCATGCCGACCTCGATGGCCTCGTGCCGCGTCCGCGCGAAACCGAGCGCGAGCACGAAGCACAGCTCATAACCGACGAACAGCGCGGCGCCCAGCCACAGGTAGCGCCGCGGCAACTCGCGCAGCGCNGCTGCGCGTGGGCAGCAGGAGCAAGGCGGACAGGGTGAACATCACCGCCGGCGCGCCGGTCCGGCCGAGGAACTCGATCGTGCTGCGCGTGACGCCGACGGAGGTGCTCCAGAACAGGATGGCGATCAGGCCGAGCAGCGTGGCGCCTTGGGTACTGCGGGACAAGTGGGGCTCTCGAAGCAGGTCGATGGGCGGTCGACGGACGTGTCGACGGACCAGGTCATGAAGACCGTCTTGCGGTCTCCGGCCAAGCCGGAAGTAGACCATCGATCCGCGCCTGGTCCCGCGACCGCCGGCGGCGGCCTGCGTTCAGCGCGCCTGCTGATACACCCGCACGTGGGCCACCTCGTAGCTGACCGGGAAGATCGCGTCGTCGATCTCCCCGCCCAGGTCGCCGCCGATGGCGAGGTTGAGGATCAGGAACTGCGGCTTGTCGAACGGCCATTGCGCCGGGCCCTGGCCGAGGTTGAGATAGGCGGCATGCACCTGGCCGTCAATGCCGAAGCGGATCTCCCGGGGCGTCCACAGCATCTGGTAATCGTGGAACTGGCCGCAGGCGGTCGCGAGCTTGCGGCCGTCGCCGACGCCATGCCCGCCGTGCCCGGAGCTCGTGTGGACCGTGCTGAAGACCCAGTCCGGCTTCTGGCCCATGTGCTCGAGGATGTCGAGCTCCCCGGCGGCCGGCCAGTCGCCCTGGCTACCCAGGGTCCAGATCGCCGGCCAGGTGCCGCGGCCGCAGGGCAGCCGGGCGCGGATCTCGAAGAAGCCGTAGGTCCACTCGGCCTTGCCTTTCGTGATCAGCCGCGTCGAGCTGTATTGCTGGCCGCCCCAGTCGGGCCGCGACGACAGCGCCTCCTTGCGCGCGGTGATGACCAGCCGGCCGTCGCGCACCGCCGCGTTCTCCAGGCGCGGACCGGCGTAGTACTGCTGCTCGCGGTTGTGCCAGCCCTGCTGGTTCATGCCGGTGTCGTGGGCCCACTTCGACGGGTCGGGCAGCCCGTCCCGGTCGAACTCGTCCGACCACACCAGCGTGTAGCCGGCCGGCAGGGCGATCGGCCCGGAGGCCGCGCCGCCCTTGCCGGTCGCGGTCTGCGCCAACGCCGCGCCGCCGTCGATCGTCAGGGCCGCCAACAGCGGCACGGCGGCCCAGCGCCGCGTCAATCGTTGCTTCATGAAAGAGCTCCCTTTCCTTCAGCGCTTCGCGCGCCGCAGCAGCAGCTGCTCGGCATCCGCGAGCGCCGCCTTGATCGTCTTGTGCCCGCGCAGCACCTTGTCCAGCTCGGTCTGCACCACTTCCTCGGCGAACTTGTTCTGCTTGTGGACCGGCAAGGCGGTGATGCGCAGGGCATCGTCGCGCCACAGCAGGCGCGCCCGCTGCCCGCCGAGGAAGTCCACCGGCTCGCTGAAGAAGGGATCGTCGTGCACGTCGCGCAGCGCGGGGAAGGCGTCATAGTCCTTGAAGGCCTGCAGCTGCCGCGCCGGGTCCAGCGTCATCAGCTGGATGAACTGCCAGGCCAGGCGCTTGCGCGCCGGCGCCGACCGGCGCGCGATTGCATAGAACGTGCCGCCGTAGGGCACCTGCGAGCCGCCCGGCAAGGAGGCCGCCCGCCACAGGCCCTTGGTCTCCGGCGCGACGAAGGCATTGAGCTGCCCCACCAGCCACGCGCCCGAGAGCTCCGTCGCCAGCCGCCCCTGCTTGAAGCCCGCCCCCCAGTCGTTGGACCAGGCCTGCACCTTCGCATCCAGTCCCTTCTGGCGGGCGCGCAGGGACACCTCGAAGGCGCGCTCGAAGCGCGGCGTGTTCACCAGCACCCGCGACTCGGTGTCGAAGTAGACGCCCTCGCCCGGCCGCAGGCCGTCGGCCACCAGGATGTCCTTGATCTCCTGCACGTTGGCGACCAGGTAGGCGCCGGTGCGCGCCTTGATGCGCTCGCCGGCAGCGACGTAGGCGTCCCAGCTGCGCGTGAGGTCCTCCGGCGCCAGTCCCGCGCGGTCCAGGATGTCCTTGCGATACAGCAGGGTCCCGGGGCCGATGTCCGCCGGCATCGCCACCACCGCGCCGCTGCGCGCGATCGCCTGGTCGTAGGCATACGGCACCAGCCGCGCGCGCACCGACTCGATGCCGAAGGGCGGCTGCCGCAGGTCCTCCAGGCCGCCGCCCTGGGCGAAGCGGCCGACGAAGCTGGCCTCCAACGCCATCACGTCGGGTAGCCCGACCGCGGTCGACAGGGCGGTCGTCATCGCCGTGTGGTGGTCGCTGTACTGCCGCATCAGGATGCGCAGCTCGACGTCCGGATGCAGCGCCTGCCAGGCCGGGATCGCCGCCCTGGCGATCTCGTCCATCAGCGGAAAGGCGGCGACTGTCAGCACCTCGCGCGGCTGCGCCCGCGCCGGCACGACCAGCACGCCGGTCCAGGCGGGCGCCGTCATCGCCGCCAGCAGCCCGCGGCGGGAAAGTCCGCGGCCGGCGCTCAAAAGTCGAGCTCCATCGTCAGGCTGGCGCCTTCTGCCAGCGAGCCGCCCGACGGCGGCTGCAGGTAGACGCCGAAGCGCGAGGCCTGTCCCGGCCAACGCTGCGCGCTCAGCGCCGCGATCGCCGTGTCGATGCCGGCCTGCGCCTGGCCGGTGTCGGGATCGACGTTGGGCACAACGCAGCGCTCGCACGGCATCCGATGGACCAGGCGTCGCCAGGCGCCCTCCCCGTCGCGCCAGACCATCTGCGTGAGGTGCTCCTCGATGAAGGGCATCCCCCCGTCCGGTCCGTTGCCCAGCACCAGGTTGGGCCGCAGCCGGCGCACGTCCACCGGTCCCAGTCCCAACGTCGCCAGATGCGCGTTGAGCTCCACCACCGAGGCCGTCGACACCGCATGCAGCGGATGCGGCGCGGTGGCGAGCATCGCGTCGCGCTCTAGTTTCACCAGCCGCAGCTCCTCGCCGGTCAGGTCGCGCAGGAACTGGGCCGCGAGCGCGCCGGCGTCGCGTCCGGCGTGGCCCAGCATGCGTCGCTCGCCGGGATGCCAGATCAGTGCCTGCGTCGCGTCGCCCTCGGGCTCGCGCGACAGCCGCAGCGGCTGCTGCCCGCCGCCGCGCAGCAGCAGCGCATCCGGCAGCAGGCTCGGCTGGAGCAGCGCCAGCTTCGGATGCGAGCCCAGCCAGGCCAGCTCGCCACGCGCGTCGACCACGATCCATTCGCGATCGCCCTCGATGCGGCCGTCGGCATCGAAGCGGAGCTCGGACACGCGCGCGCCGGCGCAGGACTTCACCGGGTACAGGTAGAGCGCCTCGACGCGGGCGGAGGCGGTGACATCGGCGACGGTCATGCGGTCGTCCCCGCCTCAGCGCGGCAGCAGGTAGGTCGCGATGCAGCGCGCCGGCAGCGCCGCGACGCCGGCCTGGCCGTCGATGCGCAGCGTGAATTGGTGCGCGCGCTCGCTGCGGTTCATCACGACGACGGCGATGCTGCCGTCCTCGTTGAGCGCGGCGGTGCATTCCAGGTCCTGGCTGCTGGCCGAGCACAGCACCCGATGCGCGCCGGGCCGGATGAAGCGGCTGAAGTGGCCGAGATAGTCGTAGGCGCTCTGCGGCATCAGCCGGTTCTGCTCCCGGTCCGCCAGCATCGGCGCGCTGCACAGGTTGCCGACGTGGTTGGGCCCGCCGGTTTCGTCCAGCAGCAGGTTCCAGTCGATCCAGCCCACGGTCCAGCGATTGAGGTCGTTGATGATGCTGCGCCCGTAGCGCTCGCCGGTCGCCCAGGAGCCGATGTGCGGGCCGCCTTCCTGGCAGCCCTCGGTGAACAGCAGCTGCTTGTCCGGATAGGCGTCATGCAGCAGGCCGACGTGGTCGAAGTGGTCCTCGACATACCAGTGGAAACCGCAGCCCCAGACGTACTTCGCCGCCTCGGGGTCCGAGTAGACGACGTCGGCGCGCTGCACCATCTGGTCGCGGTTGTGGTCCCAGATCACGATGCGGATGCGCGCCAGGCCGGCCGCGTGCAACGCCGGACCGAGGTGGTCGCGGACGAAGTCGCGTTCCTCCTCGGCGCTGTAGACGCAGGAATCCCAGCGCTGCACCGCGTCGGGTTCGTTCTGCACCGAGACGCCCCAGATGGGCACGCCCTCGGCCTCGTAGGCCTGGATGAACTTCACGTAGCACTGCGCCCAGGCCCGGGCGTATCGGGCCAGCAGCTTGCCGCCGTTGTTCATCTCGCCATTGGTCTTCATCCACGCCGGCGGACTCCAGGGCGAGACCAGCAGCTTCATCGGCCGGGCGGCGACCTTCATCGCGGCCTTGATCATCGGCAGCAGCGCGCGGCGGTCGCGATCGATGCTGAAGTGGGCCAGCGCCTCGTCGCCGGGGACCTCCGCATGGGCGTAGTTGCCCAGCGAGAAGTCGCAGCTGTTCATGTGCACCCGGTTGAAGGTGTAGCCGTGGCCGGCGCCGACGTCGAAGTAGGCCTGCAGCAGCGCGTTGGCCTCGGCGGGCGGCAGCTGTTGCCAGGTGGTCGCGGCGGCTTCGGTGAACGCGCCGCCGAAGCCCTCGATGCGCTGGAAGCGCCTGGCGCTGTTCACCACCAGCTTGGGCATGCCGGCGATCGCAGCATCGGCCATCAGCTGCGCCGCCGGCTGCAGCGCCAGGTCGGGCTGCGCGGCCAGGCGCGTCGAACTCGCCAGGTCCGCGCCTTTGGCGGACAGCGTCCATCGCAGCGAGGCGCTGGCGCGCCCCGTCGTTGTCTCCGTCATGGGAATGCCCTTTTGCTGCGCGCTTATGAAAGCGCTTTCAAGCACCAAGCATAGAGGCACTCCGTCCGACGGTCAATCCAGGGATGGCCCCAAGGAGGGCGAGCGCGCGAGGCCGCTCAGATCGCGATCGCGTCGAAGGCGATCGGGACGCCGCTGGTGGTGCCGGCATTGGGATTGCCGCGCGCGCCGGTCGCGAGCGAGGCACCGGCTTCCGGCCACAGGGCGAGGCCGCCGGCCAGGCTCCAGGACTGCGCATGGCCGAGGCGGCGCAGCGCCCGCGCCGCCTGCGCGCTGCGATTGCCGCTGCGGCAGAAGAAGACCACCGGCGTGTCGGCCGGCAAGGCGCGCCAGCGCGGCAACGCATTGATCAGCGCGGACAGCGGCACCGCCTCGGGCGCGAGCGCCTCGTTCGGGCTCAGCCGCGCCTCGTAGGCCTCGCGCACGTCGACCAGCACCGGCTTCGGATGAGCGCCCTCGCCCAGCAGCGCCTGCAGGCCGGCCACGTCCAGCTCGACGCGTTCCGTCGACCGCGCGCAGGCCACGCGCGCGCCGCACGCCATGGTCTGGTACTGGGTCGGCGCGAGGTCGTGCTCCAGCACGCCCTTGCCGATCGCGAAGGCCTCGGCGCTGAGCCGGCCCTTGAGCACGCCATCGAGCAGCGGCTGCGCCTCGCATTCGACCGCCAGCGTCGTGGCGAAGCGGTCGTCGTAGTCATGGCCGGGCAGCAGCAGGCCGTCCAGGCCGACATTGCGCTCCAGCGTCTTCAGCGACGGCCCGAAGGCGGCCGGCGCGCTCTGCGCGAAATCGCTGCGGCCGAGCGCGCCCGGCATCACCGTGTCGCCGACGAAGGTCGCGACCAGGTCGCCGCCGGCATGCAGGAGGTAGGCGGTCGAGTCCTCGGTGTGGCCGGGGGTCGCCAGGCGCGACAGGCGGTAGGCGCCCAGGGCGATCACCTCGGCGCCCGCGGGCCAGCCCAGGGCATCGACCCGGCCCGGCCAGGCCTCCTCGGACAGCAACTCCGGCACCGCGTCGCGCAGCGCCTGCGCCGAGGAGGCGTGATCGCCATGGCTGTGGGTGTCGAGCACCGCCGCCAGCGACAGGCCGCGACATCGCAGCCATTGCGCCAGCGTGCCGGTCAGCTCCGGCAGCGGATCGACGACGACGCAGCGGCGGCTGGCGACATCGGCGACGACGTAGCAGCAGGCGCCGTCGACGGTGAAGCGCGTCAGCAGGTCCGGCGCCTGCGGGCTGTCGTTCGGCGACGGCGTCTGACAGGTGGCGCGCAGCGACTCGCCGCAGGCGCGCACGCGGCGGCAGGCTTCCTCCAGCGTGGCGTCGGTATCGGCCGCGCCGAAGGACAGGCGCACCGCCGACGCGGCGCGCCATGCCGGCAGGCCCATGGCCTGGAGCACGTAGCTCGGCGCGGCCTTGGACGCGCCGCAGGCCGATCCGCCGCTGACGCGCAGGCCGGCGGCGTCGAAGAGGTCGAGCAGCAGCTTCGCGCCCAGGCCCGGGACGGAGACGTTCAGCGTGGTGGGCAGGCTGATGTCGAACGGCGCGTTGAACACCACGCCGGGGAAGGCGTCGCGCAGCGCGTCGGCCAGGCGCTGGCGGCGGTCGATCAGCTGGCTGAGCGAGGCGAAGGTGCCGCCCTGCTCGAGCGCGTCCAGCACCGCACCCAGCGCGGCGATGCCGGCCATGTTCTCGGTGCCGGAGCGCAGCGCGCCCTCCTGGCCGCCGCCCGCCATCAGCGGCGTGAACGGCGCGCCTTCGCGGACGTAGAGCATGCCGATGCCCTTGGGCGCGTAGAGCTTGTGGCCGGAGAACGGCGCGTAGTCGATGGCGCGCTCGCCGAGCTGCAGCGGCAGCTTGCCCAGCGCCTGCACGCCGTCGACCAGCCACAGCGCGCCGCTGCCGCGCAACACCTCGGCGATGCCGTCGAGGTCGCTGATGACGCCGGTCTCGTTGTTGGCCGCCATCGTGCAGACCAGGCCGGCGGCGGACACCTGCTCGCGCAGCCAGACGAGGTCATGGCGGCCGTCCAGACCCACCGGGATCGCGACGACCTCCAACCCCAGGCCGAGCAGCGCGTTCCAGTGCTTGAGCGCCTCGGGGACGGCCTTGTGCTCGGTGGCGCCGTACAGCAGCTGCGGCGGGATCGCCTGGCCGGCGTCGCGGCGCTGGCGCAGCGCGGTCAGCGCGGAGAGGACGGCGGTCTGGATGCCTTCGGTCGCGCCGCTGGTGAAGACCAGCCGTCCGCCCGGCGCGCCCAGCACCCGACGCGCGGTGGCGCGGACCTCGTCGAGCCGGGCGCGGGCCTTGAGGCCGCTGCCGTGGATGCTGCTGGGGTTCCCGAACGCGTCCGCCATCACGGAGAGCGCGGCCTCGCGGGCCTGCGGCAGGACGGGGGTGGTGGCGTTGGCGTCGAGATAGATTTCCATGGCCGACGATTGTCAGAAGGCCACCGTGGAATCCGCATGCAAAATCCACCTGTTCTTCATCGCTTTCAGCAAATGCATTCCAAGGCGGCCGGAAATGACAAAACTGGATTCCATTGACCGCAAGATCCTGCATGTGCTGCAGCGGGACGCCACGGTCCAGGTCAGCGACCTGGCGGCGGAGGTGGGCTTGTCCACGACGCCCTGCTGGCGCCGGGTGCAGCGGCTCAAGGAGTCGGGCGTGATCACCCGCAACGTGATGCTGGTCGATCCGAAGAAGGTCAACGTCGGAGTGACGGTGTTCGTGTCGGTGCGGACCAGCATGCATTCGCAAGGCTGGTTCGAGCAGTTCCGCGCCGCGGTCGAGGCGATCCCGGAGGTCGTCGAGTTCTACCGGATGAGCGGCGACGTCGATTACCTGCTGCGCGTGGTCGTGCCGGACATCGCGGCCTACGACCAGGTCTACAAGCGGCTGATCGCCAACACGCAGCTCTCGGACGTCAGCTCCAGCTTCGCGATGGAGGAGCTGAAGTTCACGACGGCGCTGCCGTTGTCGTATATCCCGTGAGGTAGCGGGAACCGCGGCCGGGACCGCGGCAGCGGACTCGGACCTCCCGCGCGCGGGGAGGAGAAGTCCTCATCCCATTCGTCGCCCCATCAGCCGTGCCACCAGCCGCCTCGTCAGCGGCGCGACGACCAGCACGGTGGGAAACGCGATCACCCAGGCGCTGAGCCACCCCGTCATCCACAGACCGCCGACGCCCTCGACCAGCCCCACCGCGCGCAGCGTGGTCACCGCCGAGACGAGCAGCGACATCAGCCCCGACAGGATGAAGCCGAACAGCAGGCCGGCGCGGCGCTCGGGCGTCATGCGGAAACGCCCGCCGTGGCGGACGCGGCGACCAGGCTGTCGGCCTCCACGCCGCCCAGAGAGGTCGGCGAGCCCAGCACCAGTCCGTCGTAGGCGATCAGGTCGGCCGGCGTCGCGGTGAGGTCCTCGGCCTTCAGCAGGTCGGCCACGACGTCGGGCACGTCGCGAGCGCCCGCCCGGATGTGCGACGCGATGTGCTCCGTGTGCCCGTGGGCGCTGTGATAGACGATCGCAAGGCGGCGTGGCGTCCGGACCGGTCGGTCGGTGGGGATGGCAGTGGCTTTCATGGGAGTCCTTTCGAGGGAAGAAACGGCGGACAGGCAGACATCGGGGCAGCGGCGCGGCCACGCCCGCTCATCGCAGCGCTTGCAGCGCCAGCGCGCTGACCAGCAGGCCGATGCCGAACACGAGGTGGTTGGCCAGGCTGCGCAGCCGGTTCTGGAAGGGCGCGGCGGTGCGGCTCGCCGCGATACCGGCGCCCATCGCGGGCTGCATGACGAACCAGGGCATCAGCACCGTGGCGACGCCAACGCCCAGCGCCGGCTCCCAGCTCGGCGCGAGGAGCCAGCCGGGTCCGGCGATCACCACGAGCAAGGCCGCGAAGGCGATGCCGACGGCGTAGTGCACCAGCCATCCGAGGACCGCTTCGCCCGGCACGGCCGGCGCCTGTCCGATCGAGGCGTGAGCGAATCGCCCCCGCGCCATGTGCCCGACCCAGCGTCCGATCCAGGCCATCGGCTGCGTGGGCACGCCGGCGCGTCGCAGCGCCATCAGCCAGAGGTCGAGGATGGCGGTCGCACCGATGCCGATCAGCGCGATGTGGCCGAGGGCACCCGGCGGCAGGGAAAGGAGGAGGGGCAGCGGCGGGCTTGTCATCGTGGGCCTCGTGGGCAGTCGCGGGCAGTTGGGGTGGCGGGTTGACGTGTGGCGTCGATGGGCGGCACGATAGAAGTTGAAGTCAACTTCAAGTCAAGCGCTCATGAGCCAATCCCCACCCGGTCCGATGGACATCGCGCAGGTCGCGAAACGGACCGGCATTGCGTCCTCGACGCTGCGCTACTACGAGCAGCGCGGGCTGATCCGGTCGCTCGGACCGGCCGGCGCGCGGCGCCAGTTCCCGGCGAAGGTGCTGGACGACCTGGCGCTGATCGCGCTCGGTCAGGCGGGCGGGCTGTCGCTGGACGAGATCCAGTCGATGCTGACGCCCACCGGCCCGGTGATCGACCGTCAGTTATTGGCCGCCAAGGCCGACGAGATCGACGCGACGATCCGCCAGCTGCGCGCCATCAGCCGCGGGCTGAAGCACGCGGCCGTCTGCCCCGCCAAGAGCCACGCCGCCTGCGCGACCTTCCGCGGCCTGCTCAAGGCCGCCGCGTCCGGCGCGCTCGATCGGCGCGTGCAATCGCGGTTCGGGCGCGACGAATAGCCGCGACTGCGGCTTGGGATGCCCACGCGACGACCGGGCGGCCATCGCGCCGAGCGCCCGCGTGCGGGCTCACCATCTCAACCAGTGCCGCCCGGCGAGCGCCCCCAGCGCCGCCGACAGCCCCATGCCCAGCACGTACCAGACGGCGACGAAGGGCGCGGCCATCTCCGGGCAGTGCAGCGAATAGACGCACGCGCCCACCGCGCCGGCCAGCCAGCCAGCCGCCGCGCCCGTCAACGTGGGCCGCGTCGGCGCCAGGCCGCGCAGCGCCCACAGCAGCGCGATGCCGATCGGCAGCGCGGTCGCCGTCACGTTGAACACGCAACTGCGCCAGGTGGTGCCCAGCACCAGCGGCATGCGCGCGGCCGGCTCGGCCATCCACAGCACGGCCGCAGCCCAGATCCACAGCAGCGACACCGGCAGCCACACGCCCAGCCACCAGCCGCGCACCCGCGCGCCCGGATGGCCCAGCCGGAAGACCACGACCAGCCCGGTGACCGCCACCGCCAGCGGCATCGCGACCTTCTGCCAGAAGTCGGCGGTCGTCATCAGCAGCGGCAGGTCGGCCCGCAGGCCGAAGGCGGCCTGCACCCAGGCCAGGGACGCCAGGATGCCCAGCGCCAGCGCCGCGGCGAAGCGCCGCTCCCCCACGCCCGTGGGCACCGGGCCGGCATCCCGGGCCAGCAGCGCGATGAGCTCGTCGGTCTTCATGTCATGTCCTTCCACAGGCGCGCCAGCGCCTTCAAGCCGCGATGCACGCCGACCTTCACCGCCGATTCGCTCATGCCGGTGAGGCGCGCGGTCTCCTCCACCGACAGGCCTTCCAGCTTGGTGTGCAGGATGGGCAGGCGCTGGCTGGTCGGCAGCCGATCCAGCAGCCGGCCGAGGTCGCGACGGGTGTCGCCGGCCTCGTGGTCGGCGGTCGCGAACACGGCCAGGTCCTCGTCCAGCGGATCGTTCAAGGCCTCCTGCCGCGCGCGCCGGCGCCAGAGGTCCACCAGCTTGTAGCGGGCCACCGCGTGCACCCAGGCGGTCAGCGGCTCGCCGCGGCGATAGGTCTGGCGCTGCGCATGCACGGCCATCAAGGTGTCCTGGACCAGGTCCTCGACCTCGTCCGGCAGCTGCTGCAGCCGACGCCGGAAGTACCCGCGCAGCAAGGCACCCAGGCGTTCGAGGAAGTGGCGGTAGGCCGCCGCGTCCCCGTCCAGCCCGGCCAGGAACAGCTCGTGCAGCTCATGCTCGGTCGCGATCACGGGGTCTATTCGCGTCATGGGCCTGGAAGGTTACAGACCGCTCGAAAAAAAGAATCCGGGAAATTTCCCGTGGCGCTGTAACCCGGAGCACTTCCATCGCGAACTAGCTGCCGGAACGCGACGGAATCGCCGCCGCGTCCGACCCACAACCCCGATCCACCGCACAAGGAGTGCCCCCATGAAGTCGACCACCCTGAGCCTCGCCCTGGTCACGCTGACCACCCTGTCCGCTTCCGCGATGGCGCAAGACGCCAAGCCCGCCGCCGCCGAGAAGGAGCGCTGCTACGGCGTGGCGATGGCCGGCAAGAACGACTGCGCCGCCGGCCCCGGCACCACCTGCGCCGGCACCGCCAAGATGGACTACCAGGCCAATGCCTGGAAGTACGTGCCCGCCGGCACCTGCACGACGATCAAGACGCCCAAGGGCATGGGCTCGCTGACCACCACCAAGTCCTGATCGGGCGGCCATGACGTGCGCGCTGGGCGCCGGCCTGGGCTTCAAGCCCGAGTTCGCGGAGGACGCGCTGGCCGCGCGCGATCCGGGGCTCTGGTTCGAGGTCCATCCCGAGAACTACCTCGTCGCCGGCGGCCCGCGCCTGGCCCTGCTCGAGGCCTTGCGGGCCACGCACCCGCTGTCGCTGCATGGCGTCTCGGCCTCGCTGGGCGGCGCCGNGATCACCTGCGGCGACTGGCGGCGCTGGTCGACCGGGTGGCGCCGGCGCTGGTGTCCGAGCACCTGGCCTGGAGCCGCGCCGGCGGCGCCTACGCGCCGGACCTGCTGCCGGTGCCACGCACGACCGAAGCGCTGCGGCGCGTCGTGGCCAACGTGTCGCGGCTGCAGGATGCGCTGCGGCGCCCGGTCGCCATCGAGAACCCCTCGCACTACCTGCGCCTGGAGCATGCGTGGGGCGAGGTCGACTTCCTGCACGAGCTGGTCCGACGCAGCGGCTGCGGCCTGCTGGTCGACGTCAACAACGTGTTCGTGTCGGCCAGCAACCTCGGCCTGGACGCCGTGGCATGGATCGACGCGATCGACGGCGACGCGGTGATGGAGATCCATGTCGCCGGCCACCGCCCCGACGCGGATCCGTCGACCGGTCTGCTGATCGACAGCCACGACGCGCCGGTGGCGGCGCTGGTCTGGGCCCTGCTGGAGCGGCTGACCGCCCGCATCGGACCGCGCCCCACCCTGCTCGAGCGCGACGGCCACCTGCCGCCGTTCGCCGAGTTGATCGCCGAGCGCGGCCGCGCCCAGTCGGTGCTCGCGGCCGCCCCGCGCCTTGCGCTGGAGGTGACCGCATGACGCTCGTTGAATTCCAGACCGCGTTCTGGCGCGACCTGTGGGCCGAGGCCGACGATCGGGCCCCGCTTGAGGGGCCGGCGGCGCAGCCGGGATTCGCCGTCTATCGCAACACCGTGCTGAAGGGCTGCGCGGAGGCGCTGGTCTCGTTGTACCCGGCCGTCCACCGGCTGGTCGGCGACGACTGGATGCGGGCCGTCGCGCTGGACGCCGCGCGGGCCGCCCCGCCCGCGGGCGGTGACCTGCAGCACTACGGCGCCCACTTCCCGGCCTTCCTCGATCAGGCGCTAGCCGGCGGCGACTGGCCCTGGCTGGGCGAGGTCGCGCGGCTGGACCGCCTCTGGAGCGAATGCCACGTGGCGGCCGACGCGCCGGTGCTCGATCTCCACACGATTGCGGCACTCGATCCCGCGCGGCTCGCCACCGCGCGGCTGGTGCCGCATCCCGCGGCCCGCTGGCGCTGGTACGCGGACTGGCCCGCCTTCTCGCTCTGGCAGGCCGCAAGGACCGCGGCCGCCGATCCGAATCCGCCGTGCTGGCACGGCCAGGGCGCGTTGCTGACGCGGCCCGCCGGCGCGGTGCTGGGCTTGGCCATCGACAGCGCCGACTGCGCGCTGCTGGAGGCCTGCGCCGCCGGTCAGCCACTCGGCGAGGCGCTGGACGCGGTCCAGGCCCGCCATGCCTGCTTCGACCCCGGCGCCTCGCTGGGTCGCCTGCTTCAACAAGGCGCTTTCGCCGCCCTCACGGAGATGCCGTCATGAACACCCTGTCCACGTCCTCGTCCCGCGCCCTGAGCGGCGCCTCGTGGTCGCTCGCCGCGCTGCGCGCGCGCCTGGAGCGGTTGATCTCGCACGACCTGATCGCGCTGGCCTGCCGCTTCAGCATCGCGGGCGTCTTCTGGCTGTCCGGCCGCACCAAGGTCGAGGGCTGGTTCACGCTCACCGACACCACCTTCCTGCTGTTCCGCCAGGACTACGCGCTGCCGCTGATCCCGCCCGAATGGGCGGCCTACCTCGCCACCGGCGCCGAGCATCTCCTGCCCATCCTGCTGGTGCTGGGGCTGTTCACCCGCCTGGCGGCGCTGGGGGTGCTGGGGATGACGGCAGTGATCCAGCTCTTCGTCTATCCGTCGGGCTGGCCGACCCACCTGAGCTGGGCGGCGCCGATGCTGTATCTGGTGGGTCGGGGTCCGGGGCGGTGGTCGCTGGACCATGTCCTGTTCGAGTCCTCCAGCGCCAGACCCCGACTGCCGTGACAGCCCGCGCGGCNCAACCCGGGCGCGGGCGGGCCCGTCGCCTTCAGCTCGCCCGCCGCGTCGGGCTCATCGCTTGCGCGCGGTGAGCCACTTGTCGGCGCTCAGAGGCTCGCTGCAGATGCGGATCTCGCCCAGGCTGCCGAGGAAGCCGTTCGACGGCGCGTTCGCGTAGACGCCGCCGCCGATGATCATCCGGTCGCTGGCGCTGCTGAACGCGATGCCGTTCGTGTTGGACGCGTTGCGCAGGATGGGCGCGCCCTCCACGTACATGACGGTGCTGTTCTGCGCCGGGTCGTTGACGATGGCGACGTGGATCCAGCGCTCGGTGACGATCTCGCCGGAGAAATTCGCCGCCGGCGAGCGCGTGCCCGGCGTGCTCGGCGTCACTTCCCATTGCACCTCGCGCAGGCTGGAGATCGCGAAGATCAGGGCGCTCTCGTCGCCATCGGCGCCGGCGTCGATGCCGGCGACATCGCCGCGTCGCCCCTCGCGCTCCATGATGTTCATCCACGCGTTGTTGGCCGCCGTCCAGTTGGCGGGCAGCTTGAGGAAGGCCTCGACCGTGTAGCCGGCGCTGAAGCTCAGCCCGTTCAGCGGCGCCGTCACGTCGGTCGCGAACGCGCTCATCCGCAGCGGCGAGTTCACCGAGTTGGAGAAGCGCACGCTGCCCGGCGCGGCCGAAAGGTAATGGTGGTCGCTCGACCAGGTCAGGTCGCCCTCCTGCGCAGCGCCGCCCTGGGCCAGCGGCTGGCGCGCGATCGGATTGGCGCCGGTCTCGTCCTGGATCACCTGGCCCACCGGCACGGCGCCGCCATCGGTGCCGCCGAAGAAGCGCCAGTGCGCGACGGTCGACGCCACCACCGGGTAGTCGCTCGGGTCCGCCGCCGCCTTCTTGACGCTGGGGGCCGGCTCGGTGAAGTGGGTCAGCAGGGCCGCCTTGGCACGCTCGTTGATGGGCGCGTTGCCGGCCGCCGGTTGGGCGAATCCAGGGTTGAAGCGCGCGAAGCGCTTCTTGAAGTCGATGTTGATCTCGAACTGGTGGTTCGCGTCGGAGAGCACCGCCACGTCGAACTCGTTGAGCGTGTCGGTCGGCTTCTGCGTGACCCAGGGAGAGAACGACATCACCTTGATCTTGTTGTTGGTCAGGTCGAATTCGTACAGGCGCATGAGGCCGTTGCCGCCCATGTAGGCCATCTGGTAGTCGACCACCATCTCCTCGACCGCGTTGCCGAAGTCATTCGTCTTCGTCAGGTGGGCGCCGCCGTGGTAATGCCCGTTCAGGGTCATGAAGATCTGGTCGTTGTCGCGGATCAGCTTGTCCCACAGCATCAGCCCGTAGGGGACCTCGAGCGGGCTCACGCCGTCGGCCGCGATGTTGAGCAGCTGGTGGGTGGCGAGGATGGTCGGCAGCGTCGGATGCTTGGCGAGCACGCCGCGCGCCCAGGCGATCGCGGCGTCGGACGCGCGCCAGGACATCGACAGCACCATGAAGGCGTTGCCGTCGACGTTGACGACGTGGTACTCGTGGAAGCCCGACGGGTCGCGCCCGCCGAAGGTGGACTGCTGCTGCGCCCGCGTGGTCGGGAAGGCCTGCAGGTAGGGCTCCTTGGCGAGGTTGCGCTGCGCATCGGTGTTGGCCGACTGGCTGCTCGCATCGACATAGTCCACGTCGGAGATCACGTCGTGGTTGCCGGCCAGGATGGAGTACGGCATCTTGGCCGACTCCAGCACCTTCATCGCCGAATCCGCGACCTGCCACTGCAGCGGCTTGCCCTGCTGGTCGACCACGTCGCCGAGGTGGATGGTGAACGGGATGCGCAGCGCCGCGGCGTTGTCCGCGATCCACTTCGTCTGCGCCACATACGGCGTCGAGCCGTACTTGCGCTGGAACTGCAGGTTCTCGTCGGTGGTGGCGTAGCGCGAATAGAACTGCGTGTCCGGCAGCACGGCCAGCGCGAAGCTCGAGACCTGGGCCGGCGTTCCCGCCGGGGTGCCGCCGCCGGCGTCCGGGCCGCTGCCACCGTCGTTGTCATCGCCGCCGCCGCAGGCGGTGAGAAGGCCGGCGCCGCCCAGGGACAGGCCCAGGCCCGCGCGCAGCAGCAGTCGGCGCTGGCGGTCGGGAAGGCCCTCGAGTTGACGCAGCGAGGAGAGGGGCAGCGACGAGGCGCTCGGATGCTTTGACGACATGGGCGGTGGTCCAACAACGAAGAACAACAACCCCGTCACCTTGCCTGCCGGTCATGTCATCGGTGTGGCGGAGTTATCACCACGGCGTTCAGGCAGTCGCTGACAGCACTTACCACTTGTCACGCAGTCGCATGGCGAACGCCTCTTAGCATCCGCGCCGCTGACTACGTTGTCAGCGCACAGGGAGCGGAGGCTCCGACTCCCGCATGCGGGAGCGGCACTCCGTCGCAGGAGACGAGGGGCGCCTTTGCATCGGCATGCACACGGTGCGGCAGCAAGGGCTGGTTTGGGAGCGGACGATCGCCTGGCCGATGGCGAGGCCGGTCCGCGCACATCGAAGATCAAGATCATGACAAGACGCACGCAGGTGGGCCCCGTGGAGCTGGCCCAACTCCGCTACTTCGCTGCCGCAGTGGCGGCCACCAGCCTGATGACCGCCTGCGGCGGGGGCGGCTCCGGCAATGCGGACACCACGGCGAGCACCGCGCCACCGACCGCGTCAACCCCGACGCCATCGCCGTCGCCCTCACCCTCGCCCGCCCCGGCGCCCGCACCGTCACCGTCACCGTCACCGTCACCGTCACCGTCACCGTCACCGTCACCGTCACCGTCGCCATCGCCAGCCCCTGGGCCTGCACCAGCGCCTACACCGGCTCCTGCGCCTGCGCCGACTCCTGCACCAGCTCCGGCACCGGCACCGGCACCCGCGCCGTCCACCCCGCCGCCCACACCGACCGACAACCACAGCGGCGGTTATGCCGGCACGGTCACCGGCGGCGGCACGGCCAAGCCCGTGGTGGTCACCACGGCCGCGCAGATGCAGGCGGCGGTCGATGCCTACAGCGGCTCCGGCGGCCTGGTGATCACCTACGCCGGCAGCTTCGATTTCGGCACCATCCCCGACCCCTGCACGCAATGGAAGAAGCCGGCAGGCGACATCGTGGAGCTCAAGGGCAAGCGCGACATCACCATCCAGGGCGCCACCGGCTCGGCCGCCAATTTCGGCCTGGCCATCAAGGCCGACGCCAGCAACATCATCATCCGCAACATGACGATCGGCCTGCTGCCCGGCTCCATCGATGCCATCGGCATCGAAGGCCTGGGCAGCAAGTTCCCCGCCTACATCTGGGTGGACCACAACACGCTGTTCAGCTCGCTCGCCGAATGCGCCGGCGCGGGGGACCTGGAGTTCGACGGCCTGGTGGACAACAAGGCGGGCGCCCACCACATCACCTACAGCTACAACGCCATCCACGACCACCACAAGGTCGGCCTGATCGGCAGCAGCGACAGCGACTCGAGCGACCGCTACATCACCTTCCATCACAACTACTACCGCAACGTCGGCTCGCGCCTGCCGCTGCAGCGGGGTGGCTACACCCACCTCTACAACAACCTCTACAGCGGCGTGACGGCCTCCGGCATCAACGTGCGCATGGGGGGCTACTCGCTGATCGAGGCCAACTACTTCGAGAACGCCAAGAACCCGGTGACCTCGCGGGACAGCCCCACGCTCGGCTACTGGGAGCTGCGCAACAACAACATCACCAAGGTGGCGGACTTCAGCACCTACGGGGTGTCGTGGACCGATTCGGACAGCAGTCCCTCCAAGAACGCGTCGGACTGGACCACCACGGCCGCCTACCCGGTCAGCATCTCCTACAGCTACACGCCGGACACGCCCAGCTGCGTGAAGGCCAAGCTGCCCCAGGTGGCCGGGGCCGGCACCTCGCTGGCCAAGCTGAGCTGCCAGTGAGCGGCGGCCGCCGCCTTCCGCGGTGGCCCCGTTTCGTGAAGGCCGTCAGCGCTTGCAAAGATCGCTGATGGCGTTGCGACCGACAGCCGTGATCAGGCCCAGCCGATAAGGCAGCTCGATGTACTCGTACTTCTTGCCGGGTGTCATGTCCAGGCCCTGGTAGAGGAACTGGAGCGGCTTGCACGGATCGATCGTCAGCGTCTGATCGACGCCCGCGCGGATCATCTCGCCGTGCGAGACGCCCTCCGACCAGACGCGGCCGTTGAACTTGAGGTTCTCGGCGCCCGCGAACCGGTTCATCGCGCTGCCCGGGATCGGCCGCCATTCGCCGTCCAGCCGGTCGGCCAGCCAGGCGCGGAAGTAGCGCCCGGTCGGACCCATGGCCTCGATCAAGGTCAGGTAGTGCCCGGTGCCTTCGATCTTGTAGGTGTTGCTCGCCTCGAACAGGTCTTCACGCCGCTCGGTCTTCATGGCGAGCACGGGCGTGGAGAAGCCTTGAGGGAAACGCTCGATCGAGGTCTCCGCGCGGAAGAAGCTGCCGTTGTCGTTGGTGAAGAAGAGGTGGCACTTCCGGTCGTCGCAGATGATCCAGAAGTCGAGCCAGGCGGCCTGGCCCTTCTCGTCCTTCACGATGTCCGGCGCGGCCGCGTAGAGCGGCCGCGGCGCCGTCCACGAGCGGGGATCCGCCAGGTTCGTGGTCGTGGAATACATCGGATCGCCGCCCTGGTAGATGAGGTACCAGAGCTTCTGCGGCGCGAAGTAGAAGACCTGCGGCGCCGCCCGGTAGCCAGGCCCGATGGGCGACTTCTCGAGCATGAAGACCGGCGCCTGGGGCGCGTCCTTCCAATCGGCGAAGCTGGTGTAGGCCATGCCCCAACCCTTGGTGCCGGCTGTCGTGAAGAAGACGTGATAGCGCTTGTCGTGGAAGACGACGGACGGGTCCTTGACGCCAAAGAGGCCCTCCGCGTCGGCGGGCGGCTTGATCAGGGGCTCACTGGATTCCCAGGCGAAAGCGGGGGCCGGCGCCATCGCGGGTTTGACCGCGGGTTGGGCCGCGGGTTCCGCCGCGTGGGCCAGCGGGCTCAGGGCCGTGCAGAGGACCAGCCACAGGGCGGACGGCCAGTTCGGCGTGATGTTGAAGTTGCGCATGGTCGAAGGTTTCCGGCGATCTCGCCTCGCAGCGTGACGGCGCGGAAATCGGGATGGTGACGAGGTGGTGATGCCCCGCCGGCGTCGACGCATTGCCCGGGGCAACGCGGACGCCGGCGAGGGGCGATCAAACTTCAGTTGCTGTACAGCAGCCCACGGCCGGTGCCGCTGAGGTAGACGCGCCCGTAGACGTTCTGGTCGGCAGCCATCACGCCGATGCCGCCGAACTGGTGGGCGTCGTCGTTGAAGCGGGTCCAGGTGGCGCCGCCATCGTCGGAGCGGTACACGCCCCACACGCCGCCGACGGTGCCGACCACGTAGACCGCCGCCGAGTAGGACGCGCCGTCCTTCGCCTTGCCCAGGGCCACCACGGTGGCGCCCTGCAGGTCGGGCCAGGCGTTGCTGCCCTGGACCGATGCGAACTGGCTGAGCTTCTGCCAGGTGGCGCCCGAGTCCACCGAGTGGTACACGGCATTGCCGTCGGCCATCCAGAGGTCGCCTTCCGCGTTGGGGTTGACCGCCATCGAGGTCACCCACCAGCCGTTGGGCGCGAGCGCCGCCGTCACCGAGCCCTGGCTCAGCGCGAAGCTGTGGCCGCCATCGGTCGAGACGTAGACCCGGCCGGCCGACGCCCACCAGGCGCCGCCCGAGTCGTAGGCATAGACCTTGTTCGGGTTCTTGCGATCGACCACCAGCCGGTAGCCGCGGTTCCAGCCGACCGCGGGCAGCGCCGGCAGGTTGGTCGCGGTCCAGGTGGCGCCGTTGTCGGTCGTGTAGGACGGCACCGAATTGGCGGGCGCCCAGACCGCCTTGTTGCGCGCGGTGACGACCAGGCTCGACTCGCTGGAGGTGTTGGTCGCGGCGCCGGCCGGCAGGCTGGCGAAGGTCGTCCAGGTCTTGCCGCCGTCGCCGGACCAGTAGCCGGTGCCGGTGTTGCTCGAGTTGATGGCGCCGGAGGCCGCGATGTACTGCGGATCGGACCAGGCCATGTCGGCCGCGATGCCGTTGCTCCAGCCCAGGCCCGGCGACCGGGTCGGCGTGGTCGTCACGTCCGTGTGGATCCAGGTGCCCACGTCGCCCGAGCTGTTGATCAGCAGGTAGGACGCACCGGGCGGCGGCGCCACGATGGCCTGCGCGGCGATCTCCTCGATGCCGGCGATGACGCCGCTCCAGGTCGGCGTGGCCGAGGAGGCGTTGCGCGTTTCGACGACGCCGCCGCCGTGGACATGCAGGATGTGGTCGCGGTCGGAGGGATCGATCTCGACGTCGTCGACCCAGCCCGAGGCGATCTCGCCCGGCATCTGCGCTTCGATCTCGCGCCAGGTCAGGCCGGCGTCGTCGGACAGCTGGACGATCTGCTGGCCGTTCCAGTTCCCCCAGGAGTTCGTCACGCCCAGAGCGATGCGGGTGCTGGCCCCGCTGCCCTGGACCGAGACCCCGCCCAGGCCAAAGTTGGTGCCTCCCGCCGGGTCCACGCTCTTGAGCAGCGTCCAGGTGGTGCCGTCGAACTTGTAGAGACGGCCAGGGCCGCCGGCGCCCGGTCCCGCGTCCTTGGTGAACACGACGTAGAAGACGCCGTCGGCGGCACGCACCATGTGCGGGATGTGGAAGCCCGAGACCGGCGTCGTGACCGCGGTCCAGGTGGCGCCGCCGTTGGTGGACCGGTACATGTTGGAACCCAGGCCCG
Source organism: Roseateles sp. 22389 (assembly GCF_052044995.1). Classification (NCBI taxonomy): domain Bacteria; kingdom Pseudomonadati; phylum Pseudomonadota; class Betaproteobacteria; order Burkholderiales; family Sphaerotilaceae; genus Roseateles; species Roseateles sp. 22389. The sequence continues at coordinate 63,848 of NZ_JBQEOF010000003.1, forward strand.
CGACGCTGGCGTAGTCCGGCGCGACCGCGGCGTAGAGCGTGGAGGTCGCGGTGCCGGTGCCCTTCGTGCCGGTGTCGTACACGACCAGCTCGATGCCCATCGCGCTGCCGCCCGCGGCCTTGATCTGGTCCTGGGTCATCCTGGCGCTGGACAGCGCGCTGACCTGCGCCCAGCTGCGGCCCGAGTCCTCGCTCTTCCACAGGCCGGCGGTGCGCGAGCCGTAGAACAAGGTCGACGGCTTGTTGGGGTCGACCATCAGGCGCTCGCCCATCGCGCGGCCGCCGTTGTTGCCGCCAGTCGAGAACGGCAGGTTGACGAAGCTCCAGTGATCGCCGCGATCGCTGGAGATGTACAGGCGGGCATCGGCCTTGTCGGTGTTGTACATGCCGGCGGCCATGTACACGAGGCGGTCGTCGTTCGGGTCGACGGCCATGCTCTCGATGCCGTGGTAGGAGCTCTCCGCGGCGCTGAAGCCCAGGCCGTCGGTGATCGGGGTCCACGACGAGGCGGCCGGGTTCCAGCGATAGGCGCCGCCGATGTCGGTCCGCGCATACAGCAGGTTCGCCGTGCTGGGGTGGAACACCAGGCCGGTGACGTAGCCGCCGCCGCCGAACTTCATGCTGTTCCAGGACGTCGCCTGCGACGGAGCAGGCGCGGGGGCCGGGGCGGAAGGTGGCGCCGGCGCGGGTTCTGGCGCAGGCGCTGGCGCGGGAGCAGGCCCGGGCGCGGGCGCCGGGGCCGGTGCGCCCGAGCCCGAAGTCGGGCTGGGAGTCGTCGTGGTGCCGCTGTCGCCCCCACCTCCTCCGCAGCCCGACGCGAGGGCTACCGCGACGAGGGACAGGGCGGCAAGTCGTTGTCTCTTGATTGATGTGTTCATGAGGAGCGGGGAACGAAAGGTAACGGAGGCCCGACCGGGTTGTTGATATAACGATAAATCTCCGGCATGTTAGTTCGGCCGACGCATCAACTATTGAAGGAAAACACCTACCGGGTCACCGGTGGTTGGAGGCACGAAATGTCCAGCAACAAGTCCCCCCTCAACGACGGTGACGTCCCCGTGAACACCACCCGCCGCAGGCTGTCGGCGGGACTCTTCGGGTTGCCGATGCTGCCGCTGCTGCCCGCCTGTGGAGGCGTCAACGGCGACTCGGAAGGCAAGGCCGCCGGGGGCGAGGCCGTGGCCGATGCGAAGACGCCTGATGGCTCCGCAGGCTCGCCAGCGGGACGCATCCCGGCCTCGCAGAGCGGCGTCTTCCGCCACCCGGGGCTGCTGGTGACGGAGGACGACTTCACGCGCATCCGCGCGCACATCAAGGCGGGCCAGGAGCCGTGGACGGGCTGGTGGAGCAAGCTGAGCGCCGACCGCTTCGCCAGCCTGGACACCCGGCCCTTTCCGCTGCCTGCCGTCTACCGGGCCGACGGCAGCAAGAACAACCTGTACGTCGACATCTGGCGCGCCTGGACGCTGACCCTGCGCTGGAAGCTGTCGGACCCGCCGGACAACCGCTATGCCGACAAGGCCGTGGAGTTCCTGGACGCCTGGGCCAGCACGCTGAAGGAGGTCGGGACGGTGCCGCCCGGATCGACCGCGCATGACGACCACACCTTCATCCTGATGGCCGGCATGCAGGGCCACCAGCTGGCGCAGATCGGCGAGATCCTGCGCACCTTTACGGGCTGGGCGCCGGAGAGCCTGAAGCGCTTCCAGGACATGTTGCTCAAGGTCTTCGGCTCGATCTCGTCCTGGTTCCTCAGCGACGGGCGCATCGGGTCCCATGCCAACTGGGACATGGCCTCGATCGTCGGCGCCATGGCCATCGGCATCTTCTGCGACCAGCCCGACCTGTACCGGCTGGCCTGCGACTGCTACGCGGGCAACAACCGCGGCAAGCTCAGGAACTTCGGCAACGGCTCCATGGTCCACGGCGTGTACTTCATGCACCCGGGCCACTTCGGGCAGTGGGAGGAAAGCGGCCGCGACCAGGGCCACGCGACGCTGGGCATGTCGCTGGGCGGCGACGTGATGGAGATGGCCTGGAACCAGGGCGACGATCTCTATGGGCTGGGCAACAACCGCTTCCTGTCGGCGGCGGAGTACGTGGCGCGTTCCAACCTGCTCGACGAGAACGGCAAGCCCTATCCGATGCCGTTCGCCCGTGAACACAATCCGACGCAGCCTCACACCTCGCTGTGGACGGAGGTGAACCAGTCCTTCCAGCACGGCCGCAACGCCTGGGAGCCGATCTACAACCATTACGTGAACCGCATGGGGCTGGCGGCGCCGAACGTGGCGCGCATGGTGAAGCTGTGCGAGCCGAAGTACGGCGGCAGCAGCGACGACATCTGGTGGCCGACGCTGATCCACCGCCGCGCGGACTACGCCGCCCCGATGAAGCCGGCCTCCGGCCTCACGGCGCACACGCGCGGCGATCGCGTCGTGCTGTCGTGGTGGGGTAGCGTGGGCGCCACCGCTTATGCCGTCCGGCGCGGCAGCCGGGCCACCGGGCCGTTCACGCTGCTGGGCACGGTCTCGGCGAGCGAGGTGCTGACCTACAGCGACGCGCCACCCGGCGGCGTCTGGTTCTACCAGGTCACCGCGCAGGGCAACGGCGTGAGCGCCAGTTCGCCGGCGGTGCGGGCCGTGATGCCGGGCGAGGACCGCTTGTCGTTGCCGCTGAACGGCCGGAACGGCACGGAGACCTTCGGCGCGCTGCTGGGCGCCGACGGCAACCGAAGCGTCATCGAGGGCAAGCTGCTGGACGGCGCGGCCTGGGGCGACGGACGCCGGGAGGACAAGGCCATCGTCTTCGACGGCAAGAAGGCGGGCCTGCAGTTGCCCGCCGGGATCTTCAGCGGGCTCGAGGACTTCACGGTGTCGCTGTGGGCGTATGCGAATGCGCTGCGCTGGGACACCTGCCTGTTCTTCGCCGGGAACGACGCTTTCTCCTATATGTGCATCGCGCCCCAGAGCGGCCGGGGCGGGCTGCGATTCGCCATCGCCGGCGCGACCCACAACGACTCGCAAGGCATGGAGGCGCCGGGGCCCTTGCCCATCCGGCGCTGGGCTCATGTGGCGGTGACGCTCCGGGCGGGCACCGGGCGGCTCTACCTCGACGGCGTGGAGGTGGCGAGGGCCGACGACATCCTGCTGTCGCCGCGGCAGGTCGGTGACCAGGTCACCTTCCTGGGTCGCAACTGGGCGCATCCGTCCTTCAACGGCCGCATCCAGGACTTCCGCGTCCAGGTGGGCGCGCTGAGCGCGGCGGAGATCGCGGCGCTGGCGAAGTGACACCGCCCTTGAAAGCGCCAAGCCCGTCCATATAATCTCCCTGCTAGCACTCGCATCGGTCGAGTGCTAACAAGCCCCACGACGTCCCTCGCGGGGCTTACTTCTTGTGGGGGTTGGCCAGTGCGAGAACCGCACGGCGGGCCCTTGAAGCAAGTCCGCACAGTCAAGGAGATCTGATGAAACTGCGTCCTCTGCACGATCGCGTGATCGTTAAGCGCCTGGAAAACGAAACCAAGACGGCCTCCGGCATCGTCATCCCCGACAACGCCGCCGAGAAGCCCGACCAGGGCGAGGTGCTGGCCGTCGGCCCGGGCAAGCGCAACGACAAGGGTGAATTCATCGCCCTGAACGTCGCCGTCGGCGACCGCGTGCTGTTCGGCAAGTACAGCGGCCAGACCGTCAAGGTCGACGGCGAAGAGCTGCTCGTGATGCGCGAAGAGGATCTGTTTGCGGTCATCGCCAAGTAATCGGCGACCACCCTCACAGACCCCATTCATCTAGATAGAGATTCGGAGAGATACACATGGCAGCAAAAGACGTTGTCTTCGGCGGCGAAGCCCGTGCCCGCATGGTCGAAGGCGTGAACATCCTGGCCAACGCGGTCAAGGTCACGCTGGGTCCCAAGGGCCGTAACGTGGTGCTGGAGCGCTCGTTCGGCGCCCCCACCGTCACCAAGGACGGTGTCTCGGTCGCCAAGGAGATCGAGCTCAAGGACAAGCTGCAGAACATGGGCGCCCAGATGGTCAAGGAAGTCGCTTCCAAGACCTCGGACAACGCCGGTGACGGCACCACCACCGCCACCGTGCTGGCCCAGGCCATCGTGCGCGAAGGCATGAAGTACGTGGCCGCCGGCATGAACCCGATGGACCTCAAGCGCGGCATCGACAAGGCCGTCGCCGCCCTGGTCGAGCAGCTGAAGAAGGCCTCCAAGGCCACCACCACGTCCAAGGAAATCGCCCAGGTCGGCACGATCTCGGCCAACTCCGATGACTCGATCGGCAAGATCATCGCCGACGCGATGGACAAGGTCGGCAAGGAAGGCGTGATCACCGTCGAGGACGGCAAGTCGCTGGCCAACGAGCTGGACGTCGTCGAAGGCATGCAGTTCGACCGCGGCTACCTGTCGCCCTACTTCATCAACAACCCGGAGAAGCAGTCGGCGATCCTGGACAACCCCTTCGTCCTGCTCTACGACAAGAAGATCTCCAACATCCGCGACCTGCTGCCGACGCTGGAAGCCGTCGCCAAGGCCGGCCGTCCGCTGCTGATCATCGCGGAAGAAGTCGACGGCGAAGCGCTGGCGACCCTGGTGGTCAACACCATCCGCGGCATCCTGAAGGTCGTCGCCGTGAAGGCCCCGGGCTTCGGCGACCGCCGCAAGGCCATGCTGGAAGACATCGCCATCCTGACCGGCGGCAAGGTCATCGCCGAGGAAGTCGGCCTGTCGCTGGAGAAGGTCACGCTGGCTGACCTGGGCCAGGCCAAGCGCGTCGAAGTGGGCAAGGAAAACACCACCATCATCGACGGCAACGGCGCCGGCGCCGACATCGAGGCGCGCGTCAAGCAGATCCGCGTCCAGATCGAGGAAGCCACCAGCGACTACGACCGCGAAAAGCTGCAGGAACGCGTGGCCAAGCTGGCCGGCGGCGTGGCCGTCATCAAGGTCGGTGCCGCCACCGAAGTCGAGATGAAGGAGAAGAAGGCCCGTGTCGAAGACGCGCTGCACGCCACCCGTGCCGCCGTCGAGGAAGGCATCGTGGCCGGTGGCGGTGTCGCGCTGCTGCGCGCCCGTCAGGCCGCTGGCGACATCAAGGGCGACAACGCCGACCAGGACGCCGGCATCAAGCTGATCCTGAAGGCCATCGAAGCCCCGCTGCGCGAGATCGTCTACAACGCCGGCGAAGAAAGCTCGGTCGTCGTCAACAACGTGCTGGCCGGTTCGGGCAACCACGGCTACAACGCCGCCAACGGCACCTATGGCGACATGATCGAGATGGGCATCCTGGACCCGACCAAGGTGACCCGCACCGCGCTGCAGAACGCCGCCTCCGTGGCCTCGCTGATGCTGACGACCGAGTGCATGGTCGCCGAAGCGCCGAAGGACGAGTCCGCCGCGCCCGCGATGCCGGGTGGCATGGGCGGCATGGGCATGGACATGTAAGAGTCCGGCCGAGCCCGCGACGATCGACGCCCGCCGTCGATCGTCGACGCTCAGCAAAAGGGGTCGCTTCGGCGACCCCTTTTTTCATTGCGCGGGCCGCAACGGGAAAAAGATCGCCGCCCGGGGCCGCGCTGTTTCCGTTGGATACGAACCGGGCAACGCGCGTGCTGGTCATCCCGGTCGGCATGCGCCCAGAATTGCCGGACCCGCCAGCCTCTTCGGCTCGGCACCGCAGGGGCTTTCCCCAGGTCGCACGGCCCCACGGGCCTGGGGGATGTCACTTGAATCAGGGGCGACCATAATGCGCTGACAACTTGTCACAAACGATGGCCCACGCCGCTTCGCCTTCCCTTCAAAGCCTGGTCGACGAGACCCTCGCCCACGTGCCCGCGCTGTCGCATGCGGTCTACAACGGCTTGCAGGACGAGCTCAAGAGCCGGCTGGAGCACCACCAGTTGCTGGCCGGATGGTCCAAGCGGCGCGCCCACTTCGCGTCCGACCTCGAAGGCTCGCTGGGTCGCCTGCTGAGCCTGGCGCGCGAAGGCGGCGATCCGCTGCAGCGCGAGCGCCAGGCGGCGGGTCGCGGGGAGCTGTCGCTGAGCCTGGTCGACGAGGGCCAGGCGCTGAAGGACGTCGCGATCGCGCACGTGATCACCGCCATCGAGGACCAGTCGCGCGCCGAGCTCCACCAGCTCGGCAATTTCTTCGCGGCGCTGCGCGGCATCGCCCGGCCGCTGAAGAACGACAACCCGCTGCGAGCCGCGCTATTCGCGCAGGCGCTGTCCCGCGCGATCGAGGGCGTGGACCTCGATGCCGAAGGCCGTTATGCGCTGATGCGCATGGCCGCGCTGCCGCTGGCGCTGAAGCTGCAGCCGATCTACGCCTCGCTGTGCCAGGGCCTGCGGCAGGCGCAGCTGAGCGGCATGCTCACCAGCCACGGCGCCGCGCCGAAGGAATCGGACCTGCGGCGGCGCCAGTTCAAGAGCATCACCGAGACGCCGACGCAGAACGCGACGCTGGACCAGGTCGCGCTGAAGCTGGACCTGATGAACACCCGCGCCGCCGAGCTGACCCCGGCGATGGCACACCCCGGCCCCGCCGGCGCCGCGCCGGCCGCTCCGCCGCCCAAGCTTGGCCCCGGCACCGGCGCGCCGGGCACCGACCTGCTGTCGCGCCTGTACGACCAGATCCTGGCCGACGACAGCCTGCAACCGCCGCTGAAGGTGCTGATGGGCCGGCTGCAGGTCGCGATCGTGCGGCTGTCTCGCGCCGACGCGACGCTGCTGCGGCGCCAGGACCATCCGACCTGGCAGCTGCTGAACCGCATCGCCGCGCATGGCGCGGGTTTCCAGCGGCCGGACGATGTCGACCTGAAGGCCTTCCTGCAATTCCTGGAGCGCGTGATCCAGCCGCTGCTGGACAGCGCCCATCCCTCGGCGCTGCAGTTCCAGCAGGCGCTGACCGAGGTCGACGGCCACATCCGCGCCCAGGCCGAGGCCCGCGGCCAGCGCAGCGCGGTGGCGCTGGAGCGGCTGGATCGCGAGCAGCGCCGGCAGGAGTGGCAGCGGATGCTGCGCGACCAGCTGGAGCACCAGCTCGACGACGCGCAGGCCGGCAAGCTGATGCGGCGTTTCCTGCTCGGCCCCTGGGTCGAGGTCATCGCGCATGCGATGGTCCAGCACGGCCGCGACGCGGTGGAGGCGCAGACCTCCATCGAGCTGGTCGACGCGCTGCTGCACAGCGTGTCCCCGCAGCCGGACGAGGCCGCGCGCCAGCGGCTGCGCAGCCAGTTGCCGGACCTGGTCCGGGCGCTGGAACGCGGCATGGACTCGATCGCGCTGCCGCCGATGCAGCGCCAGACCTTCCTCGACGAGCTGATGCGCCAGCATGGCCGCGTGCTGCGCGGCCTGCCGGCGGTCGAGGAAGCGGCGCCGGCGGCGCCTGCGCCCCGCCGCCCCGCCCAGACGCCGGAGGAGCTGCTGCAGCAGCTGCTGGACGAGCGCGAATCGCAGCTGCCCTCGCGCTGGGCCTACGAGCGGGTCGACCGCGGCCAGCTGCCGACCGTGCCGGTGGCGCTCTACAGCGAGGAACATTCGCCGCACGCGCAGGCCGCGCTGCAGGACTGGATCGCCGGCGTGCACATCGGCGGCTGGTACCACCTGTTCCACCGGAGCGAATGGATCACCGCGCAGATCGCCTGGATCAGCGACAGCCGCCAGATGTTCCTGTTCATCGGCCAGGCGCCGGAGGAGCGCCACTCGGTGACGCGCGGCGCGCTCGAGCAACTGGTGGCCGCCGGGCTGATCACGCAGCTCGAGGATGCGCCGCTGCTGCAGCGCGCGATCGGCACGCTGATGCTGGACCTGGACCGCGCGCCCGCAGACGGCGACGATCGCTGACGGACACGCGGCCGCCGCCGGGGCCGGTTCGGGTCACAATGCGCCCGCCTCGCGCGCTTGCCGCGGGCGTTCCGTCCCCTGTCCGTCGATGCCCGCCGTGTTCCGCGATTCCCGAGCCGTTTTCCGCCTCGCCGGTGCCTCCGGCCTGCCCGCCCTGATGCTGGCGGCCGTGCTGGCCGCCGCGCTGACCGCGCCCGCGGTGCTGGCTCAGACCGTGCCGCCCAACCCGTCCCCCGGCCCGGTGCCGACGCCCGCCGCCGACCAGGCGCAGCGGCCCAAGCTGGCGCTGGTGCTGTCCGGCGGCGGCGCGCGCGGGCTGGCCCACGTCGGCGTGCTGAAGGTGCTCGAGCGCGAGCACATCCCCGTCGACATCGTCACCGGCACCTCGATGGGCGCCATCATCGGCGGGCTCTACGCGAGCGGCATGTCCGCCGAGGACCTGGATCGCGAGCTGTCGAGGATCGCCTGGGACCGGCTCTTCGCCAGCCGCGTCGATCGGCAGGACCTGTCGCAGCGCCGCAAGGAGGAGGACTTCGAGTTCTCCGCGACGATCGAATTCGGCCTGCGCGACGGCGAGGTGCGCGTGCCCACCGGCACCCTCTCCAGCCGTGGCCTGGAGGCGCTGCTGCGCCGGCTGACGCTGCCGGTGCGCAACGTGCGCCAGTTCGACCGCCTGCCGACGCCCTTCCGCGCCGTCGCCACCGACATGGAGAACGGCCAGGAGCGCATCCTGGCCGAGGGCGACCTGGCGCTGGCGCTGCGCTCCAGCATGAGCGTGCCCGGCGTGTTCGCGCCGGTCGAGTGGGAAGACCGCATCCTCGGCGACGGCGGCCTGGTCAACAACCTGCCGGTGGACGTGGCGCGCGAGATGGGCGCGACGCGGCTGATCGCCGTCAACGTCGGCACGCCGGTGGGTGGGCGCGAGACGCTGAACTCGCTGATCGGCCTGACGGCGCAGATGATCAACATCCTGACCGAGCAGAACGTGCAGCGCTCGATCGCCAGCATGTCCGCCGGCGAGGACCTGCTCATCACGCCGCAGCTGGGCAAGCTGACCTCGGGCGACTTCGACAAGGCGCGCGACTTCATCCGCGCTGGCGAGGAGGCGGCCCAGGCGCTGCTGCCGCAGCTGCGCGCCTATGCCGTCGACGACAAGACCTATGCCGACTGGCAGTTCGCGCGCATCGGGCTGAAACCGCCGGCCGTCGTGCTCGCGGCGGTCAAGCTGGAGGGCTCGGACAACACCAATCCGGAGCGCTTCCGCAGCCAGCTCGAATCGAAGCCCGGCCAGGTCTTCAACAACGAGACGGCCGAGCGCGACATGCGCTTCCTCTCCTCCAGCGGCGACTACAACCGCGTCGACTATCACGTCGAGCAACGCGCCGACGGCGAGACGCTGGTCTTCAACATGGAGGACAAGCCCTGGGGGCCGAACTACTTCCGCGTCGGCATGGACCTGTCCACCGACTCGGGCGGCGACAGCTTCTTCAACCTGCGGCTGAGCCACAACCGCCACTGGCTGACCAGCAAGGGCACCGAGTGGCGCAACCAGATCACCATTGGCGAGACGCCGCGGCTCTACACCGAGCTCTACCACCCGCTCGGGCTCAAGCTCGGCGTGGCGGACGACTGGTTCGTCAGCGCCTGGGCCGAGGCCAACCAGCGCAAGCAGATCGTCTATGACGACAACGACCCCGACAACGCCAGCCTGGGCCAGGCGCGGCTGGTGCGGCGCGACGGCACGCTGGGACTGGACGTCGGCCAGCCCTGGGGCCGCTGGGGCGAGGTGCGGCTGGGCGTGATCAGCCAGGTCCGCCATGCCAAGCCCGACCTGATCACCGTCGCCACGCCCGCGATGGGCAAGCTGCGCTGGACCAGCTACGAGCGCGGCTTCCGCCTGCGCACCGTCGTCGACCAGCTCGATTACGCCAACTTCCCGCAGCACGGCTACCGCTTCACCGTCGAGGCCCAGGGCGGCCGCCAGGACAACCGCAACCTCAGCAGCGGCCGTTTCCTGCGCCTGAACATGGACGGCAACATGGTGCGCAGCTTCGGCGGCCACACCGTCAGCCTGTACGCGCGGGCGGTCGGATCGCAGCAGCCGGACGACACCGGCCTGGGCGGCTACACGCTGGGCGGCTTCCATCAGCTGTCGGGCTACAACCCCAACCAGCTCAGCGGCAACTCGCTGCTGTTCACGCGGGCGACCTACTACCGGCGACTGAACGACCAGCCCTTCCTGTCCCGCGGCTTCTTCGTCGGCGGCACGCTCGAGGCCGGCAACACCTGGCTGTCGCGCCGCGACATCAACATCAAGGACCTGCGCTACGCGAGCAGCGTGTTCCTCGGCTCGGACACGGGGCTGGGTCCGTTGTACGTGGGCATCGGCTACGCGCCGCGCGGCGGCACCGCGCTCTACGTGTTCATCGGCCGGCCCTGATCGGGCTCGGCGTCGGCGTCGGCGTCGGCGTCCTCATCGGGGTCGGCATCGGCATCGGCGTCCTCATCGTCCGATCGCAGCACCGGCTCGCGGTGGGCCCAGTCGTAGAGCACCTCGGCCACGTCCTCCAGGCCCTGCTTGCTGAGCGCCGAGAACAGCGTGATGCCGATGTCCGCGTCCTCGGTGGCCAGCACGCCGATGTCCTTCTCGACCTGCGCCAGGACGGCGGCGCCTTCCTTGCGGTTGAGCTTGTCGGCCTTGGTCAGCACGATCAGCAGGCTGACCTCGCCGGCGGTGACGCGGTCGGAGACGAACTCCAGCAGCTGCTTGTCGAGGTCGGTCAGGCCCAGCCGCGAATCGACCATCAGCACCACGCCCGACAGCGATTCGCGCTCGCTGAGGTAGTCGGCCATGACGCGCTGCCAGCGCAGCTTGGCGTCGCGGGCGACCGCGGCGTAGCCGTAGCCCGGCAGGTCGGCGAACAGCGCGTCCGGCGCGTCGCGCGGGCCCACCGCGAACAGGTTGATGTGCTGGGTGCGGCCCGGCGTCTTGGACGCGAAGGCCAGGCGCTTCTGCTGCGCCAGCGTGTTGACCGCCGTCGACTTGCCGGCGTTGGAGCGGCCGACGAAGGCGATCTCCGGCAGCTGGCGCGGGGCCAGGTCGTGCGCGAGCGCCTCGCCCTCGCTCGCCAGCGCGGAGCCGGCGTCGCCTTCGGGCGCGCCGACGTCGGCGTCGTCCAGGAATTCGTCGAACTCGTCGGCGCCCGCGGCCTCGGCGCGGGCCTGGGCCTCGGCGGGCAGCACGCCGTTGACGGGCAGATGCTTGAGCTGGCTGGCGGTCGTCAGGAAGCGCGCGGTGTGCGTCCACGCCAGCGCGCGCTTGCCGGCCGTCAGCGGTTCGGTGCTGGCCGGCTTGACCGGCGGGGGCAGGCCTTGCGCCTTGAGCTTCTCGTTGGCCTTGGCACGCGCCTTGGCGGCGGCACGCTGGCCGGTCTTGCCCGGACCGGGCTTCTTCTTCGGGCCCACTGCGCGTCCCGCACCACGGCCTGCGGGTTTCCCTGGGGCCGCGGGAGCGGGTTTCTTGTTGGAATCGGTCATCGCGCTGCGGGGCTCAAAAGAGGTGCCATTGTAAGATCCCACGGTTGCGCTCACCCAACCCTCAACAATTCATGAAGACTGCCGCTTTCTTGTTGTCGAGTATGGTTTTGATGTCCGGCGCCGCCAACGCCGCCGAACCGCAAGCAGCCACCAAGCCCGATCTGACCAAGGGCCAGGCCATCAGCTCTCAAGTCTGCGCCGCCTGCCACACGGCGGACGGCTCCCGCGGCAGTCCCGCCAATCCCATCATCGCCGGCCAGCATGCCGACTACCTGGCCAAGCAGCTGCACGAGTTCAAGTCGGGCAAGCGCAAGAACGCGGTGATGTCGGGCATGGCCGCGCCGCTGTCGGATGCCGACATCCGCAACGTCTCGGCCTTCTACGCCAGCAAGGGCGCCAAGCCCGGCTTCGCGAAGAACAAGGAACTGATCGCCCTGGGCGAGAAGATCTACCGCGGCGGCATCGCCGACAAGCAGGTGCCCGCCTGCGCCGGCTGTCACAGCCCCAACGGCGCCGGCATCCCCGCGCAGTACCCGCGCCTGGGCGGCCAGCACAGCGACTACACCGAGGCCCAGCTGACCGCGTTCCGCGCTGGCGGCCGGCCCAACAGCCCACAGATGCTGGCCATCGCCGCGAAGATGAGCGACCGCGAGATCAAGGCGGTCTCCGACTACATCGCCGGGCTGCGCTGAGCGGCCGTCTCCGCCACGCCCCGTTCGGGGCAGGTGCCGACGAACGAGGCCGGTGATCCGATCACCGGCCTTCGTTTTTGCCGGCCCTCGCCCGATTCGTCGTTCCGGGCAACGAGAATGCCGGCCATGACCGAGAAGTCCCCCGACCGTCCCCCCCGGCCCGCCGCCCAGGTGGCGGCCCGTGTCGCGCTCGACGACGCGATGGAGCTGCTGGCGTCGATGCGTTTCGCGATCGCGCTGCTGACGGTGATCTGCATCGCCTCCGTGATCGGCACGGTGGTGCAGCAGCAGCAGCCGATGACGAACTACGTCAACCAGTTCGGGCCGTTCTGGTCGGAGCTGTTCGGCAAGCTCGACCTCTACACCGTCTACAGCGCCTGGTGGTTCCTGCTGATGCTGGGCTTCCTGGTCGTGTCGACCAGCCTGTGCATCGCGCGGCACACGCCCAGGATCCTGCGCGACCTGAAGACCTACAAGGAGACGATGCGGGAGCAGTCGATCCAGGCCTTCAAGCTCAAGGCGCTGGGCTACCTGCACATGAATCCGGAAGCGGCGCTGGGCCAGATCAACGCCTGGCTGGCGGCCGAGGGCTGGAAGGCGCGCGCGCAGGTGCGCACCGGCGGCGTGATGATCGGCGCGCGCAAGGGCGCAGCGCACAAGATCGGCTACCTGGCGGCGCACTCGGCCATCGTGCTGATCTGCCTGGGCGGGCTGCTCGACGGCAACCTGATCGTGCGCGCGATCATGTGGGCGCAGGGCAAGCAGATCTACCAGGGCGCCGACCTGAACCAGATGACGGCGGTCAACCGGCTGGGCACCTCCAACCCCAGCTTCCGCGGCAACCTGTTCGTGCCCGAGGGCAGCCGCTCGTCGACCGCGCTGCTGTCCATGCCCACCGGCGTGGTGGTGCAGGATCTGCCCTTCGACGTCGAGCTGAAGAAATTCATCGTCGAGTACTACGCGACCGGCATGCCCAAGCTGTTCGCGAGCGACATCGTCATCCACGACCGCCGCGACGGGTCGTCGACGAAGGCGACCGTCAAGGTCAACGAGCCGGTCACCTACCGCGGCGTCACGCTCTACCAGAGCAGCTTCGAGGACGGCGGCTCGGGCATGAAGCTCAAGCTGCGCTCGCTGCAGTCGCCGCACGACACGCCGCTGGACGCCAAGGTCAACGGCACCACGACGCTGACGGTGGACGGCGAGTCCTACGGCCTGGAGTTCACCGGGCTGCGCGTCATCAACGTCGAGAACTTCGCCAACGACGGCAAGGACCAGGCCGGCACCGACGTGCGCAAGGTCGACCTGGTGGGCCGGCTCGAGCAGCACCTGGGCTCGGGCGCGAACGTCAGCGACCGCAAGACGCTGCGCAACGTCGGCCCGTCCTTCAGCTACAAGCTGCGCGACGCCAGCGGCCAGGCGCGCGAGTACAACAACTACATGCTGCCGCTGGAGCTGGAGGGCCACCGGGTCTACCTGCTCGGCGTGCGCGACACGCTGGCCGACAACTTCCGCTACCTGCGCGTGCCGGTGGACAGCAAGGACAGCATGGAAAGCTGGCTGGCGCTGCGCCGCGTGCTGGCCGATCCGGCGCAGCGGCTGCTCGCGGCGCGGCAGTACGCGCTGGGCGCCAGCCCGCCCGACAAGCCGGCGATGCAGGCGCAGCTCGAGGCCACGGCGCTGCGCACGCTGACCCTGTTCGCCGGGGCCGAAGGCCTGAAGGCCGATGCGCCCGCGCAGGGCGCGGCGCTGGGCGGCCTGCCGGCGCTGTCGCAGTTCATCGAACGCGAGGTGCCCGAGCCCGAGCGCGCCCGCGTGTCCGAGGTGCTGCTGCGCATCCTCAACGGCAGCCTGTTCGAGCTGCACAAGCAGGCCGAGGAGCAGCTGGGCCGTCCCAAGCCGACGCCCGGCGACGCGACGCAGGCCTTCATGACGCAGGCGGTGCTGTCGCTGTCGGATGCGATGTTCTATCCCGCGCCGGTCCTGATGCAGCTGGACGACTTCCAGCAGGTCCAGGCCAGCGTGTTCCAGGTGACCCGCGCCCCTGGACAGACCCTGGTCTATCTGGGCGCCGTGTTGCTGATCGTCGGCGTGTTTGCGATGCTCTACGTCAAGGAGCGGCGGCTGTGGCTGTGGCTCGAGGCCGCGCCGGGACGCAGCGAACAGACCCGGGTCCGCATGGCCCTGTCCAGCAACCGCGATTCGCCCGACCTGCCCGTCGAATTCCAAGCGCTCAAGCAGCGGCTGCTGCATGAGGAGGCCTGACATGAACAGCACCTACTCCCCCGCCGAGTCATCGGCCCTGCCCTCGCAGCTGCCGGGCGCGCACGAGGCCACGCCGCAGCGCTCGCTGGTGATCGGTCGGCGCGGCTACTTCCACGGCCGCAATGCGTTCGACTGGATCTTCGCGGCGCTGGTGCTGGTCGGCGCGGGCTTCGCGTTCAGCCGCTATCACGCGTCGATGGACGTCTACGAGAAGGGCATCCTGGCCGGCGCGGCGCCAGCGCTGATCGCGCTGGGCTGGTTCTGGCGGCCGCTGCGGCCGCTGTGCCTGATCGTCGGCGCGGCCAGCCTGTTCGCGATCCAGCTCTACCTGAGACAGACCGACGACTTCGGCGCCGACCTGGCCGCGGCCGACAAGGTCTTCTTCCTGAAGTACATGCTGTCCAGCCAGAGCGCGATCCTGTGGATGAGCGTGCTGGTCTGGATGAGCACCCTCTTCTACTGGCTGGGCTTCTTCCAGAAGGCCGGCGGCCACAGCGCGGCCGAGGCGATCGGCACCCGGCTGGCCTGGGGCGCGGTGGGCATGGCGCTGATCGGCACGATGGTGCGCTGGTTCGAAAGCCACCAGATCGCGCCCGACATCGGCCACATCCCGGTGAGCAACCTCTACGAGGTCTTCGTGCTCTTCACCTGGCTGACGACGCTGATGTACCTGTACTACGAGCAGCGCTTCGCCACGCGCGCGCTGGGCGCCTACGTGATGCTGGTGGTCAGCGCGGCGGTCGGTTTCCTGCTCTGGTACACGGTGGCGCGCGAGGCGCATGAGATCCAGCCGCTGGTGCCCGCGCTGCAGAGCTGGTGGATGAAGATCCATGTGCCGGCGAACTTCATCGGCTACGGCAGCTTCGCGATGGCGGCGATGGTGGCGCTGGCGACGCTGCTCAAGACCGCGACGCCGCGCGCGCTGGTGATCGGCCTGATCGGCGTGCCGGTGGGGCTGGTGGCGGTGCTGCTGGCCTTCCGCTTCGGCGCGAACGTGTCGCCGGAGCTGGCCGCCGGCCTGAACGGCTGGGCCGGCAAGATGGCCGGCGTGGCGGTGTTCCTGGCGGCGAGCGTCGCGCTGCGCGGCCCGCTGACGGCGCGGCTGCCGGCGCTGTCGACGCTGGACGACCTGGCCTACAAGGCGATCGCGCTGGGCTTCGCCTTCTTCACGATCGCGACCATCCTGGGCGCCTTCTGGGCCGCCGAGGCCTGGGGCGGCTACTGGAGCTGGGACCCGAAGGAAACCTGGGCGCTGATCGTCTGGCTGAACTACGCGGCTTGGCTGCACATGCGGCTGATGAAGGGCCTGCGCGGCGTGGTGAGCGCCTGGTGGGCGCTGATCGGCCTGCTGGTCACGACCTTCGCCTTCCTGGGCGTCAACATGTTCCTGTCGGGCCTGCATTCCTACGGCACGCTGTAAGGCGGCACGGGCACGATCGAGGGCGGCGTCGGGCGAGGAGTCCACGCCGCCCTCCTTCTTTCGAGGTAGGCCGCGCCACGCGCCGGGTCCCCTCCGGGTCCTGAACGAGGGGACTTAAGCGCGATCTCATGAAATCCGGCGGCGGGCGGCGTAAGGTGCGAGGCTTCCCTCCCCCGAAGGTCTGCCATGCATTTCCACAAGCCACGCGACGGCCAGCGCATCCCCGCTTCCGAGATCACGCCCCGCGAGGTCCACGACGCCCGCCGCGACTGGCTGAAGACGGCGGGCGCGCTGGGCCTGACCGGGATCGGCCTGAGCGGCCTGTCCGCAGGCGTCCAGGCCCAGACGGCGGGCCCGGGCAAGCTGGCGAAGCTGCCCGGCGCGAAGAGCGCCGTCGCGGGCGCCACCGTCATGGAGAAGCTGACCGCCTACAAGGATGTCACGTCCTACAACAACTTCTATGAGTTCGGCACCGACAAGTCGGACCCGGCGGAGAACGCCCACACGCTGAAGCCGCGGCCCTGGTCCGTGGTCATCGAGGGCGAATGCGCCAAGCCGGGCCGCTTCGGCCTGGAGGACCTGCTCAAGGTCGCCCCGATGGAGGAGCGCGTCTACCGGCTGCGCTGCGTCGAGGGCTGGTCGATGGTGATCCCGTGGGTGGGGTACTCGCTGTCGGAGCTGCTGAAGAAGGCGGAGCCGACCGGCAAGGCCAGGTACGTCGAGTTCACGACGCTGGCCGACAAGGCGCAGATGCCGGGCGTGCGCTCGGGCGTGCTGGACTGGCCCTACGTCGAGGGCCTGCGCATCGACGAGGCGATGCATCCGCTGACGCTGATGGCCTTCGGCCTGTACGGCGAGGTGCTGCCCAACCAGAACGGCGCGCCGCTGCGGCTGGTGGTGCCCTGGAAGTACGGCTTCAAGTCGGCCAAGTCCATCGTCAAGATCCGCTTCGTCGAGAAGCAGCCGGTGAGCAGCTGGACCAAGGCGGCGCAGCAGGAATACGGCTTCTATTCCAACGTCAACCCGACGGTCGACCACCCGCGCTGGAGCCAGGCCACCGAGCGCCGCATCGGCGAGGACGGTCTCTTCGCCAAGCGCCGCCCGACGCTGATGTTCAACGGCTACGAGGCGCAGGTCGGGCAGCTGTACGCCGGCATGGACCTGAAGAAGAACTTCTGAGCGCGGCGCGCCGCCCGGCCCCGCCACGACCACCGGACGCCGCCGCCGGCCATCGCCATTGCATCCACCGATGACCTCCGTTCCCCCTTCCACCGCTGCCACGTCCACCTCCGCGACGGCGCCGGCTGCCGCGCGCCGCGCGCCGGCGAAGCGTCATCCGCTGCTGCATCCGGCGGCCAAGGTCGTGCTCTTCCTGCTGTGCCTGCTGCCGCTGGCCTGGTACGTGTTCGGCGCCTTCACCGAACGGCTGGGCGCGAACCCGGCCGAGACACTGATCCGAGGCCTGGGCGACTGGGCACTGCGCCTGCTGTGGATCACGCTGGCGGTGACGCCGCTGCGCACCTGGACGAACCAGCCGGCGCTGGCGCGCTTCCGCCGGATGCTGGGCCTGTTCGCCTTCTTCTACGCCAGCCTGCACCTGCTGGCCTACGGCTGGTTGGACAAGGGGCTGGACCTGGCCGACATCCTGCGCGACATCGCCAAGCGGCCCTTCATCCTGATGGGCTTCACCGCCTGGCTGCTGCTGGTGCCGCTGGCGGCGACCTCGTTCAACCGCGCGATCAAGGCACTGGGCGCGCCGCGCTGGCAGGCGCTGCACAAGCTGGTGTACGCGATCGCGATCGTCGGGCTGATGCACTTCATCTGGATGCGCGCCGGCAAGAACAACTTCGCCGAGCCGCTGGTCTACGGCTCGATCCTGGCGGTGCTGCTGGGATGGCGGGCGTGGCGGCGGCTGCGCCGTTGACAGAGCCCGCGGGCGACAGGCGACGTGCTCGCCGCCACACCACCCCACACCGCCACGCCGCCGCCCACCGATTGAGCGGCCTTGCAGGCGAGCGCCGCTCGCTCATGCCGCTGAACTCGAGGAGTTGGCCGCCACGCGTTGCGTTTGCGTCGCGCGCCCACCCCAGGATGGGGGAAGGCGGACAGCGCCCCGCAAGGTTTCGTCACAACTCGGACAGAATCGCGCGATTCCGAAAACAGTGGATGGACGGTGCGCGCGATGGGATGGGAGAAATGGGGAGCCGCAGGGCTGCTGATGCTGGCGGCCGCGGGAGCACAAGCCGCGACCTATCGATGCACCGCGCCGGATGGCTCGGTGCAGTACGCGGACCGGCCCTGCGGCCAGACCGCCGCGCCCATCGCACCGACCGTCGGGGGTGTGGGGCCGTCGCGCTACCAGCCCCCACCGCCCAGAACCTCCTCGCTGAACACGACCGCCGCTCCGAGGGCGCCTGAGTACGCCGTCCATCTACCGCCGGACTGCGCCCAGTTGGAGGAGGCGTCGCGCACCGCGTATCAGCGCGGCCTGCGCGGAGACACGCTGCGGAGCGTGCAGAACGATTTCGAGACCAAGTGCGAGGTTCAGCGCCGCCGCGCGCAGGAGCGCGTGTCGGAGGAACGGAACGAACGCGAGCGCCAGTACCGCGATCGCCGGCAGGAAGAGCGCAAGGCCGAGGATGAACGCGGCAAGACCGCGCAGCAATGCGACCAGATGCGCTCGGTCATCGCTGATCGCCGTGCGGCCGTCGCGACGATGGATGCCCGCCAGAAAGAGCTGCTGCACACGCTGCAGGACCAGTACAACCGCAGTTGCCTGGATCGACGCTGAGGTCGACTCGGGCGGGCGACCTCGGCGCCCCGTCGCGCTGCGCCGCTTCGCTCAGGGACTGCCGACCGTCCGCAGCAGGTCGGCCAGACGCTCCGGCCACACCGTCGCGGGGGTGGACGCGAGCTCCGCAGGCGACCACCAGCGGTGGTCCGCCATCACCTCCTGCTCCAGCGTCGTCCAGCCCTCGCGAGACAGCCGCCGATCGGCGACGCGCACGACGAAGAAGCGCTCCTGCGCCCACACGCGTTCGCCGTCGGGCAGCAGCAGTTCGAAGTCGCGCGATGCGATCGCCGGGCCGATCTCGCGCACGACGATCCCCGTCTCCTCGCGCAGCTCGCGGATCGCGGCCTCGGCGAAACTTTCGCCATCCTCGACGCCGCCGCCCGGCGTCGCCCAGAAGTCCTGACCCGCCATCGGGCCAGTCTTGTGCACGAAGCGGAAGAGCAGCACATGGCCCTCAGGATCGAGGACGAGCAGTCGCGCCGAAGGGCGGCGTCGCATCGAGGCCGGCGGAACGGTCGAATCGGTCGGGGCTGTCGGAGCGGTCATGGGCGGCGATTCTCTGCGCAGCGCGCCTACCGTGTCCTCCGGCCTGTGCGTGCCACACGCCGATACTCGCGCGATCGCCTCTCCTTCACGCGACATGACCGACGACGCCAAGACCGACGACCTCCGTGAGATTCCCGCTTCCGCGCCTTCGCTGCCACCGTCGCTGGCCGGGGCGCTTGCCGGCCGCGAGTGGCACCGCAATCTGGTCGGCGAGGCCGGCGCCCTCGTGCATCGGCTGCGGCGCGAGGGCTCGCCCGATCTCTACCTGAAGCACGGCGATGGGGAAGCCGCCGCGGCCATCGTTGATGAGTTCGCCCGGCTGCGCTGGCTCAGCGGGCGCTGGCCCGTGCCGGCGGTCGCGCATTTCGAGGCGACCGGCGGGACCGCCTGGCTGCTGACGCAGGCCCTGCCCGGCCGCACCGCCTACGAATGGCTCGAAGCGGCGCCCGATCGCGCGCCGGCGATCGTCGCGTCGATCGGGCGCTGCCTGCGCCGCCTGCATGCGCTGCCGGTGGAAACCTGCCCGCTCAACGCGAGCCACCGCCTGCAACTGGACCTCGCCCGCCAGCGGCTTGAGGCCGGGTTGATCGACGCCGACGACTTCGACGACGCGCGCCAGGGCTGGGCGCCCGAGCAGGTGTGGCGCGCGCTCGGCGAGCTGCTGCCGCTGGAGGAAGACCGCGTCGTCAGCCACGGCGACTTCTCGCTCGACAACCTCCTGATGAGCGCCGAGGGCGAGGTGGCCGGCGTGATCGACGTCGGTCGCGCCGGCATCGCCGACCGCTATCGCGACCTCGCGATCCTGGCCAACTGCCTCGATGAGTTCGGTCCGTCGCTGGGCGAGGTCTTCTTCTCGGCCTACGGCCTCGCCACGCCGGACGCGCGCAAGCTCGAGTTCCATCTGCTGCTGGACGAGTGCTTCTGAGGCCGCGGCGCGCCGTCGCCGCCCCTGCCTCCGGCTGAGCCGACCTATACCAACGCAGGATGTCGGCGGCCGCGTCGCGCTCCTACCCTTGCGCCCGGGGTCGACGCTCGGCGCGCGGCCCGCAGGACCGAGTAGAAAGGACGCCCGCCGTGTTCCATGCCGCCTTCGCCCGCATCCAGGTGCGGGTCGCCCATTCCGACCCCGTCGTCGCCGCCGGCCTGGCCAGCCTGCTGTCGCGCGAGGGGGACATCGACGTCCTCGACGACCGCATCGAGCTGCCCGGCGTCGCGCGCGCGGGCCGACGGACCGACGTCGTCATCGCCGACTACGCCCGCGCCATGGCGCTGGCCGCCCTGCGCGCCAGCGACGACGCCGACCGCGCGACCGGCTCGGGCGAGACATCCGCGCCGCGGGTGATGGTCCTCACCGCCCACGACCGCGAACAGGACGTGCGCAGCGCGCTGGAGGCCGGCGTGGACGGGTATGTCGAGCTGGGCTGCGCGTCGCAGGAACTGGTGGCCGGCGTGCGGCACCTGGCGCGCGGCTCGCGTTACCTGAGCGCGCTCGCCGCCCGGCGCGTCGCCGACAGCATGACGCGCTGCCGCCTCACCGGCCGCGAGCGCCAGGTGCTGCGCCTGGTCGCCGACGGCAAGAGCAACAAGGCGATCGCGCTGGCGCTGGACATCTCGGCCGGCACGGTGAAGACCCACATGAAGGGCATCCTGGGCAAGCTCGCCGCCGCCACCCGCACCCAGGCGGCCACGATCGCGCGGGAGCGCGGCCTGCTCACGGCCGACAGCGCGGTGCTCTGAGCGCGCGGGCCGTTCGGGAGATCCGACCCGGTCGGCCGTGACACGCGTCACCGGCTGGCGCCCCGTCGCGTCCGCGGAAGGCCCCCGATGGCGGTTTCCGGCGCCCATCCGGGATAATCCCCGGTTTGCTCGGGATGGCGGACGCCGCCTCGCCGGGCCCGGGCCGGGCTGACCGGCCTCCCTGCGCCGGCGCCCCGCCGGCCGACGCCACGCCCGCCCATGTCCCAGAACTCGCCCGACCGCCTGCCCGCCAGCCTGCCCGCGCTCGTCGATGCCGCCATCGTCGGTGGCGGTCCGGCCGGTTGCAGCGCCGCCAGCTGGCTGACCCAGCTGGGCCTGAGCGTCGCGCTGATCGAGCGCGCCCCGCGCCTGTGCGACAGCCTGCGCCCGCTCGAGTACCGCCAGGACTGGTTGCTCGGCGCGCCCGGCGAGTCGCTGGCCGAGCTGGGCGAGCGCTACGCGGCCCATGTCGCTGCCCAGTCCGGCGTGCACGCGCTGACGGACCAGACGATCCACCACCTCGATTGGCAGGCGGAACAGGGCTGGACGCTCTACTTCGACGGCGGCCCGGCCTTCGCCGTCAACGCGCCGGATGCCGCCGACGCACCCGGCGCACGCGACGCGGCCGGCCTGCGCCCGCTGCGCGCCCGCGCGCTGCTGCTCGCCACCGGCCTGACGCCGCGCCATCCGGCGCCGCTGTACCCCGCCAGCGACCGCCACGACCGGGTGCTCGACGCGATCGAGCTGACGGCGGTACGCGACCGCCTGCCGCCCGGCAAGGTGCTGCTGCTGGGCGGCGGCGACAACGCCGTCGAGAACGCGCTGTACCTCGCCGGTCGCGGCCATGCGGTCACGCTCTGGTCGCGCTCCGAGTGGCGCGCGCAAAGCCACCTGGTCCAGCAGCTGGACAGCCTGCCCGGCCTGCGCCGCCGTCCCGCTCAAGCCTTGCCGACCGCGGTCACCGCCTCGGCCGAAGGGGTGGCCGTCACCTCCAAGGCGCACGGCGAGGAAGCGTTCGACCATGTCGCGGTGCTGCTCGGTTACGAGCCCGAGCCCTCCGCCTGGCTCAAGGTCGCCGATGCGCTGCAGCGGGCCGGCGTCACGGCGCCGTCGCAGCCCTTCCGCGACGAGCCGCGCTTCGGCGTGCTGGGCCTGTTCGTGGCCGGCGACGCCAGCGGCCGGCAGCATCCCTGCGTGCAGACCGCGCTGGGCGACGGCGTCGTCGCCGCCAAGCAGATCGAGGCCTTCCTGCGCCCGCTGCGCGAGTCGCAGCCGCCGCCCGCGCTGCGGCGCAACAACCGCCAGGTCATCCACATCAACGGGCTGCGCTTCGGCGCCAACCTCGGCGTGCTCGACTTCGAGCGCGAGGGCCCGCAACCGATCCAGGTCGACGCCGAAGTGAACCTCGGCGCCCAGACCATCGTCTCGCGCGATGCCGACATCGGCCACGTGCTGGACTACCGCCGCGTGCGCGCGATCATCATCGACGAGTGCACCGCCGAACACACCGACCTGCTCGAGGCCCTGCTGGGCAAGCTCAGCGTCCGGCTGATGAAGCTGCCGGGCGTGGTGGGCGTGCGCATCAAGGTGACCAAGCTCGAAATCTTCCCCGACTGCCAGGTGGCGATCTCCGCCGAATGCGGCACCTGGTAACCCCACCCCCTACGCGCTGACGCGCGCCCCCTCAAGGGGGCGGGCTTGGCGGCCCGGCAGAGCCGGCTCCGCGGGCGCCGCTTGATGAATACATTGAGGACAGAACATGACCGACTCGACCACCACCATTGAAGGTCTCGACTTGGCCGCCGCGGACGCCGCGGCCAAGAAGCACGCGCATGAGATGAACAAGCTCAGCAAGCGCCTGCATCGCCAGGTGGGCCAGGCGATCGCCGACTTCAACATGATCGAGGACGGCGACAAGGTCATGGTCTGCGTGTCCGGCGGCAAGGACAGCTACTCGCTGCTGGACATCCTGATCAACCTGCGCGACCGCGCGCCGATCAAGTTCGACATCGTCGCCGTCAACCTCGACCAGAAGCAGCCCGGCTTCCCGGAGGACGTGCTGCCCGCCTACCTGAAGTCGCGCGGCGTCGATTTCCACATCGAGGAGCAGGACACCTACTCCATCGTCAAGCGCCTGGTGCCGGAGGGCAAGACGACCTGCTCGCTGTGCTCGCGGCTGCGCCGCGGCATCCTGTATCGGGTCGCCGGCGAGCTCGGCGCGACCAAGATCGCGCTCGGCCACCACCGCGACGACATCGTCACCACGCTGATGCTGAACATGTTCTTCGGCAGCCGGATGAAGGGCATGCCGCCCAAGCTGGTCAGCGACGACGGGAAGAACGTCGTCATCCGGCCGCTGGCGTATGTGAAGGAATCGGACCTGGAGCGCTGGGCCGAGCACCGCGAGTTCCCGATCATTCCGTGCAACCTGTGCGGCAGCCAGCCCAACCTCCAGCGCGCGACGGTGAAGGCGATGCTGCAGGACTGGGACCGCCGCTTCCCGGGGCGCGTCGACAACATGTTCACCGCGATGGGGAACATCGTGACCTCGCACATGATGGATCGCGAGCTGTTCCCGTTCCAGACGATCAAGGCCACCGGGGCGCCGGTCGCCGACGGGGACATCGCGTTCGATGAGGATGAGCAGTGCGGCACGCCGGCGCCGGCCACCGGGGTGGTCAAGCTGGTTCGCCCCGGGCAAGTCCCGGCACCGCTGGACGATGCGGGCGAGGCCTATTCGGCGGCGGACGATTGAGTAACCATCGCCAGCGTAGCGACGGTTCATGCGTGAGAGGGCTGCCCTCACCCCCACCCTCTCCCGCAAGCGGGAGAGGGAGCAATACCGGCATCCCTCGTCCCCCGCCCCCGTCCTTCATCCCGCCCCCCTCATCCTTCATCCTTCATCCCTCGTTCCTCGCCACGTCCGAGCGGGAGGGCTCTTCTTGCTCCCTCTCCCGCTTGCGGGAGAGGGTTGGGGTGAGGGCCAGCGACCGTAGCAGTCATGCCGCACGCCGGCTTCGTGCTTCCATACGAAGAGATACCCCGCATTGACCGTGCCGTCACGCGGCTCCCACACACGGGTCAACCGCGCGAGGCCACAATCGTTGCACCGTCACGCCGCGTACTGGCGTCACCGGGCGCGGCAACTGCCCCGGCTGATGACTGTCAGCGGCATTTGACCTGGAGGTCTCCATGTTCACCTTGAATCGTCGACTGGCCCTGGCGAGCCTCGGCGCGGCAGCCGTGCTGTCGCTCACCGCGTGTGCCTCGCTCAATTCCGTTTCGGCCGATGCCCAGAGCTTCGGCTCCTGGCCCGCTGCCCGGCAGGCGGGCACCTTCGCCTTCGAGCGGCTGCCCTCGCAGCAACGCGACGCCGCGGGCCAGGCGACGCTCGAGGACGCCGCCCGGGGCGCGCTGCTGAAGGCCGGCTTCACCGAGGCCAGCGATCCGAAGGCGGCGGACGTGCTGGTGTCGCTCGGCGCCCGCGTCACCCGCACCGCCACCGCGCCGTGGGACGACCCGCTGTGGTGGCGCTGGAACGGCAGCTACTGGGGCTGGCGCTACGGCCCCGCCTGGCGGCCGTACTACAGCCGCTGGGGTTACGCCTACCCGATGGACCCGATGATGGAGCGCCGCTACGACCGCGAAGTCGCCATGCTGCTGCGCGACCGCAAGTCCAACGAGCCGCTGTACGAGGCCCGCGCCTCCAGTGACGGCTTCACCGAGGGCGGCAAGGAGCTGTTCGGCGCGCTGTTCGAGGCCTCGATGGCCGACTTCCCGGCCACCCGCCCCGAGCCGCACCGCGTGAGCGTGCAGCTGACGCCTTCCAAGTAAGCCTGCAGGCGCCGGACCACGGCGGGCGCCACGCACGGCGCCCGCCGCCGGTGCCAACAAACGGCGACAACCGGTCACGGCGCCGGCCTCGGGGGCGTCGCGGGCGCCCCCGATAATCGCGGTCTCTCCAACAGGGAACCGCGATTTTTCTTATGTCGCTGAACATCGTCGTCATGGCCGCGGGCAAGGGCACCCGCATGAAGTCCAGCCTGCCCAAGGTGCTCCACAAGCTGGCCGGCCGCGCGTTGCTGCGACACGTGCTGGCCAACACCGCGTCCCTGCAGGCGGACGCGCGCATCGTCATCACCGGCCACGGTGCCGACCAGGTCGAGGCGGCCATCGGCGGCGAAGGCGTGCGCTTCGTGCGTCAGGAGCCGCAGCTGGGCACCGGCCATGCGATCCAGCAGGCCGTCCCGGCGCTCACGGCCGGCGGCAGCACGCTCATCCTCAGCGGCGACACCCCGCTCATCAGCACCGCCACGACGCGTGCCCTGGTCGAGGCCTGCGGCGGCGAGCGGCTGGTACTGCTGACCATCGAATACGCCGATCCCACCGGCTACGGCCGCATCGTGCGCGATGGCGAGCAGGTCCAGGCCATCGTCGAGCACAAGGACGCCAGCGACGAGCAGCGCCGCCTCCGCGAGTGCTACACCGGCATCATGGCCGCGCCGACCGAGGCGCTGAAGCGCTGGGTCGGCCAGCTCGACAACAAGAACGCGCAGGGCGAGTACTACCTGACCGACATCGTCGCGATGGCGGTGGCCGAGGGCGTGCCGGTGGTCGGCGTGAAGACCGCGGACGAGACCGAGGTCCTGGGCGTCAACAGCCCGTCCCAGCTGGCGCACCTGGAGCGCCGCTTCCAGCTCGTGCAGGCCGAGGCCTTGATGACTGCCGGCGTGCGCCTGGCCGATCCTTCGCGCTTCGACCTGCGCGGCACGCTGCACTGCGGCAAGGATGTCGAGATCGACGTCAACTGCGTCTTCGAAGGCGAGGTCACCTTGGGCGACGGCGTGCGCATCGGCGCCAACTGCGTGATCCGCAACGCCACGATCGGCGCCGGCGCCCGCATCCATGAGTTCACCCACATCGACGGCGAGGCCGCTGGCGCCAGCGTCGGCGAGGGCGCGCTCATCGGCCCCTTCGCACGGCTGCGCCCCGGTGCGAAGCTGGGCGCCGAGGTCCACATCGGCAACTTCGTCGAGGTCAAGAACTCCACGCTGGCCAAGGGGGCCAAGGCCAATCACCTGGCCTACCTCGGCGATGCCACGGTGGGCGAGCGGGTCAACTACGGCGCCGGCAGCATCACCGCCAACTACGACGGTGCCAACAAGCACCGCACCACCATCGGCGCGGACGTGCACGTCGGTTCCAACTGCGTGCTGGTGGCCCCGGTCACCCTGGGCGACGGCGCCACCATCGGTGGCGGTTCCACCATCACCAAGGACGTCGAGCCGGGCGGCCTCGCTGTGGCGCGCGGCCGACAAACCGTGATTTCCGGCTGGTCCCGCCCCAAGAAGGTGAAGTGATTCACCCAAATAGGCCAGGAACTGCGTAAGCTCTGCCATTCGTGTCACGAAGTGTGACAAGTTCACGGGATTGAGATCCACGGCGTTTGCCGGGTTGGCGTTCCCCCCAAGCTGCGGGAGGCGCGTTTGCCACGGCTTCCCTAGGATCCTTTCCGTTGACCGGCTGACCCGCTGTTCCCAGCTGAATCCTTATGGCGAACCCCAAAACTGCTGCTCTGCTGCTGCCCCAGGATGACGACGTGACGGTCGTGCCGCCGGCGTCTGCCGCGCTGGATGCGTTGGCGGATGGTTCCGAGGATCCGGCGGCGCAGGCGGCTCGTGCCGAGGCGCTGGAGCAGCTGGCGATGTCGCACGCGATGTGCGATCAGGCGGCGGATGCCTGCTTCTACCTGTGCCGTAGCCTGGGATTGGCGCGTCAGCAGCAGACGCCGGATGCGGCGCCTGATCTGGAGTTGCTGTTCCAGCTGTTGGGTGCGCTGGCGGATTTGCCGAGCGAGGTCTCGGCGATGCCGCTGCCGGAAGGCGAGGCCGATGGTCTCGGCGTGGCGGAACTCTGTCATCAGCTGAGCGCTGCCCGTGATCTGACGACCGCCGCGTGGCACGAAGCCACCGAATCCGACGCGTCGATCGCCGCCTGCCCTGCGGCGCCCGCCCACGCGCTGCACTGACTCCGCCGCGCCCCACCACGGGCTTTCGGCAACCGCCAGTGG
Source organism: Roseateles sp. 22389 (assembly GCF_052044995.1). Taxonomy (NCBI): domain Bacteria; kingdom Pseudomonadati; phylum Pseudomonadota; class Betaproteobacteria; order Burkholderiales; family Sphaerotilaceae; genus Roseateles; species Roseateles sp. 22389. The sequence goes on from NZ_JBQEOF010000003.1 coordinate 90,758, forward strand.
CTTTCCGCCCCCCGCGGCTTCTCGCAATCGCCACGGCTTTTCGCAACCGCCACGGCAGCGCTAAAAGGCTGCCAATCTAGGCGCAAAGCGCAGCCATAGCGGGGCTATGGCGAGCATTTGCAACGACGAGTGGCAGCCTTTTAGCGCTGCCGTTCGTGGCAGGAGATGAGGCGGCTGACGCGGGATACAGACAAGCCGAGTTCGCGGGCGAGGGCAGTCATGGATTGGCCGCCTTCGGTGTGGGCGCGGTAGAGGGCTTCTTCGCGGCTGGCGGAGGCTTTGAGCCAGTCGCCCCAGCGCCTGGGGCGTGGGGTACGAGGCGGATGCTCGCTCAGCCGCACGGTGCGCTGCACGAAGGCGGCATCCCCGAGAAAGATCTGGTGCCGCAACTGCCCCCAGATATCCAGATCCGGTTCCGACTCCACGATCGCCTGGTAGCGCTGCGCCGCCTTGCGCCGATCCGCCGCGTTCTGCGGCACGCGCCCCAGCACGTTCGTCCACAGCCCCTCGACCTCCAGCCACTCCGGCGCCGCCACCAGCCCCGCATGCGCCTGCAGGCTGCTCCAGCGCCACGCCACCGGCGACGACGCCAACCCGGCGCGCCGCCCGATCAACTCCACATACCGGCAGGCGTCCAGCAGCAGATGCTCCCGATCCACCAGCACCGCCTTGAAGCGCCCCTGGAACACATGCCCGATCTGCCCATGCCGGCGGTTGTGCGCCTGCGTATACACCCCATTGAGATGCCGCATCAATCGCGACAGATTCGCCTGCCGCGTGAACAGCAGCAGCTCGTAATGCTCGCGCCCCAGCCCGTAGGCCAGCACCTGGGCATCGAAGCGCTGGGCGGCCTGCTCGATCAGGCCCAGCATCGCCAGCCTGTCCTCGTCATCCGCGAACACGGACGCATCACCACGCGTCGCCACGTGATAAACGGCGCCGGGGAACTCGATGCGAAGCGGCCTGGCCATGCCCAATAACTAGGCGAAGACCGCACAAAAGACAAGCGCCCGGACCGCTGTCGCGACCACGGGCGCAAGACTTGACCCCTGATCGCGGGGTCCGCGTCCCCGGTCGATAGCCAGAGCGCTATCGGGGGTCAGGACTCAACAGCAAAGCCTGGAACCGGATGCCTGCCTATGCATGGGTCCGCGCCCCGCGAAGGCTGCGCTCAGGACTTGCCCAGCGACTCCAGCACCCGCATCACGGCGTCCTCGCCCATGTTGCGCGCATCGGCGAGCTCGCCGCCCTTGGTCGTGCCCAGCACCTGGCCGTCGGCGCCCAGCACCGCGACGGTGGGGATGCCCTTCTTCAACGTCACGCCCATCTGGTTGGCGAGGTCGACGTTCTTGTCGAAGCGGCCGACATTGACCTTGACCGTGACGAAGCGCTTGTCAACCGCGCCGCCCAGGTGGCCCTGGCCGAAGCCCTTGTTCAGCGCCAGGCAGTCCTTGCACCAGTTGGCGCCGTAGACCACCAGCACCTGCTTGCCTTCCTTGGCGGCGCGGGCGACGGCGGTGTTGATGTCGGCGCGGGCGTCGGCCTGTTCGTCGTACGGGCCCGGCCCGCCGGCAGCGGCGTCGGCGGCGTGGACTGCGGTGGCGGACGCCGCGACGAGCGCGGCGGCGAAGAGCTGGGTGGCGGTGCGGCGTTTCATGGCGTCGGAGTTTGCCACCACCGGCAAGACCGCGACGAAGCTGAGGCCCGGCTTCGGGTACAAAGACGGGCTTCGCACAAATCATCACCCTCAGGGAACGGGACACCTCCGCCATGGCCTCCAGCCTGCTCGCACTGCTCGACGACATCACCACGGTCCTGGACGACGTGGCCCTGCTTTCCAAGATGGCCGCCAAGAAGACGTCCGGCGTCCTGGGCGACGACCTGGCGCTCAATGCGCAGCAGGTCACCGGCGTCAGCGCCGACCGGGAACTGCCCGTGGTCTGGGGCGTCTTCAAGGGTTCCTTGATCAACAAGGCCATCCTGGTGCCGGCGGCGCTGGCCATCAGCGCCTGGGCGCCCTGGCTGGTCACGCCGCTGCTGATGATCGGCGGCGCCTACCTCTGCTTCGAGGGCGTCGAGAAGCTCGCCCACAAGTGGCTGCACACCGCCGACGACGACGCCCACGAGGCCGCGCTGGCCGAGGCCGCCAGGAACCCGGCGATCGACCTGGCCGCGCTGGAGAAGGACAAGGTCAAGGGCGCGATCCGGACCGACTTCATCCTCTCCGCCGAGATCATCGCCATCACCCTGGGCACGGTGGCCGAGGCCAGCTTCATGACGCGCGTGCTGGTGCTCTCCGGCATCGCCCTGCTGATGACGATCGGCGTGTACGGCCTGGTCGCCGGCATCGTCAAGCTGGACGACGCCGGCCTGTGGCTCAGCCGCAAGGCCGCGGCCTGGCAGCAGGCGCTGGGCCGCGGGCTGCTCTGGCTGGCGCCGTGGCTGATGAAGGCGCTGTCGGTGGCCGGCACCGCCGCGATGTTCCTGGTCGGCGGCGGCATCCTGACGCACGGCGCGCCCTTCCTTCATCACGCGATCCAGCATGTCGTGGAGGCGCTCGGCGCCAGCGGCTTCGCCCGCACCCTCGTCGAGCTGCTCGGCGATGCGATCGCCGGCATCCTGGCCGGCATCGTCGTCGTGGCCGTGGTCACCGGTATCCAGCGCCTGCGCCATCGCCGAGAATGACGCCCCATGAAGACGCATCACATCGAAGTCCAGAAGTTCAAGGCCGCCTCGAATTCCAGCACCAGCGGCCTGGTGACCTTCAAGGTGGACGCCCTCGTCAAGGAGCGTGAACCGGTCGAGGGCATCGAACCCAGCACGCTGCTGGTCATGACCGAGGCCAACGCCCGCGTCCTGATGGCGCTGCTCAAGACCCAGCTCACCGACATGGACGGCCGCAAGCCCAAGAGCCGTCACGGCCGCCACGGCTGAGCGCCGGCCCTCGCCTTCTCTGCTTCCCCGACTCCGCCCGACCCCGCCCGACTTTCCAGGATCCGACATGGACTTCCCGCAGTACCAGCCCGACAAGGCGCAATACACCCCGCTGACCGACGATGAGCTGTCGGACCTCGACGACTTCCTGTCCGAGATCGACAACGACGCGGCGATGAACATCGAGGCGCTCGACGGCTACCTCAGCGCGCAGCTGCTGAGCCCGCTGTCGCTGAGCGACAAGCCCGGCGCCGAATGGATGAGCCCGGTGTGGGGCGGCGGCGACCCCTTCGCCAGCGGCAAGCAGCGCAAGAAGATCGCCTTGCTGCTGCTGCGCCACGTGCACAGCCTGGCGGTGCAGTGGTCGTCGAAGCAGGACGAATGGGAACCGATCTTCAGCGTTGCCGAGGAAGGCGACCAGCAGCTGGTCGATGCCGAGGACTGGTGCACCGGCTTCATGATCGGCGTGGACCAGGACGGCGAGGCCTGGGCGCCGCTGTTCGAGCACGTCAAGACCGCGGCCGCGCTGGCGCCGATAGCGCTGCTGGGCGGCGACGAGAGCCAGCTCAGCGCCGAGGACCAGGACAAGCTCACCGACCTGCACTGGCGCGACGCGCTCAGCCGCGAAGTGCCCGAGGGCGTCCTGACGCTGTGGACGCTGCGCCAGCAGGCCACCTGAGCGCTCCCCGCCTTGCCGCCGGCGGGCCTCACGCCCGCCGTCCCGCCCTTCCCTTTTCCTTCTTCCGTCCCGCCGAGTTGATCCGATGAAGCGCCACTTTCCGTTCGCGGTGCTGGCCGCCGCCTTGCTGACGATCGCCGGCTGCGGCACCCAGGTCGTCAACCCGGTCTCCGGCCGCACGGAGCGCAGCGCGATGAGCCTGCAGCAGGAGGTGGCCGCCGGCCGCGAGGCCCACCAGGGCGTGCTCAAGGAGTACGCGGTCGTCGATGACGCGCGGCTGCAGGCCTACGTCACCGCGCTGGGCAACAAGCTCGCCGCGCAGTCGCACCGGGCCGAGCTCGAGTGGCATTTCACCGTGCTCGACAGTCCGGAGGTCAATGCCTTCGCGCTGCCGGGCGGCTACGTCTACGTCACCCGGGGCATCCTGGCCTACATGGAGAACGAGGCCGACCTGGCCGGCGTCATGGGCCACGAGATCGGCCACGTGACCGCTCGCCACGGCGCGCAGCGGGCGACGCGCCAGCAGAACGCCGGCATCGGCGTGCTCGCCGCGACGGTGCTGGGCGCGGTGCTGGAGTCGCGCGGCGTCGGCGGCGCGACGGACATCGCCGGGCAGCTCTCGCAGAACGCCGCGGCCGGCTACATCGCCTCCTACAGCCGCGAGCAGGAGCTGCAGGCGGACCAGCTCGGCGCCGAGTACCTCGCGCGCAACCGCTACGACCCCAGGCACATGGTCGACGTGATCCAGGTGCTGAAGGACCAGGAGCAGTTCGCCGCCGACCAGGCGCGGGCACAGGGCCGCCAGCCGCAGACGGGCAACAACTGGCTGGCCTCGCACCCGAGCAACGAGCAGCGCCTGCAGCGCATCCGCGACGAGGCCTCGCAGCTGACCGCCGGGCAGGCGGTGGACGAGAACCGCGCCGCCTTCCTGCAGGCGATCGAGGGCATGGTCTTCGGCGACAGCCCGGCGCAAGGGCTGGTGCGGGGACAGCAGTTCCTGCACCCGGACCTGGACTTCGCGCTGACGGCGCCGGCGGGCTGGGCGATCCAGAACGGCAATGACGCGGTGACAGTCATGAGCCCGCAGCGCGACGCGGCGCTGATCCTGCAGCCGGTGCCGGCCAAGGCGGGCAACTCGCACGACGAGATCCTGCGCAACCTGGGCGCCGAGCAGGGCCGCACCGACGCGAAGACGATCAACGGGCTGAAGGCGACCCACTTCGCCGGCGTGCGTCGCAACGCACAGGGCCAGCGCGGCAACGCCGAGCTGACGCTGGTGACGAGTTCGAAGGGCGCGGTCTACGCGCTGGTCTACGCCGCGAAGGACGGCCAGGCGCTGCAGGCGCGGCGCGAGGGCCTCGCGCAGGCGGAGGGCAGCTTCCGCGCGCTGAATGCCGACGACCGCAAGCAGGCCCGGCCGTGGAAGATCGCGCTGCGGCCGTATCCGGCGGGCGGCTTCGCCGAGATGGCGAAAAGCTCGGTGCTGACCGAAGCGCAGCTGAAACTGCTCAACGGCCGTTACGGTGGCGAGGCGCCGCCCAAGCCGGGCGAGCGCGTGAAGACGGTGGTCGCGACGTCCTGAGCGCGCGCCGTCGCCCGTCCTGCGTCCTCGCCGCGCCCGCGGCGGCCTTACGGCTTCGGCGACTGATCGTTGTCGTTGAGCCGCCTGAGCTCTCCGTTGCGGCGCGCCTCGTCCAGCTGCTGCTTCACCTCGGCGCGCGTGGTCGCCGACCTGACGGCCGGACGTTGCCCGTAGGGCTGGCCGTGCGCGAAGGACTCGTGGAAGGCGTGGTCGAGTTCCCCAGCCGCGCGAGCGCGCGCGAGTTCCGCCTTCACCTGCTCGCGGGTCAGGCCGCCCTCGTCCCCGCCGCCGGCGTCCCGGCCCGGCTGGGGCGACTGATCGTTGTCGTTGAGGCGGCGCAGTTCGCCGCTGCGGCGCGCCTCGTCGAATTGCTGCTTCACCTCCTGGCGCGTGAGGGCCTGACGGCGCTGCGCCCCGGAGAGGGCCTGCTCGCCCAGCTCGATGACCACGGGATCGAGCTCGCCATTGGCGCGTGCGCGCGCCAGCTCCTCGACCACCTGGGCCCGGGTCATCGCGCGGTCGGACTGGCCCAGTTCCCGAGGCGTGTACTGGCCGTTCTCGGCGAACTGCGCCATCGCGGCGCCGGTGGCCATGGTCATCAAGACCGACATGAGCGTGAGACGGGTGGCGCGTCGAGCGTCGCGGTACTTCACCTGCTTGTTCCTTTCAGTTCCAGTCGCATGCCTGGCCCCGCCATCAGGCGGCCCCGGCATCGCACCACGGCGTGGTGTGCGATGAAGTCTGGCCGCGCGGGATGAACGTCGGTGGCCCCGGACATGAACCGCGCATGAGCAGCACATGAACAGCGCAAGCAGGGGCTTGCTTTCATGATCCGTTCATCTCTCGCTCACATTCAATTAACTGGGCTCGCCGCTGACGTTCATTGCGGGTTCTGAGAATTCATCCTGCACCGCGCAGTGGTGCGACGTCCGACAGGCAGCACGCCATGTCCGGCCGTCTGACAGGAAGTGAAAGGAACAGCAAAGTGATGAACCGCAACACTCGAAGCACGACCCGGACGGCCCTGCTGTCGATCCTCGCCGCCGCCGCTGCGAGTGCCTCGATGTGGGCGCATGCCGAAGACGCGACCGCGCGTCCCCCGACCCGGGATGAAGTCAAGGCCGAGCGCGACCGCGCACAGGCCTCCGGCGCCATCGACGCGGCGTTCGACGAGAACGGTCAGCACTCCAAGGAAGAGCTCGGCGTCAAGGGCAAGAGCACCAAGACGCGCGAACAGGCGCGCCAGGCCCTGACCGAAGCGCGCAAGTCCGGCGCGAAGCGCGACGCCTTCCACGAGTCGGCCGCCCACGCGAAGACCCAGAGCGCGGGTGTCAAGACCAGCGGGCCCAAGACGCGGGCGCAGGTCAAGGCGGAGCTGGCGACCGCGCGCGCCAACGGCGACGTCGACCACGCCTTCCACGAGTCGCGTGCCCACTCGGGGCCCGGCACGGCCGGCGCGGCCAAGAAGCCGGCGACCACGCGCCAGGACGTGAAGCAGCAGTTCGACGAGGCGCGCCGCAGCGGCGAGCTGCGCCGCATCAACGACAACGACCAGTCGGCCAAGCCGTGAGGGGCCGCCCGCCGCGAGGCGGGCGGGTGGGTGTCCCTCGCCGACTCCGATGATTCAGCGGCTGCTGGTCGTCGAGGATGACCCCGCCGTGTCGGATCTCCTGCGGCGGTGCCTGACCGCCGCGGGGTTCATCGTGCGGATCGCCTGCTGCGGCGAAGAAGGGCTGCGCCTGGCCCTGGAGCTCGAATGGAGCCTCGTGATCCTGGATCTGGCGCTGCCCCGGCTGGACGGGCTGGACCTGTGCCGCCTGCTGCGCGCCAAGGGGAGCCAGGTGCCCATCCTGATGCTGGCGGACGCCGCGAGCAGCAAGGACAAGGCCAAGGGGATCCGGCTGGGAGCCGACGACTACATGGCCATGCCCTTCGACCCCGAGGAGCTGACGGCGCGCGTCAGGGCGCTGCTCCGGCGCAGCCGCAGCTATCGACCGGCGTCGACCACGCTGCGCGCCGCGGACCTGGTCTTCGACCTGGAGCGGCGGCAGGTGCGGCGCGCGGGCCGCGCGATCCCGCTCACGGCCAAGGAGATGGCGGTGCTGGAGCTGCTGATGGTCTCGCCGGGCAGCGTGCTCAGCCGCCAGCGCATCCTGGCCAAGGTCTGGGGCGATCAGGTCGATCCGCTGACCAACATCGTGGACGTCTACATGCGGCGCCTGCGATCGAAGATCGACCTGGGGCACGGCCGCGCCTTGCTCAAGACGGTCCGGGGCATCGGCTACCGGCTGGACGACGCCGTCCCGGGGCCGGCACTCCGGACGGCGTGATGCGGACGGCGTGAGCCGTCCCCTCAGGCCACTTCCACCAGGTGCGGCGCGGCCTCCGTCGCTGCGGGTTCACCGCGCCGCACCGGCACGAAGCGCCCGCCCTCAAGCCGCAGGACCCGGTCCGCGATGGCGATGGTCTGCGGCCGGTGCGCGATCATGATCCGCGTGATGTCCAGGCTCGCCAGGGCCTCGGCGATCGCGCCCTCGTTCTCCAGGTCCAGGTGGCTCGTGGCCTCGTCGAGGAACAGGATCCGCGGGCGCTTGTACAGCGCGCGCGCCAGCAGGATGCGCTGCTTCTGGCCGCCGGACAGCGCCGTGCCCATGTCCCCGACCAGCGTGTGATAACCCATCGGCATCGCGCGGACCTCGTCGTCGATGCGGGCCACGCGGGCGCAGGCCATGGCGAACTCGACGTCGGGCTTCGCGTCGTGGAAGCAGATGTTGTCCAGCAGCGTGCCGGCGAACAGGTGGTCGTCCTGCAGCACGGTCGCCACGAGTTCGCGATAGCCCTGGACCGACAGCCGGTCCAGCGGCCGCCCGCCCACGAGGACCGCGCCGCTCGCGGGCTTGAGCATGCCCAGCATCAGCTTGAGACAGGTGGTCTTGCCGGCGCCCGAGGCGCCGGTCAGCGCGACGCATTCGCCGGGTGCCACGCGCAGCGAGGCCTGCGACAGCACCGGCGCCTCATCGGTGCCATACCGGAAGGTCACCCGGTCCAGGGCGACCGAGGTGTCCGCCGGCGGCTCGGACGCGAACGGCCGCGTCTCCTCGGGCGTCGCCAGCACGATGTCGGCCAGCCGCTCCGTCTGCACCGCCGTGAGCTTCCATTCGGCCACGCGATCGATCAGCAGATTGGCGCGCGAGGTGAACTGCTCGGCGAAGGAGATGAAGGCCAGCAGCATGCCCAGCGACATGCGGTGACCCAGGACCAGGCTCGCGCCCAGCCACAACAGGCCCACCCGCTCCGCCGTCTGCAGCGCGGACCAGCCCGATCCGAACCAGAGGTTGAGCCGCAGCATCTTCACGTGCGCGTTGGTCGCCGCCATCCACAGCCGCATCCAGGCGCTGCGGCGCTCGTTCTCGCGGTTGAAGAGCTTGATCGTGCGCACGCCTCGGACGGTCTCGAAGAAGTGCGACTGCTCCTTGGCCTGCTTCGCGTAATAGCTGGCGGACCACAGCCGCATCGAGGCATAGCGGCTCCACCGCACCAGCACGTACAGCAGCGCCGTGCCCACCGGTACCAGCGCCAGCGATGGCGAGTACAGCAGCATCATGGCCAGGCTGCCGCACACCATCACCAGGTCCAGGGCCAGCTCCACGGCGGTGCGGGTCACGGTCTCCGCCAGCGGCGCCACCGCGCCGAAGCGGGACACGACGTCGCCCAGGTGCCGGCGTTCGAAGAAGGCGACCGGCAGCCGCAGCAGCCGCGTCATGACCTGCCCCATCCACTGCGCGGTGAACGAGGTGGTGACGTACAGGCCCATCCACGACCGCATCGCCCCGATCGCCACCGAGATCAACCCGACCGTCAGCGCCGACAGCGCCAGCACGTTCAGCAGGCTGGCGTCTCCGGCGAGGATGGCCTCGTCGGTGATCCACTGCGTGAGCACCGGCGTGAGCAGCGCGAAGGCCTCCAGCACCAGAGCCAGCAGGAACAGCTGGAACAGGGACCGGGCCACGCCGCGCATCTTCCCCACCAGCTGGGCCAGCGCGACGGGTGGCGCCGGCGGCTTGCGGCCGAATTCCAGGCCCGGACTGAACTCCATCGCCACGCCGGTGAAATGCGGCGAGGCCTGGGCGACGGTGAGCGTCACGGCGCCGGCGGCCGGGTCGTGCAGGTGCAGCACCTCGCCGCGGACCTCGCGCAGCACGACGAAGTGCTGCAGGTCCCAGTGCAGCACGCCCGGCGTCTGCAGCGCCGCGAGCTCGTGCAACTCGAGCCGCAGCGCGCGCGGCACCATGCCGGTCGCCTCCGCGATGCAGGCGAGCGTCTCCAGCGTCGTGCCCTTGAGCGAGGCCGGGAAACGCATCCGCAGCTCCGCGAGGCTGACGTGATGGCCATGGGCGGACAACACCATCGCCATGCAGGCCAGTCCGCACTCCGAGGCCTCCGCCTGGAGCACCACCGGCAGCCGCGGGCCGCCGCCGAAACCGAGCAGGGTCATGTCCATGTCAGATCCCGAAATGTCCGTTCTCGCGCAGCGGCTCGAAGATCCACTCGTACAGCCGGCGCTCGTCCAGCGCGACGGTGGCGCTGACCTGCATGCCGGGGCGCAGCGGCGCGGCACGGCCATAGGCCGGGATGGCCTGCGCCGCCAGTTGCGCGGTCACCGCGTAGGACGGTTCCGGCGCCTGCTGCGCCTCGGGCATCAGCACCGCGAGGTGGGAAGCGGACGACAGTTCGCTCGCCGCCACCGGCGTGCGGGACACGCGCGTCACCTGCCCGTCCAGCAGGCCGAACTTCTGGAAGGGGAAGGCGTCCACCTTCATGTGGACGGTCTCACCCCCATTGAGGAAGCCGATGGTGCGGCTGGGCGCGTAGAGCTTGGCCACCAGGGGCTGGCCGCGCGGCGTGAGCGTCGCGGCCGGTGTGGAGGGGCCGACGGCCTGTCCCGGCGACAGTTCCAGCGAGCTCACGACGCCATCGAAGGGCGCCGCGATCGACCAGCGGTGCGAGCCCTGCTGCTGCCGGAGTTCGCTCTGCGCGGCGTCCAGCGCCCGCTCCAGCTGCGCCAGCGTGACCTGCTGCCGCGCGGGCATCGCGGCGATGTCGCGCTGCAGGCGGCCGATTTCGGCCAGGGTGGACTGCAGGTCGTGCTGCGCCGACTGCAACCGCACCCGCTGATCGAGCAGCTCCGCGCGCTTGCTGTCGAGCATCTGCGCCGACGCATAGCCCTGCGCCTGCAGGCCGTGGTAGCGATCGACCTCTGTCTGCGCGCTCTGGATGCGCTGCGCCAGGCCCTCGAGCTGATCGCGCTGGATCTGTGCCAGCCCGCGCTGTTCGTTCAGGCTCTTGGCGGCGTTGTCGAGCTCGTCGCGATGCGACTGCCGCGTCGCGGCGAGCTCCGCCTCCAGCGACGCCACCTTCGCCGCCGCCGACCGGTCGAGCCGGTCCTCCACGGCGCCGCCATCGCGGCCCAGGTGCTCGGTGCTGAAGACCAGCAGCACGTCGCCGCGACGCACCTCGGTGCCCACCGGGGCCAGCACCTCGGCCAGCACGCCGTTCTGCGGCGCGTAGATCTTCGCGACGCCGGACTCGGGTTCCAGCACGCCCTGCAGCTCCACGTGGCGCGTGTACTTGATGAGCGTCATCGCCGCCACGAGCAGCGCCAGCAGCACGCCGGCCAGGGCTGCGAACGCGGTGTGCGACGGCGGCCGCACGAGCAGGATGCCGCCGGGCTGCAGGTCGCCGGAAGGCAGCACCTCGCGCCTGAAGAATGAGTTCACGTCGGAGTCCGGGCTGGGCGGGCGGCCGCGAACGGCCGGGCCGGTGGAAGACGGAAGAGGAAGAGCGCCCGCGGGCGCCCTTCCTCAGCGAGGCATCAGTCCTGCTCTTCTTCGTAGATCGGCTTGTCGCCCCCACCACCGCCGCCACCACCGCCGCCGGCATCACCGCCACCGCCAGCGTCGCCGCCACCGGTGTCGCCGCCGCCGGTGTCGCCGCTGCCCGTGTCGCCCGGCTCACTGGTATCGCCGGCTCCGCCGCTGCTGCCCGGGTCGCCACTGCTGCCGTCGCTGCTGTCTTCCACGGTGCCGTTCTCGGCGATCTGCACGTCGCCCTTGTCGACGTCGCTGGCGTCCGCGTTCTTCTGATCGATGATCTTTCCATCCTTGTCGATGGTGGTGATCTTGCAGGAGGTGACGGTGGTGCCCAAACCGCCGTTCAGGTTGACCAGCTTAGTGCCCTGGAGACCCAGGCTGAGGGACACGGAGACCCCGGTGCAGGTCACGATCGCGATGCCCCCGTTGCCGAGGTCGAACTTGTCCACCTGCACGCCATCCTTGAGGGTGCTGGAGACCGGCTTCTGCACGGGTGCCGTACTTCCCGCGCCGGAGACGTGGCGGAACAGGGCACGATCAAGAACTTCCATTGTTTCTTCCTCACCTTGGTTTGCTTGAAAGGGCCGGCGTGACCGGCCGGGAGTCGTGACTGGCACGACATCGGCGACTCAGGGCACGGGCGTGACCGCCACCCCCCTGCGCCGCAGATCCTGGAGCAGCCCGTCACAGTGGCGGGTGATGCCCTCGTAAGGGAAGAGATGCGCCGCCCCCAGGGCTTCGAAATGCGTCTTCCCGTCGTCGAGTTCGAGCAGGCGCGGCAGCCAGCGCTCATTCCTTGGACAGACGAACATGTCCAGGAACGGATTCGGATCGATATGCCTGTCCACGAAAACCCGGCGCGCGAGGTTTTCGACCTGACTCGCCGCGTCGGCCACCGTCGCCTGTTTGAGCGGATGTTCGGGATCGAAGTTCTGGATATGCCACTTCAGGATTTCGGCCCGCGCATTGCTGCCGCAATAGGCGGCCCATAAATCATCATGCTCATCCACCGAACGAATATCGATATTTGTCCGGCGTTGCATCAGGGTTGTGACGACGGGCGTCGGAAGGACGTCCGCCTGCGCCTGCGGCAACCCGCCCTCCAGCACTTGATATTGCAGCCGCAGCATCAGCAGGAGACCGAATTCGGATATGTCCCGTACGTGCAGGGCGGCGTTGCTCCGAAGGATTTCCTCGCTGGGCGGCCCGTTGGGGAGATCGGCAAGCACGGTCCTGAAGTACGGCACCGCGCCGCGGCGAAGAACGTCGCGCGCCTGATCGACCACCTCGGCATCCTTCCCAGTCAAAGGGGTTGGACATTCCGGCATGTCGTTGACGAAGGTCCGCTCGCCCCCCTCGATATGAAGCACGTCCGATTTGTCGAACGCGGGAAGGACCGTTCTCTGGAAATAGTCGTCCTGTTCCAAGCGGCTGCCGAAATGCGAGATGCCGAGAATGAAGACGGTGGTGCCGGGATGCGGCGTGATCTTCCAGAGACGGATCGGCTCATCTCCAGCGGCGGATACGGAAGCCGATGCCGCCGTCATCAGCAGGACGCCAAGCAGTGAAAACCCTCGCATCAGCTTCCTGAAAATTGCCAAGCCCAGCGCTCGCATCGAATATCTCCGAAGACCTCGTTGATCCATTGCGACCGATTCTTTCCGGTACCACCAGCATTGCCAATACCCCTCGATGGGGGAATTTCTAAATAAGTCGACACGAAATCGTCAAGATATCGTTTATTCAATATAAATACCCCGTGAAATGAAAAAGGCCCGCGAGCCTTTCAGCTGCGGGCCTTTGGAGGGTTGGCGCCTTACTTGCGCTGCGCTGCGCCCAGATGCGCCAGCCAGAACGCCTCGTACTTGCGGTGCCAGCCGGCGGGCTTCACCGCGCCGCCGAGGGCGTGCTCGCCATCCGGATCCAGGAACAGCTCGACCAGCCCTTCCTTGCCCGACTCCAGCAGCGCGCGGTACACGTTGACCGTGTCCTGATAAAGCACGTTCGGGTCCTGCATGCCGTGCACCAGCAGCAACGGCTTCTTCAGCTGCCTGGCCAGCGGCAGCAGCGAATACTTGCGCAGCACCGGCTTGGTCCGGTCCACCTTGCCGATGGTCCGGCCGCTGTACCAGCTGTTGTAGTTCTCCCATTCCGTCGGACCCGCTCCGGCGATCCCGGCCGCGAACAGATCGGGCCTCGTGTACATCGTGTACTGGGTCTGGAAACCGCCGAAGCTCCAGCCGTTCAGGCCGATGCGCTGGCCGTCGACGCCCAGGTTGGTCTTCATGTAGGCGACCAGGTCCTCGAGGTCCTCCGTCTGCGGCGCGCCCGGCTGCTCCCAGTTGGCATCGGCGAACTTCTCGCCGTAGTTGGAATGCCCGCGCGGATCCACCGTCACCGTGACGTAGCCATGCTTGGCCGCCATGTACATCGCGAAGACATAACCGGTCGGCTGGAAGCTGTCGGTCTCGACCGAATGGCGATCGTTGAGCGGCCCGCCGTAGGTGTAGACGACCGCCGCGCGCTTGTCGCTCGGCGCCCAGCCCAGCGGCTTGAAGACGTAGGCCGGGATCATGTCGCCGTGGCGGTTGCGGAAGCTGAAGCGCTCCGGCCGCAGCACGTCGACCTGGGCCCAGGCCGGGTCGTGGCTCTGCGTCAGCAACTTGCCGGGCTCGGCCCCCGACGCGGCCGCCTGGCCCTTCAGCAGCTTCAACTCGGGACGCTCGGCCCAGTTGCCCGCGACCGCCGCCGCCCACTGGCCATTGCGCGCCACCGCCGCGTTGCGGTGGTAGTCCGGCGAGCGGCCCAGCGCCGTCATGCGGCCGTCCTTGAGCTCGACGCGCCAGACATTCATCGCGGCGTAGTCGTCCTTGTTGGACACGACGAACATCGTCTTCGCATCCGGCGTGAAGCCCAGCACCTGGAAAGCCTCGAACTCGCCCTTCACCAGCGGCGTCACCGAACGGTCGGCGCCCGCCGCCAGGCTCATCGCGTAGGGCTGGCGCCAGCCGTTGTCGGCCAGGATCAGCACCAGTTGCTTGGAGTCCGGCGTGAACGACGGCGTCATCACGTTGACCAGCTCGTGGTGGATAGGCGCGCGGCGCTCCAGCACCATCTCGGGCCTGGCGTCGCCGGGCTTGCCCAGGTAGACGCGGAACTGGTCCTTCTCACGCTCGAAGGTGGTGAACGCGTAATGGCTGCCGTCGCGCGCCCACACCACCGGCGAGATCTCGAACCAGGCATCGCCGCCCGGGTGCGTGAACACCGGCTCGGGCTGGCGCTCAGGCGCCGCGCCGGCCGCCGGCACCTTGCGGATGTAGATCGCCATCGAGGGCAGGCCGCGCTTGTCGTCGGAGACCTCGCGGTCGACCTTCTTCGCCGTCGCGAAACGGTCGCCGTAGTTCATGATCTCGACCTGCCGGCCCGGCTTGGGCAGCGGCTTGCCGTCCGCGTTCACCAGCGGCGCGTTCGCGACCAGCGCCATCCAGCGGCCGTCCTCGCTCAGCGCCGTCTGGGCGATGCGGAACTTGCGGTCCTCGTCGTCCGGGTTGAACAGCTCGCGGTTGATCACCTCGATGCCGGCCGTGGCCAGGCGCACGCGCAGCACGCGGGTCTCGTCCTGCACGATCAGCGACTGGTCGTCCGGCGCGTAGGCGACCGGCTTGAGCGTACGACCCGTCGACAGCAGCGGCTCGGCGCGGTCGGCGCCCGCTTTCCAGCGCAGCAGCTGGCCGCGATAGGCGAGCACCAGTTCATCCGCCTTGGACGCCCACACGAACTGCGAGACGCCGGGGTACAGGTCCTCGGGCTTGAGCTTCTCGCGCTCGCGCTTCTTCTTCAGCTCGTCGCGCAGCTCCCAGAGCGCCATGTCCTTGGGATCCTTGGCCGGCTTCTTCGCCTCCGCCGCGGACGCGCCCGAGGCCGGCGCCGACGCGGCGGCCGGCGCCTCGCCCCAGGCCGCCTTCTCGGCCGCCTTGCGGGCGTCCTCGCGCGCCTTGCGCTCGGCCAGCTCCACCTTCAGGTCGGCGATCGCCTGGCGCTCCCATTGGTCCAGGTCCACCGGCTCGCCGCGCAGGTAGGCGGCCTGGGCCTCCTCACGGGCCTGGCGCTCGGCCAGCTCGTCGCGCTTCTGCTTGAGCTTGCGGGCGTAGCGCTCCAGGTTCTCCGGCGTCTCCACCACGCCCATCAGCGCCGGCGAGCTCACGCGGACCGTCCTGCCCGTCTGGGTGTCATGGACGTACAGGTCGCTGCCGGGCTCGCCGAACGGGTTCCAGAGGTAAGCGACGTAACGGCCGCTCGCGCTGAATTTCAGGTCCTTGGCGGACTCGCCGCGGTAGGACTCGGCACGGAACAGCTGTTCCAGGGTCAGCGGCCGGTTGGCCACGGCGACGGGGGCCGTCGTCGTCTGCGCCAGCGAGGGCTCGCCGGCGCCCAGCCCCGTCGCCAGGGTCGCCAGCGCCAGGGAAGTCAGGATCCATTGCTTCAAATCATTGCTCCACGCCCCGCAAGGTCAGCAGGGACGCGGGATTCTAGGGAGGGGTCAACAACTGCTTACCGCTGCGCTGTGCACCGGATCCGTCAAGCGCGCGTTAACCGTCCATACTTTCCCTAGGTAGGTCGGAGGTTCCATGAAGCACCTGATCCAACGCATCCTCGGCGCCGTGGCGCTGACCGCCGGCGCACTGGCTGCGCCAACGGCCTTCGCAGGCGACGTGGGCGTGTCCATCAGCGTCGGACAGCCCGGCTTCTATGGCCGCATCGACGTCGGCAACGTCCGCCCGGACGTGATCTACGCGCAGCCGATGGTGATCGAGCGGGTCTACGACCCCGCCCCGCCGATGTACCTGCGCGTACCGCCCGCGCATTACCACGCCTGGTCGCGCCACTGCGGCTACTACCGCGCCTGCGGCCGGCCGGTGTATTTCGTCCGCGAGGACTGGTACACGCGGACCTACGCCCCGGTCTACTACGGTCGCCCGCGCGTGCATCCGATGCCGGTCTATGCCCCTCCGCCGCCGCCCCGGTGGGAGCCGGTGCGCCGGGACTGGGATGGCCGCTGGGACGGCCGCCGCGACTGGCACGACCACCGCGACGACCATCGCGGCTGGGAGGGCCGGCGCTGGGAAGAACGCCGCGATGACCATCGCGGCGGCGGTCGCGGCGGCTGGGACCGCGACGGTGACCGCGGCGATCGCGGTGATCGTGGCCACGGACATGGACGCGGCCATCATCGCGACTGAGGTTTTCCCCTCGCGTATAGTCGGCCGCTTGCACGCCAGCAAGGCGTGATTCACCGCGCCGACGTATGTTCGCCAAAGTCATCGCCGCCCTTGGACTGCTGATCTGCGTGCTGCTCGCGATCGACATGGCCTTGCCGCGGCGGCACCAGATGGCCTGGCGCGCATGGGTCCGGCGTCCGGGCCTTCTGATGGGTAGCGGCATCGGTCTGAAGGGTCGCTTCAATTCACGCGACCGCCGTCGCGCCGCCCATGACGCGGCCCTCGACGCGATCGCCCGCGCGAAGCACCGCTCGGGCACCTGGGACGGCAACGTCTATCACGGCGACGACTTCGAGCAGCGCCAGCGACGCAAGCCGCATTGAGCGCCAGTACCGGCCCTCCTCCCGCCTTCCAACGACAACGGCCTCCTTGAGAGGCCGTTGTCGTTGGCGCTTGCGGCGGCGTGCCGGACGCCCCGGTTCCGGAGCGCCCCGCCGGTCAGCGTCTTGCCAGCACCGGCTCCAGCGCCCGTCCGGTGTGCGTGCCCTGCGCCACCAGCGTCTCCGGCCGACCCTGCGCGACCACGCGTCCGCCCGCCGAGCCGCCTTCCGGTCCCAGGTCCAGCACCCAATCGGCTTCGGCAATCACGTCGAGGTCATGCTCGATCACGACCACGCTGTGCCCGCCGTCGACCAGGCGATGCAGCACGCGGATCAGCTTCTCCACGTCCGCCATGTGCAGGCCCACCGTCGGCTCGTCCAGCACGTACAGCGTGTGCGGCGGCTTCTGACCGCGGCGCGTCACGTCGTCGCGCACCTTCACCAGTTCCGACACCAGCTTGATCCGCTGCGCCTCGCCGCCCGACAGCGTCGGACTCGGCTGCCCCAGCGTCAGGTAGCCCAGTCCCACGTCCTGCAGCAGCTTCAGCGGATGCGCGATCGAGGTCATCGCGGCAAAGAACTCCACCGCCTCGTCCACCTCCATCTGCAGCACCTCGCCGATGCTCTTGCCGCGCCAGCTCACCGCCAGCGTCTCGGGGTTGAAGCGCTGCCCATGGCATTGGTCGCAGAGCACCTTCACGTCCGGCAGGAAGCTCATTGCAATGGTGCGCATGCCCTGCCCCTCACAGCCCGGGCAGCGGCCTTCGCCGGTGTTGAAGCTGAAGCGGCCCGGGCCATACCCGCGGGCCTTCGCCTCCAGCGTCTCGGCGAACAGCTTGCGGATCGCGTCCCAGAAGCCGATGTAGGTCGCCGGGCAGCTGCGCGGCGTCTTGCCAATCGGCGTCTGGTCGACCTCCAGCACCCGGTCCACCTGCTGATGGCCCTCGATGGCGTCGCAGCCCAGCCAGGTCGACGGCGCCCGGCGCAGCGGCACCGCCGCCGCCATGTTGGCCAGCAGCACGTCGCGCGCCAGCGTCGACTTGCCCGAGCCCGACACCCCCGTGATGCCCACCAGCCGGTGCAGCGGCACGTCCACCGTGACGCCGCGCAGGTTGTGCAGCGTGGCGTTGAGCACCGTCAGCTTGGGCGCGTCGGCGTCCATCTCGCGGCGCTCCTTGAGCGGATGCACCAGCGGCCTGGACAGGAAGCGGCCCGTCAGCGAATCGGGGTTCTTCGCGATCTGCTCGGCCGTGCCCTCGGCGATCACGCGGCCGCCGCGCTTGCCCGCGCTCGGCCCGATGTCGATGATGTGGTCGGCGCGACGGATCGTGTCCTCGTCGTGCTCGACGACGACCAGCGTGTTGCCCTTGTCGCCCAGCGTCGACAGCGCCTTGAGCAGGATCTGGTTGTCGCGCGGATGCAGGCCGATGGTCGGCTCGTCCAGCACGTAGCAGACGCCCTGCAGGTTGCTGCCGAGCTGCGCCGCCAGGCGGATGCGCTGGGCCTCGCCGCCGGACAGCGTCGGCGCCGCGCGGTCCAGCGTCAGGTAGCCCAGGCCGACCTCTTCCAGGAACTCCAGCCGCCCGCGGATCTCCGCGATCACGTCGCGCGCGATCTCGGCATCACGGCCGGTCAGCGCGAGACCGGCGATCCACTCGCGCGCCTCGGTCACGCTCCACGAGGCCACCGTGCCGATGGTCTCGTGCTCGAAGCTCACCGCGCGCGCCACGGGATTCAGCCGCGAGCCGTGGCAATCCGGGCAGGGCGCGTCGCTCAGGTCCTCGATCTCGGCTTCCTCGGCGGGGAAGCTCTGCTCACGGCCCCGGTTGTCCTTGTCCTGCTGGCTGTCGTCCAGGGCCTTGCGCTGCTCGCGCGTCAGCGCCAGGCCGGTGCCGACGCAGGTGGTGCACCAGCCGTGCTTGGAGTTGTAGCTGAACAGCCGCGGATCCAGTTCCGGATAACTCGTGCCGCACTGCGGGCAGGCGCGCTTGGTGGAGAACACCCGCAACTCGCCGATGCCGCGCGTGGGCTTCGCATTGCGCAGCGCATCGTGCAGCCCGTCCAGCGGCGACAGCACATGCACCACGCCCTTGCCGTGGTCCAGCGCCTTGGCCAGCAGCTCGCGCAGCTCGGCCTCGGTCTCCGGCGTGACGGTCATGTCGCCCACCGGCAGTTCGATCGTGTGTTCCTTGAAGCGGTCCAGCCGGGGCCAGGGACTGGTCGGCAGGAACTCGCCGTCGACGCGCAGGTGGGTGTAGCCGCGCTGCTTCGCCCACTTCGCCAGGTCGGTGTAGACGCCCTTGCGGTTGACCACCAGCGGCGCCAGCAGCCCGATGTGCCGGCCCTTGTAGTCGCGCAGCAGCTGCGCGGCGATGGCCTCGACACTCTGCGGCTTCACCGGCGTGCCGTCGTTGGCGCAGTGCTGCACGCCGAGCTTCACATACAGCAGGCGCAGGAAGTGCCAGACCTCGGTCGTGGTGGCCACCGTGCTCTTGCGGCCGCCGCGCGACAGGCGCTGCTCGATCGCCACCGTCGGCGGAATGCCCCACACCGCGTCGACCTCGGGCCGGCCCGCCGGCTGCACGATCGAGCGCGCATAGGCGTTGAGCGACTCCAGGTAGCGGCGCTGGCCCTCGTTGAACAGGATGTCGAAGGCCAGCGTGCTCTTGCCGGAGCCCGACACGCCGGTCACGACGTTGAACTTGCCGCGCGGGATGCTGACGTCGACCGACTTCAGGTTGTGCTCGCGCGCGTTGACGATGCGGATCGCTTCATCGGCCTTGCGGCGCTGGCGCAGCAGCGATTGCAGCGGCTTGCCTTCGGCCACCTTGACCGGCGCGCGGTCCATCTCCAGCGCGTACTCGCGCAGCGCCTGCGCGGTGTGCGAGGTCGGGTGGTCCTTCAGCGTCTCCGGCGTGCCGACCGCGACGACCACGCCGCCGTCCTCGCCGCCCTCGGGCCCGAGGTCGATGACCCAGTCCGACGCGCGGATCACGTCCAGGTTGTGCTCGATCAGGATCAGCGAATGCCCCGCCGACAGCAGCTTGCGCATCGCGCGCATCAGCTTGGCGATGTCGTCGAAGTGCAGGCCGGTGGTCGGCTCGTCGAAGAGGAACAGGGTGCCCTTGGTCGCGGTCGCCTGGCGCGGCTTCGAGGCCGCCTCCGCGAGGTATCCGGCCAGCTTCAGCCGCTGCGCCTCGCCGCCCGACAGCGTCGGCACCGGCTGGCCCAGCGTCAGGTAGTCCAGGCCGACATCCGACAGCGGCTGCAGCTTGTTCAGCACCTCGCGGTCGTCCTTGAAGACGCCCAGCGCCTCGGCCACCGTCAGGTCCAGCACGTCGGAGACGCTGAGCTGCCGTCCGGCGCGCTCCAGCTTGACCTCGAGCAGCTCAGCGCGGAAGCGCTTGCCGTCGCAATCGGGGCAGCGCAGGTAGACGTCGGACAGGAACTGCATCTCGACGTGCTCGAAGCCCGAGCCGCCGCAGGTCGGGCAGCGGCCGTCGCCGGCGTTGAAGCTGAACATGCCGGCGCCGTAGCTGCGCTCCCTGGCCATCGGCGTGTCGGCGAAGCGCTTGCGGATCTCGTCGAACACGCCGACGTAGCTGGCCGGGTTCGAGCGCGCCGTCTTGCCGATCGGCGACTGGTCGACGAAGACCGCGTCGGCCAGCCAGTCCGCGCCCAGGAGCCGGTCATGCGCGCCCGGCGCTTCGGTGGCCTGGCCGAACCAGCGCGCCAGCGCCGGATAGAGCACGTCCTGCATCAGCGTGCTCTTGCCCGAGCCGGAGACGCCGGTGACCGCCACCATGCGCTGCAGCGGGAATTCGACGCTGACGTTCTTGAGGTTGTGCTCGCGCGCGCCCTCGAGGATCAGCCGCGGCGTGTTCTCCTCGACGACGCGCTTGAGGCCCATCCCCACATGCCTGCGCGCGCCGAGGTAGGCGCCGGTCAGCGTGTCGGCGGCGCGGATCTGTTCCGGCGTGCCGTCGAAGACGATCTGGCCGCCCTGCTGGCCGGGGCCGGGGCCCATGTCGATGAGGCGGTCCGCCGCCAGCATCACCGCCGGGTCGTGCTCGACGACCACCAGCGTGTTGCCCGCGTCGCGCAGCCGCTGCATCGCCTCGACGATGCGGTTCATGTCGCGCGGATGCAGGCCGATGCTGGGCTCGTCCAGCACGAACAGCGTGTTGACCAGCGAGGTCCCGAGCGCCGTCGTCAGGTTGATGCGTTGCACCTCGCCGCCGGACAGCGTGCGGCTCTGGCGGTCCAGCGTCAGGTAGCCGATGCCGACATCGACCAGGTACTTGAGCCGGTTGCGGATCTCGTCGAGCAGCAGCTTCAGCGCCTCGTCGAGCATCGAGCCCGGCAACTGGAGCTCGTCCATGAAGCGTCTAAGCCGATGGATCGGCAGCTGCATCAGGTCATGGACCGACAGCCCCGGCAGCGCCTCGAGCTGCGCGCGCGTCCACTTCACGCCCTCCGGCATGAAGCGCTGCGCGGCCGGCAGTGCCGCGTCGGCCAGCGCCTTGGAGCCGATGCGCCACAGCAGCGCCTCGGTCTTGAGCCGCGCGCCGCGGCAGGCGGGGCATTCGGTGTAGCTGCGGTACTTGGACAGCAGCACCCGGATGTGCATCTTGTAGGCCTTGCTCTCCAGGTAGTCGAAGAACCGGCGCACGCCGTACCACTGCTTGTTCCAGTTGCCGTTCCAGTTCGGGCTGCCTTCGATGACCCAGTCGCGCTGCGCCTGCGTCATCTGGCTCCACGCGGTGTCGCGCGGGATGCCGGCATCGCCGGCGTACTTCAGCAGGTCGTCCTGGCACTCCTTCCAGGCCGGCGTCTGCATCGGCTTGATCGCGCCGCCGCGCAGCGTCTTGCGCTCGTCGGGGATCACCAGGCCTAGGTCCACCCCGATCACGCGGCCGAAGCCACGGCAGGTCTCGCACGCGCCCATCGCCGAGTTGAACGAGAACAGCGCCGGCTGCGGGTCGGCGTAGCGGATGTCGCTCTCCGGGCAATGCAGGCCGGTCGAGTAGCGCCAGAGCAGCGGCTCGGCGCCCTCCCCGGCCGGCAGCACGTAGACCGTCATGCGGCCGCTGCCGCGCTTGAGCGCCAGCTCGATCGCCTCCATCGCGCGCGCCTGCTCGACACCCTGCATGCGGAAGCGGTCCGCCACCACGTCCAGCACCTTGCGGCCGTTGACGACGCGCTCCGACTGCACCCGCGTGAAGCCGGAGGCGGAGAGCCACTGCTCGACCTCGCCAGCGCTGACGGTCTCCGGCAGCTCGACCGGGAAGGTCAGCACCAGGCGCGGGTCGCCGTCGACGGTGCGCGCCAGCAGCTCGGCGTGGATGGTCTGCGGCGTGTCGTGGCGCACCGGCAGCGCGGTGTCGCGATCGAAGAGGTCGGCGCCGCGCGCGAACAGCAGCTTCAGATGGTCGTTGAGCTCCGTCATCGTGCCGACGGTGGAGCGGCTGGTGCGGACCGGGTTGGTCTGGTCGATCGCGATGGCGGGCGGCACGCCCTCCACCTTGTCGACCGCGGGGCGGTCCATGCGGTCGAGAAACTGGCGCGCGTAGGCGGAGAAGGTCTCGACGTAGCGGCGCTGGCCTTCCGCGTAGAGCGTGTCGAACACGAGGCTGGACTTGCCCGAGCCGCTCGGCCCGGTCACCACGGTCAGTTCTCCGGTCCGGAGATCCAGGTCGAGGTTCTTGAGGTTGTGCTGGCGGGCGCCGCGGATGCGGATATCGGCGTCGGACATGAGGTGTGGGCTCGGGAGCCTCGAAAAAGGCAGTGGGCGATGATTCTAGGGAGGGCGGCCGCCATGAATTGGCAGCAGCCGGCGGGACGCGCGCGGCGTGACCGGCGTGACGCAGTGGTAAGCAATTGAAAACAGAAGACCGTTCAGGAAGCCTTCGCATACCTCTTGTCAAGGCCTCCGACCGATGACTTCCGCACACTTGCTAGTCTTCGGGGGGTGCGGCAACAATGGACCCCGTCGCCGCCGAGCAACACCGACCCCGGTTCGACCTGAACGGCGGGCGACGTTTTTCAGGGAATACCTCGCCTCCCGACCGGAGCGGGGACGACAAGCGACATGGACAGAAACGACGGCCATCCCATTTCCGAGACCACGCTGGTCTTGATGACGTCGGACGCGTCCGCCAAGCCGTCGCCCCCTTCCTCGATGACCGATCCGACGATTTCCGGCCAGCGCCCGGCCCCGGGCGAGCCCTTCGTGCTGCTGGTCGAGGACAACCCGATCAACCAGGTGGTGGCGCTGGAATTCCTGGCGCTGATGGGCTTGAAGACGCAGCTCGCGCGCAATGGCCAGGAAGCGCTGGACCTGTGCGAGTACGCGGCGCCCAGCCTGGTGCTGATGGACATCCAGATGCCGGGCATGGACGGCCTGGAATGCGCGCGCCGGCTGCGGGAGCAGCAGGCGCAGGGCAGGCTGCCGCGCTTTCCGATCCTGGCGCTGACGGCGCACGCGCTGGACAGCGACGTGGCCGACAGCCTGAAGGCCGGCATGGACGAGCACCTGACCAAGCCGCTGGACTTCCTGACGCTGCGCCGGCGCCTGGCGCGCTGGCTCGATCTGCCGCAGCTCAACGACTGACGCCGCACGCCCCGTCGCGCTGGACCGTGGGTCGACGCGGCGTGCACACGACAGGCCCGCCGCGGCCTGTTGATCTTGCTCAGAGCTGACTCGGATCCCCCTTCGCGGGACTGGCGCGGAACAATGCGCGCGTGCTTCACTGCCAGTCCGCGCCCGACCTGCGGGCGTATCCACCGCCAGGAGGTTGAAGCATGTATTCCTACCCGCTCACGTCGTACGAGCCGAGCGAGCGCCTGCAGACCGAGATCCACCTCATCGCGCTGGAGGACAAGCGCACGGATGCCCAGGTCGTCCTTCGAGCGCTCCGGCTGTACTTCGAGATCCGCCGACGCGTCCGCGCCGGGGCCGCTTTCGGGTTCATCGAATCGCACCGCAAGGACCTGCTGACCGAAGCGCTCGAAGGGGTTTGACATGCCACCGTCAGACCTGCTCCCCGAAGACCATGAGTTGCGCTCGGCGATCGCGCCCCGGGAACCGATGGCCGATGCAACGGCGCGGCGCATCCGCGAACTGTCGCTGTTCTTCGTGAGCGTGCTGGTGCTGCTGACGCTGGTTGGATTCAGCATCGTCACCTTGCTCGACGCCTGCGCGCCGCAAGAGGACCGCTGGTGGGCCACGTCGACGTTGACAGCCGCCTTCGGCGGCATCCTCGGCTGGCTGATCAAGCGATGAACGCCTTGACGCGCACCGACCGTCAGTCCCCCGCCAGGAAGCGCTCCACGATCTCGAAGTGCTCCGGCACGTTCAGCGCGGGCGCGTGCCCGCAACCCGGCACCGTCACCACCTCCGCGCGGGGCCCACGCACCCGCATCGCCTCGGCTGTCTCCGGCAACAGCAGATCGGAGCTCTCCCCGCGCAGGCACAGCACCGGCAGGCTGAGCGAATCCCATTCGGTCCAGCGCTTGTAATCGTCCGGGTGGACGAAGAACTGGCGCACCATCGCCGGGTCGTAATGCGGCGTCACCCGGCCGTCCGGCAGGCGGCGTGTCGAGGTCTCCGTCAACCGGCGCCATTGCGCCTCGCTCATCCAGCCGTAGGGCTGGTAGATCTGACGGAAATAGCGCTCCAGCTCGCCCACCGTATCGAAGGCCGCCGGATCGCCGGCATAAGCACGGATGCGCTGGATCGCGGGTTCGGCGAGCTCCGGCCCGATGTCGTTCAGCACCAGCCGCCGGATGCGGCCGCGCAGGGAGGTCGCCGCCGCCAGCAGCCCGATCGCGCCCCCCATCGACGTGCCCACCCAGTGACAGTCCGCCAGCCCGAGCTGGTCCACCAGCGCCACCGCGAGCTTCACGTAGAAGGCCAGGTGGTATTCGTTGTCCGGGTCCGGGCTCCACTGCGACAGCCCCCGCCCGATCGTGTCCGGGCAGATCACGCGATAACGCCCGGACTGCGCCAGGTGCGCCGCCAGGTCGTCCATGTCGCGCCCGGTGCGCGCCAGGCCGTGCCAGGCGATGACCGGCGCCGCGCCCGGATCGCCCCAGTCCATGTAATGGAGTTCCCGGCCCTCGCAGCGCAGGTAGTTCGACGTCGACTTCAAGTACTTCTCCTCGCCTGCCGCAGGCGCCCGACCAGGCCGTTCGGGAAGTGGTACACGGCCAGCACGAACAGCACGCCCAGCCACAGCAGCCAGCGCTCGGGCGCGATCAGCTGCGACAGCACCGGCACGCCCTCCACCGCCGACGCGCCGACCCGCATCAGGTCCTGCAGGTAGCTCTGCGCCAGCACGAACAGCGCGCTACCGATCACCGCGCCGTAGATCGTGCCCATGCCGCCGATCACGACGATCAGCAGGATGTCCAGCATGATCTCGAAGGACAGCGAGGTGTCGGGCCCGTTGTAGCGCAGCCAGATCGCGAGCAGCGCGCCCGCGAGCGTCGCGAACAGCGCGGCCAGCAGCGTGGACAGCGTCCGGTAGGTCACCAGCCGGTAGCCGATGGCCTCGGCGCGGAAGTCGTTGTCGCGGATCGCCTGCAGCACCCGCCCGAAGGGCGAATTGACGATGCGCAGCAAGGCCAGCACCAGCACCAGCGTCATGACGAAGAGCAGGTAATAGCTCAGCAGCCGGCCGTCGACGGAGACGCCGAGGAAGGGCTCCTCCAGGAATTCAGTCGACGGCGACAGCAGCGCGGGCAGGCGGAAGTTCAGGCCGTCCTCGCCGCCGGTGAAGTCCGACAGCTGCGACGCCAGGCCCTGGAAGGCCGCGGCGACGGCCAGGGTGATCATCGCGAAGAAGATCGCCTTGACCCGCAGCGAGAACAGGCCGATGACCAGCGCCAGCAGCAGCGACAGCCCCAGCGCGCCGCCGATGCCGATCGCCAGCGCCGTGAAGCCCGGCTCCAGCCGCGTGCTCACGATGGCGACGCCGTAGGCGCCGATGCCGAAGAACATCGTGTGGGCGAAGCTGACGATGCCGGTGTAGCCCAGCAGCAGGTCGTAGCTGCCGACCAGCACGATGAACACGAGGATCTTGGCCGCCACGTTGAGCGCCTTCGTGCCGGGGAACACGAAGGGCGTCAGCGCCAGCGCCAGCACCGTGAGCAGCAGCAGCGCCGCCAGCACGCGGCTGCGCGGCAGGTCATGGGACAGCAGGGATCGGATCAGGGACATGAGGGCGGGCTCCGCTCAACGGTGGCTGACCGGATAGAGGCCCTGCGGCCGCCACAGCAGCACGGCGACCATCAGCGCGATGTTGGAGAACAGCGCCGCCTTGGGCGCCAGGAAGCCGCAGTAGTTGGCCATCAGCCCCACCAGCAGCGCGCCGGCGAAGCAGCCCAGCGTCGAGCCCAGCCCGCCGATGATGATGACGATGAAGATCAGCGTGTTGACCTGCGCCCCGATCTGCGGGATCACGCTCTGCTGGTACAGCCCCCACAGCACGCCGCCCAGCCCCGCCAGGCCGGAACCCGCGACGAACACGGCGACGAACAGCCGCCGGATGCGGTAGCCCAGGCTCTCCACCATCTCGCGGTCCTGCACGCCGGCGCGGATCAGCAGACCCAGCTTGGTGCGGTTCAGCAGCCACAGCAGGCCGGCGAAGACCAGCAGCCCCACCACGACGGCCAGCAGCCGGAACTTCTCGACCGCCACGTCGCCGACGATGAGCGCGCCGCGCAGCGACTCGGGCGGCTGCAGCGGGATCATCTGCGGCCCCCAGACGAGCTTGATCAGCTCCTCGCCGATGATCATCCCGCCCATCGTGATCAGGATCTGCTTCAGGTGCATGCCGTAGACCGGCCGCACCAGCACCCGCTCGAACACCAGCCCGAGCGCCGCCGCGCTGACGATGCCCGCCAGCGCCGCCACGGCCACCGCGCCGAGGTTCGCGGCCAGCGAGGGGCTCGCCACGAAGCCGCCCATCGCGCCCATCACCGTCGTGGCCACGAAGGCGCCCAGCGCGATGAACACGCCGTGGCCGAAATTCAGCACGTCCATCAGGCCGAAGACGAGGGTCAAGCCGGAGGCGATGACGAAGACGATCAGGCCCATCGCCAACCCGGCGATCGTCAGCGTCGCCCAGCTCGACGCCGACCCGATCAGCGGCAGCGCGCCCAGCGCGAGCGCCGCGATCAGCAGCAGCGGAACCCGGTCGAAGCGCGCCTGCGGCACCGCGTCGGTCGCCGGCGACGGCGCGACGGAGGATGGCGTCGAGAAGCCGCTCATTGGTGCGCCGCCAGCGACAGGCCCAGCAGGCGCTGCTGCAGCGCCTCGTCGGCCGCCAGCTCGGCCATGCGTCCAGCGTGCACGACGCGGCCGTCGTCCATCACCGCGACCCCATCGCCCAGCGCCTGCGCGACCATGAAGTTCTGCTCGACCAGCAGCACCGTCGTGCGCGCGCCGTCACGGCCGCGCTTGATCTCCTGCAGCGCCTCGATCAGGTTGCGGATGATGGCCGGCGCCAGGCCCTTGGTCGGCTCGTCGATCAGCAGCAGCCGTCGCGGCTCCACCATCGCGCGCGCGATCGCCAGCATCTGCTTCTGCCCACCGCTGAGCTTGCCAGCCGGATACAGCCAGAACTTGCGCAGCGCCGGGAACAGGCCGAAGAGCCAGTCCAGCCGCGCGGTGTCCAGCTCGTCCAGCGAGCGCGCCCCGCGCGCGGCCAGCAACAGGTTCTCGCGCACCGTCAGGTCGCCGAAGATGCCCATGTTCTCCGGCACGTAGGCGATGTCCAGGCGCGCGATCTCCGGCGTCGGCAGCGCCTGGATCGGTCGCCCGTCCAGCAGCACGCGACCGGCGCCCGCGCGCCACAGCCCCATCACCGTGCGCAGCGTCGTCGTCTTGCCGGCGCCATTGCGGCCCAGCAGCATCGTGACCTCGCCCTCGCGCGCCGCGAGGTCGACGCCATGCAGGATGTGATAAGCGCCGATGTGCGTGTGCACGCCCTCCAGCCGCAGCAGCGCGCGATCGGTGGCGGCGCTCATGCGGCCTCCGGCATCGCCAGACCCAGGTAGGCGTTCTGGACCACCGGCGAGGCGATCACCGCCGCCGGCTCGCCGTCCGCCACCAACTGCCCGTTGTGCAGCACGACGATGCGGTCGGCCAGCTCGCGCACCACATCCATCTTGTGCTCGACCAGCAGGATCGTGTGGGTCCCCTCCGCCTTCAGCGCGCGGATCAGGTCCAGGATGACCGGCACCTCGTCGACGCTCATGCCGGCGGTGGGTTCGTCGAACAGGTAGACCTTGGGGCGCAGCGCCATCAGCATCGCCACCTCCAGCTTGCGCTGGTCGCCATGCGGCAGGCTGGCCGCCGGCGCGTCGGCGCGATGCCCCAGGCGGACGCGCTCGACGATGGCCTGCGCCTCGTCCAGCAGCTCCCGGTGATGCAGCCAGACCGACAACATCCGCAGTCCCTCGCCACAGCGCGACTGCACGGCGAGCCGCACGTTCTCCCGCACGCTCAGCGTCGGGAACAGCTGCGTCAGCTGGAAGGCCCGCCCCAGCCCGCGCCGGGTGCGCAGCGGCGCGGCCATGCGCGTCAGGTCCTCGCCGTCGAGCAGCACGCGCCCGGCGCTCGCGCCGAGCTGGCCCGAGATCAGGTTGAAGTAGGTCGTCTTGCCGGCGCCATTGGGCCCGACGATGGCGGTCAGCGTGCCCGGATGGAAGGCGCAGCTGACGCGGTCCACCGCCGTGTGGCCGCCGAAGCGGATGGTGAGGTCGCGGGTCTCGAGCATGCGTGCAGGGGTGGCTGGCCGGCGCCTCAGGGGCAGGTGCCGATCACGTAGTAGTTGGGCGCGGTTCGCTTCAGCGTCGTCGTGGCGTAGATGTTCCACAGGCCCATGGCCTGGTTGGAGCCATTCGCGTAGGTCAGGCCGTACAGCGCGTAGGCGCGGCCGGAGACGGTGTGGGTGTAGTTCGACGAGGTGAAGCAGACCGGCGCCGGCGTGCCCGGATCGCCGGGGTCGCCGGGATCGCCGCCCGACACCTGGTCCACCATCGCCTTGATCGCGGCGACCTGCGTCCCGGCCTTCTGCGCGAAGTTGGAGCCGTACCAGCCCACCCAGTCCCAGCAGCCGTTGGGATTGGGCAGCAGGCCGCTGGCGGCCGTCGAGCGCGCGGTGTTGTCCACCCGGGTCTGCGGGAACAGCACGACGATGCTGTTGGTGTCGGCCCAGCGCGAGAAGCCGGTGTTCCTCACGAACTTGTCGCCGATGGTCGCGTAGTTCTGCTGGCAGCCATGCAGCGCGACATGCAGCTTGCAGGGCTGGCCCGCCGCGCAGTTGGCCGGGATGTAGGCCCAGCCGCTGGTGGCCAGGCCGGGGTTGGTGCTGAACGCGGTCTGGTCGAACTCGACGTAGTTGGCGGCGGCCGGGCTGTCGTTGCGCGCGTTGAGCGGGCCGTACAGCTGCGTCAGCACAGCCTTGGCGCCGTCGTAGCCGCAGTTGGCGATGTAGGGCGAGGCGCTGGTGCCGCAGCTGGTGTTGCCGCTCGCGTCGAAGTCGGTGGGCAGCACGTGCGCGGTGCCGCTGCGCTGCACGTAGGAGAGGTTGGCCGCCGCCACGCCGTTGTCGAGGTACTGCGTCTGCACGGCGTTCATCGGGTTGGGCCCGACGGTTGCGTCGCTGGTGCCGACGAACAGGTAGACCTTCTGCGCGGCCACGTTGCTCTTGGCGTCGATCGCGGTGCCGCTCCAGTTGTTGAGGTCGGCCTGCATCGTGCTCAGCGCCGATGCCGGGATCGTCGCGTTGTACATGCAGGCCGTGTAGTTGCTGTGGCCGGCGCACATGTAGGGCCCGCCGGCGAAGACGCCCACGCCCTTGAAGGTCGATGAATGCGCGTAGCCGAGCTGGTTGGCCATGAAGCCGCCCGACGACAGCCCCGAGACGGTGATCTTCGTCTTGTCGATGTTGAGCACCGGCAGCGGCGCCGCCGCCTGCGCGGCGCCCGCCGCGGCCAAGGCCAGCGTGACCGCCANCGAAGGCCGGCGCGGCGGGCGCCAGCGCCCGGATCGTGGAACCACGGACTGCGGAAGACTTCATGGAAACCTCCTGGACGTTGGGGGACGGTGGTGGGTCGCCGCCGGTCAACGCGCGTTGCGGATGGGGATGGCCATCTCCTCCGGCTTGATCTCGCGCACCAGCTCGGGCACGCCCCAGGCGAAGGCGGGGTCGACCTTGATCTTGAAGTGGTACATCGACTGCATCGCCTGGTGGTCTTCCGCGCGGAAGGTCATGCGGCCCTTGGGCGTCTCGAAGCTCATGCCCTCCATCGCCTTGATGAGCTTCTGCGTCGTCGTGTCGCCGCCGGTCTTCTTGAGCGCCTCCACCACCGCGATCGCGGCGCTCATGCCGCCGGCGGTGAAGAAGTCGGGCGGCGACTGGAAGCGCTTGTAGTGGTTGGCCACCAGCCACTCGTTGACCGGGTTCTTCGGGATGCCGAAGTAGTAGTAGGTCGCGCCCTCCATGCCGGGCAGCGCCTTGTAGGCGGCCATCGCCGGCAGGATGTTGCCGCCGGTGGCGATCTCGATGCCGTAGCGCTTGAGGTCGAGGTCGGCGATCTTGAACGGGTTCCCGGCGCCGGCCCAGATGATGAAGATCACCTTGCGGCCGGGCTGGTCCTTGAGCTTGTCGATCAGGCGCTGCGCGCCGGCGGTGAAGTCGGTGGTCGTCGGGGGGAGGTACTCCTCATGGACGACCCTGGCCTTCTTGATCGCATCCTTGAAGGCCTTCACGCCGTCGCGGCCGAAGGCGTAGTCCTGGGCCAGCGTCGCGATGACGGTGCCCGGCCGGTCCAGCGCCACCGCATTGGAGATCGCGTCCTGCGAGCTGTTGCGACCGGTCCGGAAGATGTACTTGTTCCACTTGTCGCCGGTGATCGAATCGGCGACGGCCGGCTCGACCAGCAGGATCTTCTTGTATTCCTCGGCCACCGGCAGCAGCGCGAGCGCCACGCCCGACGAGGACGGGCCCACGGCCAGGTCGGCCTTATCGTCGCCGTAGGCCGCCGCCAGCTGGCTTTTGCCGACGTCCGGTTTGCCCTGGTCGTCCTTCTCCAGGACGACCAGCTTGCGGCCGGCGACCGTCATCGTGCCGCCGGTCGCGTAGTCCAGGCCCATCAGGAAGCCGGTCTGCGTCTGCTTGCCGTAGGCCTCGAGCGGGCCGGTGCGGCTGTAGACGTGGACGATACGGATCTCCTTGCCTTGCGCGAACGCGGGAAGGCTCGCGCCGAAGGCGGCGCTCAGCGCCAGGGCCGCGCCAGCGGTGGCGCGGATGAAGCCAGGGGTCATGGGCCGGGTCTCCTGTGGGGCGGACCGGTCGTGCGCCGGTCTCGTGCCCCTCCTTCGCAAGGCCCGTGCCGTGCGGGAGAACCCTCGGATTCACCGCACCCATGGCCACGCCACCGTCCGGACTCCAGACAGTGGCGTGCGGTGGCGAACACAAGCCTGTCCGGACTCCAGACGCTGTGTCCGGAGTCCAGGCGGTGCGCGCGGCCCGGCCGCGCGGGCTCAGGTGCGGAAGGTCGCGACCTGCGCGTTGAGCAGGCGGGCCTGCTGCTGCAGCGATTCGGCCGCGGCGGCGGTCTGCTCGACCAGCGCCGCGTTCTGCTGCGTCATGTCGTCCAGGTGGGCGACGGCCTGGTTGATCTGCGCGAGGCCGTCGGACTGGCCGGCGCTGGACTGGCTGATCTCGGCGACGGTGCCGCTGACCTGCTGCACCGACTGCAGGATCTGGCCCATCGCCTCGCCGGCGCGGCCGACCTGGGCGCTGCCGGCGTCGACGCGCGAGACCGAGTCGTTGATCAGCGCCTTGATCTCCTTGGCGGCGTTGGCGCTGCGCTGCGCGAGCGCCCGCACCTCGCTGGCGACGACCGCGAAGCCGCGGCCCTGCTCGCCGGCACGCGCGGCCTCGACCGCGGCGTTCAGCGCCAGGATGTTGGTCTGGAAGGCCACGCCGTCGATGACCGAGATGATGTCGGAGATCTTGCGGCTGGCGCCGGCGATGCCGTCCATGGTCTGCACCACCTCGCCCATCACGTCGGCGCCGAGCTTGGCCCGGTCCGCCGCGCCGATGGCGAGCTGGTTGGTCTGGTGCGCCGCCTGCGCGGAGTTCGTCACCTGCTGGGTCAGCTCCTGCATCGAGGCCGCCGTCTGCTGCAGGCTGGAGGCCGCCTGCTCGCTGCGCTGCGACAGGTCCTGGCTGCCCATGGCCACTTCCTGCGAGGCATGCTGGATCGAGTCGGTGGCGTCGCGGATCGCGCGCACCAGGTCGCTGAGCCGGACCTGCATCGCCGCCACCTGCGTGAGCACCACGCCGATCTCGTCGCTGCCGGCCGCCTGGTTGCCGAGCACCTGGGCGCGCAGGTCGCCGTTGGCCACGGCCTCGACGACTTCACGCATCTGGTCGAGCCGGCGCTTGAGGCCGCGCGCGAACCACTCGACCGCCACCATCGCGGCGATGCCCACCGCAATCACCAGCGTCAGCGCGATCGTCGCGTCGCGTCGCGCGATCGCGGAGACATCGTCGATGTAGACGCCCGAGCCGATGACCCAGCCCCAGGGCTTGAAGCCGGCGACGTAGGAGCGCTTGGGCTCGGGATCCTTGGCGCCGGGCTTGGGCCAGAGGTAGTCGACGAAGCCGCTGCCCTGGCTCTTGACCGTGTCGACGAAGGCGACGAACAGCTTCAGGCCGTTCGGGTCCTTGTTGCCGGACAGGTCCTTGTCGTTGAGCTCCGGCTTGATCGGGTGCATGACCATCTTGGGGCTCATGTCGTTGATCCAGAGGTACTCGTTGCCGGAGTAGCGGATCTTGCCGATCTCGGCCGCCGCCTGCTTGCGGGCCTCGGCCTCGGTCAGGCCGCCGGCGCCGACGCGGTCGAAGTAGCGCTTGGCGATCTGCTCGGCGTTCTTGACCTGCTCCACCGTCGTGATCATCTTCACGTCCAGCAGGCTCATCGCCGATCGGTGGCTGAGCCACATCACCAGCACCACGAAGCCGACCACGGCCGCGAGCACCGCGACGCGCAGCTTGGTCGCCAGCGTCCAGGCCCGGCGCGATGCCGGTCTCGCCGTTCCCGTGGCGCCTGCGGTGGAAGCAGTGGGCGCGGTCGCATGGAAACCGGTCGCGGGCGTGGTCAGCGTGTTCATGGGGTCTCCTGGGCGAGCCGGTGGGTCCGGCCCTTGTCGTGTTCCTTGCCCTGCAATATGCGCATGCCGCCCCGCGCGCGGCAAGCCCTCGAACCCTCGATGAAGCCCATGAACACGGCGCAAACGTGACGATGTGGCGCCGGGCTCACGCCGGGGTGCTGGCGTACGCGTCAGCCTGAAGCCAGTTCCGGGTACTTGGCGAGCTTCTCGTAGAGCGTGGCGCGGGAGATCGCCAGCAGGCGCGCCGCGGCCATGCGGTTGCCGTTGGTGCGGCGCAGCGCCTGCGCGATGGCGGCACGCTCCAGCTCGGCCTTGCGGGCCGGCAGCGTCGCGGCGGGACCGGACGCCGCCATCGAGGCCGGCATGGACGCGCCGTCCTCGATCCGGTCCTGCGCCCAGGGCGCTTGCGGCTCGCCACCCGGCGTCCGTTGGAAGGCCGTCGCCCCCGGGGCGCCCGCCGGTGGCTCGGGCATCGCGGCGATCGCGCGCGCAAGGCCCGCGCCCAGCGCGCATGGCGTCGGCACGCCGGGATCCCTCAGGCCGAAGTGGCGCGGCTCCAGCTGCGCCTCGTCGCTCATCAGGAAGGCCTGCTCCAGTGCGTTGCGCAGTTCGCGGACATTGCCCGGCCACGGCCGCGCCGTCAGCGCGCGCAGCGCCGCGGCGCTCAGCGTCTTCGGCGCCAGTCCGCCGCGGCGGGCGATGTCCTCGAGCAGCACCTCGACCAGCGATTCGATGTCCTCGGCCCGCTCGCGCAGCGACGGCAGCCGGATCGGCAGCACATGGAGCCGGTAGAACAGGTCGGCACGGAATTCCCCGCGCCGCACCATGGCCTCGAGGTCGCGGCTGGTGGCGGCGATGACGCGCACGTCGACCTTGACCACCTCGTTGCTGCCCAGCGGCTCGAGCTCCTGCTCCTGCAGCACGCGCAGCAGCTTGGCCTGCAAGGCGGGCGGCATGTCGCCGATCTCGTCGAGGAACAGCGTGCCGCCATCGGCCAGCCGGAACTTGCCGTCGCGTCCCTTGCGCTCGGCGCCGGTGTACGCGCCGGGCGCGACGCCGAAGAACTCGGCCTCCAGCAGCGTCTCCGGCACCGCGGCGATGTTGACCGACACCAGCGGCTTGCCCGCCCGCCGCGAGGCCGCGTGGATCGCATGCGCCAGCAGCTCCTTGCCGGTGCCGGTCTCGCCCAGCAGCAGCACCGTCGCATCGGCCTGCGCGACACGGCGCGCCTGCCGCTTGACCTCGACCGCCGCGGGGCTCGCGCCGACGAAGTCGATGATGCGGTGCTTGGGCCGGCGGTTGCGCGACTGCTCGGCGGCCAGCTGGCGGCGGGTCTCGTCGAGCTCCGCCTGGAGGCAGGCGAACTTGTTCATCAGCGGCTGCATCGTCGTCTCGGGATGGTCGAGCAGCACCATGCCCATCGCGCCGATCACCTCGCCGCCCGGGCCGCGCAGCGGCAGCCGGCTGACGAGGAAGGTGCCCGCCTTGTTGGTCAGCAGGTCCACCAGGATGGGCTGGCCGGTGTCGATGACCTGCGCCATCAGCGTGTTGGGCACGACCTCCTCGACGCGGCGGCCGACGAACTCGGACTCGTCGCGGAAACCCAGCGCCGGCAGGAAGCGCTTGTAGCCCTCGCTGATCCAGACGACGCGGTGCGCGCGGTTCACCACCATCGCGCCCTGGGCCGTGCTGGCCAGCACGTCGAACATCGACTGCGCCGCCAGCCGCAGCACCGCGTCGGCATCCTGCGGAATGTCGTTCATGGCTTGTCTCCTTGGCTGCACCCAGGCCGCTCCTGGGCGAAGCGTCCGGGCCCTGTCCGGGGCCGTGTCCGGGTCGAGCCGCCACTGCGTGAGGCCGCCTCGGATCTGATGCGAGGCAATGTAGCAGCCGGCCCGGCGGTGCGAGGGCCATCCCGCCCGCACGCCCGCCCTGGGGATTCCCTGAGGCGGCGGCCTGCCCGCGTCGCGGCCGATCCAGCTATAAACCGCCCTCATGGCCATCGTGGACTCCTGGACTTCGGCGCGCGCGGCAAGGCAGGTGCTGGCCTTGGCGCGCAAGCTCCTGTCCGAGCGCGGCCAGGCCAACAGCCTGGGCCTGGCGCAGGACCTGATCGGCCGCATGGGCGCGCTGCCTGCGCCCGCCTGGCCGGCTGTCTTCGACAAGCTGGCCGCCGATTTCAATCCCGAGCCGGCCGCCGTGCTCCGCGCCGCGCAGGCCTACGCCGACGCGCCCGGCACCGAGACGCTGCGCGCGCTCACCGAGCTCAGCGAGCCGCCCCGGCAGGAGCTCTTCCGGCGCCTGAACCGGGCACCGGGCGGCACCGGCACCCTGGTGCGGATGCGGCGCCGGCTGCTGGAAGGCCTCAAGGCCCATCCCGACTGGCGCATGGTCGACGCCGACCTGCTGCACCTGCTGTCCTCCTGGTTCAACCCAGGCTTCCTGGAGATGCGGCAGGTGGACTGGAACTCCCCCGCGCGGCTGCTGGAGCAGGTCATCCACCACGAGGCGGTGCATGCGATCGATGGCTGGGACGACCTGCGCCGGCGCCTGCTGCCGGACCGGCGGTTGTTCGCCTTCTTCCATCCGCAGCTGCCCAGCGAGCCGCTGATCTTCGTCGAGGTCGCGCTGCTGGCGGACATGCCGGACGCGATCGCGCCGCTGATCGCCAAGCGCGCCGAGCCGCTGCCGGCCAGCAGCTACAAGACCGCCGTCTTCTACTCGATCAGCAACTGCGAGCCGGGCCTGCGCGGCGTGTCGCTGGGCAACTTCCTGATCAAGCGCGTCGCCGAGCACCTCAAGCGCGAGCTGCCGCGGATCAAGCAGTTCTGCACGCTGTCGCCGCTGCCCGGCTTCGCCGCCTGGCTGCAGGGCCTGTCGTCGCTGGAGGAGCTGGCGGGCCTCAAGCCGGCGCAGCGCGAGCGCGCCGCGCAGGCGCTGGAGCGCGTGCGGCACCACACGGCCGCGGCGCTCGCGGGGCCGGCCGCGCTCGAGGACGAGGCGCTGCAGGCCGACCTGCGCCAGCTCGCCGCCGTCTACCTGATCGGCCAGACGCCGCTGCCCGGCGGCGATCCGGTCGCGCGCTTCCACCTGGACAACGGCGCGCGGCTCGAGCGCCTGAACCCCGGGGGCGACCGCTCCGCCAAGGGGCTGAAACAGTCGCACGGGATGATGGTCAATTACCTGTACGACCTCGACCGGATCGAGGAACACCACGAAGCCTTCACCCAAGGGGAGATCGCCACCGCGCGCGCCGTCAGCGGACTGCTGTGAGCCGGCGCCGCGCCGTCCCCCACCGATGCCACGCCCCGATTTCCCACCCCGATCGCCTGCCCTTCATCACGACACCACCGCCCGCAGAGGCCCAGAGGAGACCGCCATGACTTCGACTTCCCCGTCCCGCCGCCGCGTGCTCGGCGCCGCCACCCTGGCCGCCGTCGGCGCGGGCGCCTTCGGTGCCGCATTCGCGCCCTCGGCCTTCGCGCAGGGCGCCTGGCCGAGCCGGCCGGTCACCATCGTCGTGCCCTTCCCGGCCGGCGGCGGCACCGACGCCTTCGCGCGGCCGCTGACCGCGGTGCTGACCAAGCAGACCGGCAAGCAGTTCATCATCGACAACAAGGGCGGCGCCGGCGGCACCGTCGGCGCGACGCTCGCCTCCAAGGCCGCGCCCGACGGCTACACCTTCTTCATGGGCGCGGTCCACCATGCGATCGCGCCGGCCATGTATCCGAAGCTCGAGTACAAGCTGGAGGAGGACTTCGTCCCCGTCGGCCTGATCTCCAGCGTGCCGCAGGTGATCGTGATCAACCCGGGCAAGGTCCAGGCGACCGACGTGAAGGGCCTGCTGGACCTGCTGAAGAAGAACCCCGGCAAGCTGAACTACGGCTCGGCCGGCAACGGCACCTCCCACCACCTGGCGGGCGAGCTCTTCAAGCTGCAGACGCAGACCTTCATCACGCACATTCCCTACCGCGGCGCCGGTCCGGCGCTGCAGGACCTGATGGCGGGCCAGGTGGACCTGATGTTCGACGGCCTGGGCTCGTCGGCGGCCCACATCCGCGGCGGCCGCATCAAGGCGCTGGCGGTGGCCTCGGCCAAGCGCGCGCCCGGTTTCCCCGACATCCCCAGCGCCGTCGAGGCCGGCATCCCGCAATACCAGGTCTCGACCTGGTACGGCCTGTGGGCGCCCAAGGGCACGCCCAAGGAAGCGGTCGCCGCGATGCAGGCCGAGCTGCGCAAGGCCTTCGCCACCGAGGAACTCAAGACGATCTGGACCGGCCTGGGCACCGAGATGCCCAACCTCTACGGCGACGCCTTCGGCAAGTACGTGCATGGCGAGGTGGTGCGCTGGGCCGACGTGGTCAAGCGCTCCGGTGCGAAACTGGATTGATGCTCCCTGCCTGACTCCCGCCGACGGACATGACACCCAACGCCAATCTCTTCGCGGCACTGCGCGCGAATTTCTCCGACGACCTGGACGCCTGCGCGATCGAGCTGGCCGACGGCCCCGATGCCGGCCAGCGCTACAGCTGGCGCGACATCGACCGCGCCACGGCGATGATCGCCAACCTGCTGGACTCGCTGGACCTGCCCGCCGGCAGCCGCGTCGCGGTGCAGACCGAGAAGAGCGTCGAGGCGCTGTTGCTCTACCTCGCGGTGCTGCGCGCCGGTTATGTCTACCTGCCGCTGAACACCGGCTACCAGGCGGCAGAGCTCGAGTACTTCATCGGCAACGCGGAACCGGCCGTGGTGGTCTGCGCGGGCAAGCACTTCGGCTGGATCAGCAAGCTGGCCTTCCAGGCCAAGGTGCCCTGGGTGTTCACCCTCAACGAGGACCGCAGCGGCACGCTGCTGGACCGCGCGGTGCAGATGCCCGACACCCACCAGGTGGCGGCGAAGCAGCCGGACGACCTGGCCGCCATCCTCTACACCAGCGGCACGACCGGGCGCAGCAAGGGCGCGATGCTCAGCCACGGCAACCTGCTGTCCAACGCCGAGGTGCTGCGCCATGCCTGGGGCTGGCAGACGGACGACGTGCTGATCCATGCGCTGCCGATCTTCCATGTGCACGGCCTGTTCGTCGCGTCGCACGGCGCGCTGCTGGCCGGCGCGCGCATGCTCTGGTTCAACCGCTTCGAGCCGCGCGCCGTCATCGCGCGCCTGTCCGACGCGACGCTGTTCATGGGCGTGCCGACGCTGTACGTGCGCCTGCTCGAGCAGGCCACGCTGACCGCGGACGCCTGCGCGCGGATGCGGCTCTTCATCAGCGGCTCGGCGCCGCTGCTGATCGAGACTTTCCAGGAATGGCAGCGCCGCACCGGCCACACCATCCTGGAGCGCTACGGCATGAGCGAGACCGTCATGCTGACCTCCAACCCCTACCGGGCCGAGGACGGCCCGCGCCGCGGCGGCACGGTGGGCTTCCCCTTGCCGGGCGTCGGCCTGCGCGTCGTCGATGACGCCGGCGCGCCCTGCCCCAGCACCGGCGAGGGCGAGATCGGCCACATCCAGGTCCGCGGGCCGAATGTCTTCGCCGGCTACTGGCGCATGCCGGAGAAGACGAAGGAGGAGTTCACCGCCGACGGCTGGTTCAAGACCGGCGACGTCGGCCGCCGCGACGAGCAGGGCTACGTGACGATCGTCGGCCGCAGCAAGGACCTGATCATCAGCGGCGGCTACAACGTCTACCCGGCCGAGATCGAGGGCTGGCTCAACGAATTGCCGGGCGTGGCCGAGTCCGCGGTGGTGGGCGTGCCGCACCCGGACTTCGGCGAGGGCGTGATCGCGGTGGTCGTGCCGCGCGCCGGCGCCGCGCTGGACGGCGCGACCCTGATCGCGTCGCTGAAGGACCGCATCGCCGGGTTCAAGGTCCCCAAGCGGGTGTTCGTCGAGACCGAGCTGCCGCGCAACGCGATGGGCAAGGTGCAGAAGAACCTGCTGCGGGACCGGCATCGGGGCTTGTTCGCCTGAGCCCGGCTGACAATCCCGCCCCATGAGCCTCCCCACGCCGCTCCCCGACAACACCGCCTGCCCGCGCTGCGGCGGCGGTTTTCATTGCGGCGTCGAGGACGGCTGGTGCGCGTGCTTCGGCACGCGCCTGGGGGAGGACCTCAAGCGGGACCTGGCGGCGCGCTGGCCCGAGCAATGCCTGTGCCTGAAATGCCTCGCGGAACTGGCTCGCGACGACCCCGGCAGCCATGTGCCGGATGGGTCCCGAACAGGGCCGCCGGTGCCCCCTTTCTGAGCGTTTGAACCCCGGCGCCGCGCGTCCAAAATGCCGCGGATGGCTCCCTCCCTGTTCAGCCAGTCGGTCGCCGAGCGCCTGCGGATGCGGCGCCTGCTGGTCTACGGCCCCTTCCTCGCGCTGGGCCTGGTGCTGGTGGTGCTGTGGGCGCTGGTGCTGTGGTTCGCGCTGCTGTATCCGCGCTCGCTGGTCGAGGACCTCCAGCAGGACCTGCATGCGATCGCCCTCAACGCGGCGCAGGACACCGAGCAGCTGCTGCGCGAGACCGAGGGCAGCCTGCGCACGCTGGACCTGCTGCTGATGACGCGCCGCAACGAGCGGCAGGACCTGGACGCGACGGTGTCGCTGCTGGCCGACTCGCTGCGCGACAACTCGCGCGGCCTGACCGACGTGATGCTGGCCAGCCCCGAGGGCCGCCTGTGGCGCATCCCCTCGGTGACCGGCGAGCCTTACGTGGACCTCGGCCCGAAGAGTTTCCTGTCGGAACTGGGCCGGCCCGGCGGGCCCAGCGTCATCGTCGGCGCGCCACTGCGGCTGCGGCCGGGCGCCCATGTCGTGATGCCGATGGCCACCCGGCTGAGCGCGCCCACCGGCCCCTTCACTGCCACCGTCGGCTTCATCGACCTGGAGACGCTGCTGCGCAGCTACCGCGCGCGCTCGATGCGCTCGGGCATGGCCGTGCTGCTGGAACGCGACGACGGCATCGCGATGGCGCGCTGGCCGGAGGTGCCGGGACTGATCGGCAGCAACCTGCGCGAGGTGCCCGGCGACGAGGTGGTGCCGCCCAACCCGCCGGCCAGCGGCCAGTTCATCGTGACCCGCAGCCCCGCCGACGGCCGCGAGCGCATCGTTTCCTACCGCGTGCTGCAGGACTATCCGCTGCGCCTGTTCGTCTCCTTCGAGCGCGACCGCATCCTCGCCGGCTACCTGCAGCAGCGCCGCGCGGTGCTGGTCTTCTCGGTCGTCATCAGCGCGATCGCGGTCGGGCTGATGGCCTGGTTCACCCGGCTGCAGCAGCGCGCGCGGCTGCGCGAGGCGGAGAGCGAGGCCACCGCCGACGCCTCGCCGATGGGGCTGTTCCGCTGCGACCTCGGCGGCCGCACCGTCTACGCCAACGAGACCTACCTGCGCCTGCTGGAGGTCGACCGCGACGCGCTGGCCTGGGGCTGGCTGGAGCGGCTGCCGGCGGCCGAGCGCGAGCCCACGCGCGCGCAATGGGTGGCGCTGGTCGCGCGCGGCGAGCCGGTGGACCGCGTGCATCAGCTCATCCGCCGCGATGGCAGCGCGCTGCTAGTGCGGCTGCGCATGCGACCGATGCGGCTGGGCGACCGCATCGTCGCCCATGCCGGCACCCTCGCCGACATCAGCGCCGAGCTGGCCGCGCGCCGCGAGCGCGAACGCAGCCAGGCCGTCATGGGCGCGATGGCGCAGAGCGTCAACGTCATGATGCTGGCCGTCGACACCGACGAACGGGTGCTGTTCTGCAACAAGGCCTTCGAGCGCCGCTTCGACATCCCGGAGCGGTCCTGGCTGGGCCGGCATGCGTCCGAGGTTTTCGACGAGCTCTACCCGGCGGTGCAGCCGCTGATCCAGCGCGCCTTCGCGGGCGAGACCAGCCTGGTCGAGATGCGCGACGACGACGGCGTCAGCCGGCCCATGCCGCTGGACGGCGACGATCGCGGCGAGACCCGCTACGTCGAGCTCACCTATGCGCCGCTGCTCAACGACGACGGCACCATCCTCGGCGCCTACGGCGTGGCGCGCGACGTGACCGACGTGAAGCAGGAACAGCTGCGACTGCTGCGCGCCTCCAACACCGACCCGCTGACCGAGCTGCTCAACCGGGCCGGCTTCGCGTCGCAGGTCCACGCGGCGCTGGGCCGGGCGGTCGACCGCGACGAGCTGGTGGCGCTGCTCTACCTGGACCTGGACCGCTTCAAGCCGGTCAACGACGAGTACGGCCATCCGGTCGGCGACGCGCTGCTCAAGGCTGTCGCCGGGCGGTTGCGGCATGCGCTGCGGCCGCAGGACCTGGTCGCCCGCCTCGGCGGCGACGAATTCGCGGTGTTCCTGACCCACGTCGCCCGGCCCGTCGACGCACAGGTGGTCGCCGACAAGCTGGTGCATGCGCTGACGATGCCCTTCCGCATCGGGGCGCTGGAGCTGCACATCGGCACGAGCGTCGGTTTCTGCGTCGAATGGGCCCGGCAGGCCGACATCGACGACCTCGTCACCCGCGCCGACGAGGCGCTCTACCGCGCCAAGCGCGCGGGCCGTGGACGGTCCAACGGCAGCCTCTGCGCCGACCGGCTCGGGCCGTCCGGCGAGACGCCGCCCGCAAGCCGGGGCTGACCGCCGCGGAGCGGGCTCAGCCGCACTGGCCGAAGTCGGCCGGGTCGCGGCCGTTCAGGCCCGCCGTCGGCGTCGCGGCGCCGTGTTTCAGGCGCATCAGCGTCATCTGCAGCACCTTGGCGTCGGCGCTGGCGCGGTGCCGGCGCAATTGCGCCTCGGCGCGTACTTCCTGCTGCACCGCGTTCCAGCGGCCGGCCTCGTCCTCGGACAGCAGCCGGCGCAGGTCCTCGAGGCGGAAGCGCGGCAGCCGGTCGGCGCTGTCGAAGAGCTTGGACAGCCAGCTGTAGTCGTGGCCCCAGCTGTCCGAATAGACCGTCTGCCCGGCCAGGCGCCGGTTGAGTTCGTCCGCGACCCACTCGCGCGGCCGGCCATGGCGCAGCAGCAGCTCGCGGGAGATGCCGTGCAGCGCCTCGGCCTGCTCGTCCCAGTGCGACCACTCGGGCGCCGGCTGGATCAGCGAGCAGAACGGCAGCCCGCCCGGCTCGACGAAGCCGATCTCGATCGGATAACTGCCGCGACCGAAGCCCGAGGCTTCCAGGTCGAGGATGGTCGGCGCGAGCACCGGGACGGCGGCAGGCAGGGCAGCGACGGTCATGGGAGCGAGTATGCAAGCGGCGCGCCAGCCCCGGCCGTCGCCCCTCCTCAGATCAGGGGACGGCCGGCGCGGCGGTCGGCGCGGGCGAGGACGGCGGATCGACCGCATCGCCGTCGCCGCTGTCGCCGCGATCCCGGCCGCGGCGGCGCTGCAGCGCATGCCAGCCGTCCAGGCCGCCGTCCAGCGCCAGCACCCGCGCATGGCCGCGCTGGAGCAGCTCGTGGGCGCCCTGCACCGCGGAGATCTCGTTCGGGCAGTTGCAATAAAGGACCAGCAGGCGGTCGCGGGGCAGCTGGTCGGCGTAGTCGGGCAGGCGCGTCAGCGGGATGTTGAGCGCGCCGGGCAGCGTGCGCGGATCGGCGGCGCGACCGGGGTCGCTGCGCACGTCGATGAACAGCGGCGCCATGTCCTGGTCGACCAGCGCGGCGGCGTCCTCGACGCTGATGCGTTCGACCTCGCCCTGCAGCCGCGCCATCTGGCGGCGACGGCGCCAGCGGTTGCCCACCAGCAGCAACAGCACCGCGCCGAGCGCCGCCAGCGCCAGCAGGCCGGCGTTGGACAGCGCGTCCAGCACGTCCTGGATCTGGTCGCTGAAGACCAGGCCCAGGCCGAGGAAACACAGCGTCCACACCAGGCCGGCGACGGCGTCGTAGGCGACGAAGCGCCGCCAGCCCATGCCCAGCGCGCCGGCCATCGGCGCGGCGACCACCGAGATGCCGGGCAGGAACTTGGCCGCCAGCAGCGAGCTGCCGCCCCAGCGCGCGATCAGGCTCTCGCTCTGGCGCACGCAGACGTCCGGCGACAGCGAGACGCGGCACAGCAGCCGCAGCACGCGGTGGCCATGGGTGCGCCCGGCGATGAACCAGATCGCGTCGCCCAGCACGTTGGCCAGCACCGCGGCCACGACCAGCGATAGCGCCGACAGCCGCCCCGCCGCCGCCAGCCCCCCGGCCACCACCAGCAGCGGCGCCGCCGGCAACGGCGCGCCGATGCGCGCGGCCAGCGTCACGAGGAAGACGAGCAGGAAGTCGTGCTGGATCAGCAGGTCGATCAGGGCGCGCATGCGGCGCATTGTCGCGGCTGGCGAGGACTCCGGTCGGCGGTGGGGCGATTGGGCGATGGCGCGAACGCCGCGCGCCCCGCCGGCTCAGGACGCCAGCCGCTGCGGCGCCGGCCGGGCGACGAAGGCGAACTGCACGTACTTCGTCTCCTCCAGCTGCCGCCCGAACAGCCGGAAGGCGAGCCGCCGCTTGATCGACGGCGTGTACCACTGCTCGTTGATGCCCTGCACGCTGAGCACCTCGTAGCCGCACTCGTCGAACATCCTCATCGCGCTGGTGCGAGTGAAGAAGCGCAGGTGGGTGCGGTCGCGGACGCCGCAGCGCTCGTAGCGGAAGTCGCGGTCGTGCAGCAGCGGCCAGATCGTGTCCAGGTGCAGCAGGTTGGGCAGCGAGGCCAGGACCACGCCGCCGGGCGCCAGCAGCGGCGCGGCGTGGTTCAGCGCGGCCCAGGGATCGGGCATGTGCTCGAGCACGTCGTTGAAGACGATGGCGTGGAAATGCGCCTCGGGCAGCGGCAGCGTCGGGTCGAAATAACCTTGCAGCACGCGGTCCAGGTGCTGGCCGGCGCGCTCGGCGGCGCCGGCGTCCGGCTCCACGCCCCAGACCTCGGTGCCGGGGCGCGCCGTCTTGACCGCCTCCCCGAACGCGCCGGTGTTGCAGCCGACGTCCAGCACCCGCAGGCAGTCCGGCGGCAGGAAGGCCAGCATCTCGCGCCGGGCGATGTGGGGGTAATCGATGCGAACCAGCGGACTGGCGGAATGGGCGGCCGGCATGGGCGTCTCCTTGGCGGCAGGCACCGCGGCGGTGCGGGCAGCATAGTCACGCCCGGCCGCCGACAACATCCTTTGCTTTCGGGACAGGAAAGTCCCGAGGCGCTAACGGCTCGCGGGCCGGTGCCTGCGGGGCTGCAACTCGCGGGCTGCAGCTCGCGGGTTGCAGCTCGCGCCGAGCATGGTCGCGCTCGCCTGGGAGGTCGCGGAGACGGCCGGGGCCGCTCTGGCTCGCGCTGCCCGAGGGCCGGATCGCCGGTCAGAACGTCGTCCAGTCGTCGTCTCCGGCGAGGACCGGCTCGGCGGTCTTGCGAGAGGCCGGTTTCGTCGGCACCACCAGCAACTCGGGCGCCGGCGCGCCCCGTCTCGCCGGGGTCGCCGTGGCGGCCACGACACG
Organism: Roseateles sp. 22389; assembly: GCF_052044995.1. Lineage (NCBI taxonomy): Bacteria > Pseudomonadati > Pseudomonadota > Betaproteobacteria > Burkholderiales > Sphaerotilaceae > Roseateles > Roseateles sp. 22389. The sequence goes on from NZ_JBQEOF010000003.1 coordinate 135,036, forward strand.
GATGACCGCGTTCGCCGCCGCCACGGGTGCGGGTGCAGGTGCGGAGGCGGGCTTGCGTGGCACCCACGACGTCACCGGGGCTGCCCGTGCCGGCTCGGCGCGCGGGTTGTCGCGGCGCAACGCGGGCGCCGGCGACGTGATGGCCGCAGGACGGCTCGCCTCGAGCGCGCGCGGCAACTGCTTCGCCTGCGGGAACTGGTGACCAGGCCGCACTTGGCGGTCCTGCCAGGCCGGTTTCTCCTGCCCGTCCCGCTGCACTGCCTGCACGGGCTGCGCGGAGAGCGGCGACTGCCCATCGGTGCGGAACACCGCGACCGCGCCGACCATGTCGATCGCCTGGCGCTTCATGCTGTCCGCCGCGGCGGCGCTCTCCTCGACCATCGCGGCGTTCTGCTGCGTGGCGCGGTCCATCTGCGTGATGGCTTCGCCGACCTGCGCGACGCCGGCGCTCTGCTCGACGCTGGCGGCGCTGATCTCGCCGACGATGTCCGACACCTGCCGGATCGCGCCGACCACCTCGGTCATCGTGGCGCCGGCCTGGTCGACCAGCCCGCTGCCCAACTCGACGCGGGCGACGCTGTCGCCGATGAGCTGCTTGATCTCCTTGGCGGCTCCGGCCGAGCGGCTCGCCAGGCTGCGGACCTCGGCGGCGACGACGGCGAAGCCGCGGCCCTGCTCGCCGGCGCGGGCGGCCTCGACCGCGGCGTTGAGCGCCAGGATGTTGGTCTGGAACGCGATGCTGTCGATGACGCCGATGATGTCGGCGATGCGGCGGCTGCTCTCGTGGATGCCACGCATGGTGTCGACCACCTGGCCCACGACCTCGCCGCCGCGGGTCGCGACCTCGCTGGCCTCGCGCGCCCGCTGGTTGGCCTGCTGGGCGTTGTCGGCGTTCTGGCGCACCGTGGCGCTGAGCTGCTCCATCGAGGCGGCGGTCTCCTCGAGCGCCGCGGCCTGTTCCTCGGTCCGCGACGACAGGTCGTTGTTGCCCTGCGCGATGCGGGTGCTGGCGTCGGCGATCTGCTCCGCGGAACCGCGTACCTGGCCGATCAGCGCGAGCAGTTGACCCTGCATCGCCCCCATCGAGGCGAGCACGCTGGCCGCCGGCGCCTGCGCGGCGTTTTCGACCGGACGCAGGTCGCCGTCGGCGATGCGGCGGGCGGCGTCGGCCAGTTGCGCCGGCTCGGTGCCAAGCGCGCTCATCAGGCGGCGCGTGATCAGCCAGCCCAGGCCGCAGGCGGCCGCCACGGCGGCGAGGCTGAGCAGCGTCAGCCACCAGCGCTGCGCCTGGTACTGGGCGGAGGACGCGGCGATCTCCTCGTCGGCCGCACGGGCGGCGAAGTCGACGTACTCGCGTGTGGCGGCCAGCAGCGCCGCCAGCAGCGGGCGGCAGTCACGGGTCATGGCGGTCATCGCCTCATCGCGCCGGCCGGAGGACGCCAGCTCGACGATGCCTGCCGCGACCGGGCCGTAACGCCCCTCCACCTCCAGGAGACGCGCGACCAACTCGCGTTCGCGGGGACTGGCGTCAGGCGCGGCGGCCACCGCGTCCTTGAGCTTGCGCAGGTGCTCGCCGATCGCCGAGTGGGCGTCGAGGGCCATCTTTCGGGCGGACTCGACGTCCGCCGCCTCCTTGACGATCACCATGTCCCGCACGCCGATGGCGCGGCGGTTGGCGGCGATGCGCACGTCGACGGCCATCGATTCCCGTTCATCGATGCCGTGCACGAAACCGGCGAACCGCGCATCGGCGGCAGCGAGGCCGCGCAGCGCGACGACGCTGACCAGCATCACCGCCGCGACCAGCGCGGCGAAGGCGAACGACAGCTGCTTCTTGATGGAAAGACCATTCATGGATCTGCTCTTGAGACAAGCGGCGCCGGGAGGCGCGGGCGGTCGCGGTGGGCGGCCGATCAGTCTGGCGGCATGGGTTGATGAAATGATATTTTTGAAATCGTCGCTGCCGATATCACCACTTCGGACGAGCGTGACGCAGTACGGAAGGGGGGGCCCGGCCCCCGCGAACGAGGGGAGGAGCACCGTGATCGGTGTCACGGCCCGGGAGATCGGGGGCTCGCCTTCTCGTCTGAATGGTCGTCCACGGTGGCGTTCGGGAGCGCGGCCCGGGGGGCCTGACACGGGGATCGTGAGGGGGTTGGCGGGCGCGAAACGAGCGTCCGTGCCGCTGCGCTACGATCGCCCGATAGACCGTGAGCCTGTCATCCCGAAGTCTTCGCCTGGTTTTCCTCCGACGGACGCCGTGCAAGCCCTCGCCTTGATTGCTTGGCGACTCTGTTCGCGCCGCATGTCGCGGCGCGACACGCGCGGAGGTGTTCCATGCCTGTCCCCCAAACCCTCGACGAGCTCCGGGTGTCGTTGCGCCAAAGTGTCGATGCCCTGCAAAGACGCCAGGCCAGCGAGATCCCCGAACAGCTGATCGATCGGCTGGTGGATCTGGACTGGCTGGAGTGGCATGGTGGCAATTTGCGTCTCACGACCACCGGGGCCAACATCCACCGTCAGGAGATCGTCCGCGTTCGCGCCCTCGCCGAGTCGTCCTCAGGCTCCTCGATCACCCCCAACCTCACGGAGGCCACCATCGCTACCCCGAACTACCAGTACGAGAAACGTCAACGCGAACTCGCCAAGAAAAAGAAGAAGGAAGAGAAGGCCCAGCGCAAGGCTGCTGGCTCGCCGCCCGCGCCTGCGTCGGAGACCCCCGACGGCGAGAAGCCCGGCCCGGCCTGAGCGCCGCGGTCCTTTTGGTGAGCTAGTTCGCGTTGCCGACGGCATCGCGAGAGGCCGTTAGGAATTGGTGCTGACTCGCGGTGGGGGGTCTGGGATCCTCCGCCGCCTATGTCCACGTCCCGCCTGGCCTCCCTCAGAGGCGTCGCCTTGCTCGCGGCGCCCTTCCGCCGCATGGCCCGGCTCCTTTCGACCGACGTGCGCCTGGAGCGCAAGGGCCGGCGTATCGGCATCCGCGTGGCGGCCCCTCCGCCCGAACCCTCGCCGCCGGACAGCAGCGCCCTCGAGGCGCAGAAGTCCACCGGCATGGCGCTCAAGAAACTGCTCGACACGCATCGCCAGACACGGCGGGTGATGCGTCATCTCGGCTACGTCGAGCGCGCGCTGGCGGCCCGTGGCCAGGACGCGCTGAACGATCTGCCGGTGGAAGTGATCGCGAAGGCGCTGAAGCAGTTCGAAGCCCTCGTCAGCAACTGGTCCGATCCCGTGCTCGCGGGCCTGCGGTCGCAGATGGCGGTGGCGGTGCTGCGCCGGTCCGACGATCCCTTCGGTGGACCGGTGTCCGACCGACGCTCCGAGTTCTACACGGATTCGCGGCTGGAAGTCAGGGATGACTCGCCGTCGGCGTTCATGGAGTTCGAGCGCGCGTTCCACGGCAAGGACCTGCGCTCCTGAGAGCGCCGGCCGGCGCGACGCGACACCGGCCAGAGGCGCCTTCGTACCGCCCGCCCCCAGCGTCGGCCGGGAGCGGGCATTTGTGCCTCAAGGCTCCGAGATGCGGCCCAGCAGCGCCTGCGCCGGCGCGCCATCCGGCTGGGCCAGCCAGTTCAGGCGGTTGCCGCCCGTGCAGCCCGCGCCGTCCTGGAAGGAGGCGAGCACATTGGCCGCCGTCACCACGCTGCGCTGGTAGCAACTGCCCAGGCTGTCTTCGTAGGTGACGGTCTGGCTGCCCTCCTCGCCCCCACGCTGCGCGGGACCGCCGGTGCTGCTGAAGAGGAGCGCCGATTTGACGGCCAGCGTGTTCCTGAACGCGCTGTGGAAGGCATCGCCCCCGTTCACCGTGCGGGACACGTCGGTGCGGAAGTCCTGCGCGGCCGTGGCGTCCTGCCGGTTCTTGTCGCCGTCATAGGTGTAATCCATGTCCAGCGGGTAGCTCAACGCGATCCGGTCGACGGTCCGGCGGCCGCTGCCCTCCGTCGTGACGGTGGCCGTGCTGGTGGTCCTCTGCGTCAGTGTCTGGCGATAGATGGCGCCTGCGATATTGAATTTCTGCTGGTTGCTGAACGTGAGGTCGTGCTGCACGGTCGTGGTGACGCGGCCGTTGGAGGTGTTGACGTAGCCCGTGACCGCATAGCTGTGAGCCGCCGTGACCCCCAGCGTGCCGCCGACGCTGCTGTCGGCGGCCGTGGTGATGCCGTTGCTCGTGACGGGGGGCGTCAGCGCCGCGCTCGCCAGCGTGTTGCTGCTGAGGGCCCCGCCGGTCTGGCTCGCGGCGGCATCCTGGTAGACCAGCAGGCTGCCGACGACCGCGAAGTGATCCTGCGCGCCCTGCACGGAGATGGCCACGGTGTGCGGCGTGCCATCGCTCAGCGCACCGGCGAAGGGCGTGAGGTCCACGCGCGAGGGGACGAATGACAGCGTTTCCGCCCCTGGCGTCGGCCGCCACAGGCCGGGATCGACGCCGCCGGTATAGACCCGCGGCACCACCGGCGCCAGGCCGGCCGGCTGCCCGTCGATGCGGACCAGCACTTCGCGGAAGCTGCCGCCGCCGCAACTCTGCAGGACCTGCACCTGGTCGTCGGGCACGCAGGTGTACCAGAACTCGTCGCCCCCCTGGCTCTCCGCCTGAACGTCCAGGTAGAGGCGCACCATGTTCGTGGGCAGCGACATCGTGCGCTGCAGCGCATCCGCCGCGGACTTGAGATTGGCCGGGTCGCCCGTCTTCAGGTCGCCCGCCAGCGGGATCACGAGGTCCGCCGCCCGGGTGCTGGCCGCATCGGCCGAGCTGCCCGCCGGATAGAAGACCAGCCGCGCCGAGCCCGTCAGCAAGCCGGTGTAGGTCGTGTCGACAACGTTGTCCAGACGCACGAAACCATCGGCCGAGGCGGTCAGGGCTTTGGCGTAGTCGGTGACGTCGCGCTCGACATGCCAGCTCGGCGCCACGTTGGCCGAGGGCTCCTGCGTGGTGCCGGCGTACAGGTTGATGCCGCCGATGGAGATCAGGGCGGTACGGTCGAACTGGCGGCCGGCGTTGACGGCGAAGTCCGCTTCCAGCACCACCTTGGCCCAGGGACCGGGGCAGGCGCCCGCGCCGGCATAGGCGAACGAGTGGGCGTCGAAGCCCTGGAAGCTCATGCCGTCATACAGCTTGACCGTGCAGGCCGCGGTCGTCGGCCGCGGCAGCGGCGCATCGGCGACGACGACACCAGCAGCGCTCGCGGCCGGCGCGAACGCCGCCACGGCCACCAGATCGCCCGGGGGCGGGGCGGCGGCGTCGCGGCCACCGCCGCAGGCGCTGAGCAGACACAAGGGCGCGCACACGGCGAGTGCGTGCAGGAACCGGCGCTGCCGGGGCGCTCGAAGCGCTGAAGGGGACGGAAGGAAGAAGGACATCGGGAAGATCCAGGTCAATGACGAAGAAGGTCGCGCGTCAGGCGACCAGGGATCGGGCGCAAGACCTGTGCCACGCCGAAAGGCAGCGTCTGTCGTCCAGGGTTCACCAAGACGGGGCTTGTGCGTCGGTGTGTGTCAAGCCTGTTACCCACACTGCCCCACAAACCCGCAGGCGGTGCAGAACTCGCACCCATCACGATGGATGAGCGTCGAGTTCCCGCACTCGGGACACTTCTTGCCGGCCATCGCGACGATGCCGCCCGCCTCCGACGCTGAACGCGCCACCGCGCCCGCCTTGCCCACCTTCAGCGGCGCCTGCTGCATCAGCCCCATGTCCACGAGCGGATAGCCGTTCTCGTCGAGCACGCCCAGCATCGCGTAGCGGTGGATCACCAGCCGCGCGACGTAGGCCACCGTCGACGGCCACACCTGCTGTCTGCGCTCGCCCGACAGCGTCGGCACCGGCGCCATGAAGTGGCCGAGCGGCTCGCCGACATTCAGCAGCTTGCGCAGCTTCATGCCGATCCAGCCCGGATCGAGCACGCGCATGTCCAGCGACAGCAGCCGCGCCAATCCATCCAGCGCCTTCGGATAGTTGCCCGAGAAGCCCATCGCGCACGGCCGCGTGACGCTGCCGCCGTCGGGCGTGGGCAGGCTGACCTCCTTCAACGTCAGCGTGAACAGCTCGCCGGTCGCGGGGTTGTCGACGTCGACCGCCCACGCCAGCGTCCCCGCCGTGCCGGTGCGCGGTTCCTCGCGCGAGAACATCGCGTCGAGCACCGGCGTCGGGCCGCCTTCCTGGAGCGCGCCGAGCTGCTCGCAGCGCCAGCGGATCACCGCGGCCGTCGCCGCCACCACGCCCGGGAACAGCCGCGGCTCGCCGAGCGGCGGCATCGGCATCTCGAAGGCGCGCTCCTCGGCGACGGTGGCCAGCGCGTCGAGCTTCAGCCGCAGCCACGCGGCGTCGTTGGCGCGCAGGTCCATCGACAAGGTCTTGGCCATCGCACCGAGCCCGCGCGGCTGCTCCGCGCCGTTGACCCAGACCTCGAAGGGCAGCGTGCGGCCGAACAGGCCGGCGTCGGGCCCCTCCGCCGGCAGTTCGCCGACGAACAGCGCGAAGTCGCCATGCGGGTGGCGGATCATCGTCGACCACGCGGGATTGCCGCCGGGCATCTCGGGCCGGCTCGGCCAGCGCAGCGAGGCCAGCACCGGCTTGGGCAGCCGCTCGACGCGCAGGCGCTGATTCGGACCGGTGTCGGCCTTCAGCGGCTCGGGCTTGGCGATCGGCTCGACGCTCAGCACCGCGCCGAGCACGCTGTTGGGCCGGTAGGTCGCGAGCCCCTTCAGGCCGCTCTGCCAGGCCCAGCGGTAGAGGTCCTGGAAGTCGGCGTAGGGATAGTCCGCCGGCACGTTGACGGTCTTGGAGATCGAGGTGTCGATGCACGGCGCGACGGCCGCGACCATGGCCTCGTGATCGGCGGCCTGCAGCTCGAGCGCGGTGACGAAGGCGTCAGTCAGCGGCGCGTCGGGGCCGAAGAGATGGCGGTAGAGCCGCCAGGCATGGTCCTCGACGGCGTACTCCTTGAAGCTGTTGTCCGGCATCCGCTTCTTGCGGGTGTAGCTCCAGGAGAACGCCGGCTCGATGCCGTTGCTCGCGTTGTCGGCGAAGGCCAGCGAGATGGTGCCGGTCGGTGCAATCGACAGCAGGTGCGAATTGCGCAGCCCCTGCGCGCGGATCTTGTCCTTCAACCAAGGGGGCAGACGTGAAGCGAAGTTGCCCCCCGAGAGATAGAGATCCGCGTTGAACAGCGGAAATGCACCGCGCTCGAGCGCGAGGTCGGCGGAGGCCTCGTAGGCGGCGTCGCGCATGACCTCGCTGATGCGGCGCGCCATCGCACGAGCCGCGTCGCTGTCGTAGCGCAGGCCGAGCATCACCAGCGCATCGCCGAGCCCGGTGAAGCCCAGGCCCACGCGGCGCTTGTTGGCGGCCTCGCGGGCCTGCTGCGGCAACGGCCAGGGCGTCACGTCGAGCACGTTGTCGAGCATGCGCGTGGCGGTCTTGCAGATGTCGGTGAACTCGGCCTCGTCGAAGCTGGCCTGCGAGGTGAAGGCCTGTCTGACGAAAGTCGTCAGGTTGACCGATCCCAGGCAGCAGCAGCCGTAGGAAGGGAGGGGTTGCTCGGCGCACGGATTCGTCGCGCTGATCGATTCGCAGTAATGCAGGTTGTTGTCCGCATTGATCCGGTCCAGGAAGAGCACGCCCGGCTCGGCGTGGTCGTAGGTGGAGCGCATGACCTGGTCCCACAGCTTGCGGGCCCGCATCCGGCGGTAGACCCACAGCCCGTCGGCGCGCTGCGTCGCGCCGGCGGCGCGCAGCTTGGCGCCGGGCGCGGCCTTGTGCACCAGCTCGATGTCGGCATCGGCCTCCACCGCCTCCATGAACGCGTCGGTCACGCCCACCGAGATGTTGAAGTTCTTCAGGTCGCCCTGGTCCTTCGCATGGATGAAGGCCTCGATGTCCGGGTGGTCGCATCGCAGCACGCCCATCTGCGCACCGCGCCGCGAGCCGGCCGACTCCACCGTCTCGCAGCTGCGGTCGAACACCCGCATGTAGCTGATCGGGCCGGATGCGCTCGACTGCGTCGACTTGACATATGCGCCCTGCGGCCGGATCCGCGAGAAGTCGTAACCCACCCCACCGCCGCGCCGCATCGTCTCCGCCGCTTCGGTCAGCGCGGTGTAGATGCCGGGGTGGCCGTCCTCTTCCTCGGCGATCGCATCGCCCACTGGCTGGACGAAGCAGTTGATCAGGGTGGCCGACAAGGCCGTGCCCGCCGCCGAGGCGATCCGCCCCGCCGGCACGAAGCCGCGCCGCTGCGCCTCGAGGAACTTCTCCTCCCAGTGCGCGCGCTGCTCCGGCGACTCCGCCGCGGCCAGCGCCCGGGCCACCCGCGTCCGGACCTCGTCCAGGCTGCGCTCGCCGTCCTTGGCGTACTTCTCGAGCAGCACCTCCGCGCTGATGTCCTGCGGCGGCAGGGTGTCGGCCGTGGCCTGCAGGGGCGAGGCGGCCGGAACCGGCGGCGACAGGTGCTGGGGGGCGGGCTGCTGGCTCATGCGGGTCTCCATCGAACGACGCGGGCCATCCTAGTCCCGCCCCGGCCGGCCCGCCTCCCCCCGGCCACGAATCCGTCATCCCGACCTCGCCGCCTCGTCACGGAACCGTCAACCGCGTGTCCTCCGGTAAGCGCGCACTTGCGGCGCAGACACGGTTTGATGCGTCTTCAGCCCCTTCTCCGCTGGTTAGCCCCCATGGGATGGTCGGATATCGGACGTTATTCTTTGGTGATATGACTCCCGAGAAGGTCTTGCGGTCCAGTCCCGGCACCCTGGGCGATCTGGAACAAGGCTGCGCCGACGCCCACCGTCTCATCCTCGACGGCCAGCTCGACGCGGCCCGTTCCCGCCTGGATGAATTGCGCAAGGTCCATGGCGACGACCATGCGCCGATGCAGGAGACCTTCAGCGCGCTGGCCGAGGCCCATGGCGACTTCAACATCGCCCTGGCCCACTACAAGCGCTTCCATGCGCTGGCCGTGCAGTCCGGCGTGTCCTCGCCGCTGGCATCGCGCGATCAGCTGCTGGCGCGGTTGGTCGAGCGCCAGGAGCAGCGATCCCCCGACATGGCCTGGTGCCTGGTGGCGCTGGCCGCCGCGCGCGCGCCAGCGGGCGCCCTGCCGCACATGCTGCGCCAGCAGTGCCGCGCGCAGGATGTGCTCGCGCTCGGCCAGGGCGAGGCGATGCTGATGCTGCTGCACGACGTCGACCTGCCCACCGGGCGCAAGGTCTGCGAGCGCTTCCGCGCGGTCTGGATGCAGCAGCAGCCGACGGCCGGTCCGCTCAGCATGGGCCTGACCGCCTGGCGCGGGCCGGGCGACACCGGCAGCGGCCTGCTCGCCCGCGCCGAGCAGGCGCTCACCCGCAGCCAGCGCGAAGGCGCGCCGCTGCGCACCGGCTGAGCGGCGCCGGTCGATCAGAACGGATTGATCGTCTTCTCGCGCCGGTAGTGGATGTAGCCGACGCTGGCCCCAGCGCGCAGGCCCACGCCCAGCCGGATCGGCGCCAGCGTGATGCCGTCGGCGCGCTGGTAGTTGATGCCCGCGCCACCGATGTAGTACAGGCTGCCGTCCACCCCGGGGAAGCGGCGGTAGATCGCGCTCGCCTTGGGCAGCTTGTAGACCAGCGTGAAGACCTTGGACGCGTTCGCGCCGAGGTCGAAACCCACCGACGGTCCGGCCCAGTACACCATCCCGCCGCCGCCGCGCTTCATCAGCAGCTGGCCTTCGCCATAGCGCAGGCCCACGGTGATCGCGCCGCCGGCTTCCTGGCCCTTGATGTAGGCGTTCGGCCGGCCCTGCTCCTTGAAGGCTTTCTCGATCACCTTGGCCAGGCCCTCGGTCGTCTCCCCGAAGAACTCGGTCGCGGCATGCACCACCGAATCCTGGTCGTAGGTGTCGTCCTCGCCCTCGGCCGCCAGCGCGGGGAACACCGCCAGGCCCGGCGGCAACACCAGCCCCGCGGCGGCGTAACGCCCCAGGCGGCCCAGCGCGTCGCGTCGCGCCGGCGCGCTCGGCGCTTCGTTCAGCTCCATCGGACCTTCGGTCGAAAAGTCTTGGCGGTCATGGCGATTCATGCGGATCTCCGGGTAAGTCTGGATGGCGTCGGGCAATCGCGTCGCCCGGCGCGTTCCTGGTCGGGCGGGCAAACACAGTGCCCGCTCTACGAACCGATGGATGCTACCCCCGGGCGTGACAAACGGCGTGCGCGCCGCGGCGGCACCCCGATACACTCGGCCTCACGCCGTCGAGAGGGACCGAATCCACAACAAGGAGCGGCGATGCATGCAAACAGCAGTCATGACAAGAGTGCATCAAGGAGGACATGCAGTGAGCAGTGATCTGCCCCGTCTGGCGCGCGCGCTGGAGTACCTGGACATGGCCTCGGCGCTTTACGTCGCCGGCGGCGCGGACCATTCCGCCCAGCTGCTGGCGGCCGCCGGAGAACGCCTGCTCGGCGACCTGGCCCGCCTGATCCAGTCGCCCGAGCACGGCCACGAGGTCCAGCAGCTGCTGGCCCGCCTGACGCAGCAGCATGTGCCGCAGCAGGCGCCGGAAGTCGCCGGGCACAACCAGTCGCGGCAGTTGCAGGCGATGCTGGCCCGCCAGGAATCGCCCGAATCGACCGAGCTCCGCCAGGCCACCTCCGCGCTGCTGCGCGCCTCGTGGTACCTGCTGGAGACGATGGGCCTGGAGCCGCTGGCGCCCTCGCGCCTGCACCAGGCCATCGAGAAGAGCACCATCTACGCCGAGCTCTGAGCTCGCGCCACCCCCACCGAGCGACACCATGAGCTCCGCCGAACGCCGTCATTTCTCCCGCATCGCGTTCGCCGGGCCGGCGCAACTGGTGACGGTCGAGCAGCGCCTGCCGGTGCAGGTGCTGGACCTGTCGCTCAAGGGCGCGCTGCTGCTGTTGCCGGCGTCATCGGGCGTCGAGCCCGGGGAGCTGTGCCTGCTGGACCTGCCGCTCGCGCCGCATGAGGGGCGCATCACGATGGCGGCGCAGCTCGCCCATGTGAATGGCGACCGCGCCGGGCTGCTCTGCCTGGGCATCGACCTGGAGAGCATCACCCACCTGCGCCGCGTCATCGAGCTCAACCTGGGCGACGCGGCGCTGGCCGAGCGTGACTTCAAGGCGCTGGTGGCGCCCTGAGGGGCGGCGGGACAAGCGGGACTTCGTCGGGCGCTGGCCCTCACCCCTGCCCTCTCCCGCAAGCGGGAGAGGGAGCAACACTACCGTTCATTCGGCGATGAATTTCCTCAGCACCGCGAAGGCCGCGGTCGGGTCGTCGCGCCATGCGCCGTGGCCCACGCCGGGGAAGCGCGCCAGCTGACGCCACTGCGGCGGCAGCGCGTCGTGGATCTCCAGCGCATCCTCCAGCGGGCAGACGGGATCGTCCTCGCCCACCATCACCAGCACCGGGCAGCGGGCCTGCTCCAGGCCCCGCAGCAGGCCCAGGTCCTGTTTCTCGCCGCCGACGAAGTGCAGCAGGATGTCCAGGTTCACCAGCGTGCGGCCGCTGGCTTCCGGGTCGGCGGCCGGACGGGTGTTGTAGAGGTGGCGCACCCCGGACCAGTAGGCCTCGAAGGTCTCGCGCGACGGGCGGCTCCAGAAGGCCTGCGCCAGCGCACGGGCCTCGGGACCGCCGCGCCGCTCGAAGGCGGCCAGCTTGCGTTCCAGCCCCATGTGGTGGGAGGTGCTGGACAGGATCACCTTGGACGCGTGCCCCGGATGCCGCGCGATGTAGCGCTGCGCCACGAAGCCGCCGAAGGACTGGCCCAGCACGATGGGCCGCTCGATGCCCAGCGCGTCGCACAGGCGCACGATGTCGTCGGCCCAGGTGTCGAGCGTCCATTCCGACGACGGCCGCGGATCGCTGCGGCCGTGGCCGCGGTGGTCGTAGTAGACGATCTGCGCCAGGTCCGCGAGCTGGCTGAAGGCCGGCTTGAACGCCGCATGGTCGAAACCGGGGCCGCCATGCATGCAGATCAGCGTCGGCTTCTCTCGCATCCGCGCCCCGTCCGGCACCAGGCCGGGCCCCTCGACGTCGACGAAGAGTCGCGCGCCGTTACCGATATGGATCTTCATGGGCGGCGAGTATGCCGCCTTCGCCCCCCGCAGGCCGGACTCGTCCGGCCCAGGGCGGCTTCGTCGCACGGCTGCTGGCGGGCCCCGGGCCCCGCGGCCAGAATGCCGCCCATGTCCGATGCGTCCCCGTCCCCGACCGGCCCCGCCGGCGCGCCGACCGAGCCCCGCCGCTCGGCGCGCGACGCCGCGCTGCAGCTCTTCAACCTGCGCATGATCGCGGCGGCCTTCTACTTCTGCCTGGCGATGGCGGGCGCGCGCTCGCTGACCTGGCTCACCCATGACGATGGCGTCGGCGACTGGCTCATGGAGTGGCTGCGCTTCACCCGCCAGACGCTGCTGACCGCGCTCAGCGTGCTGGCCGCGCTGGCGCTGGCGGAGGCGCTGCTGGCGCGGATCCGGGTGCGCTGGCCGCTGGCGCTGCGGGCGGTGGCGGTCGCGGCCGGCGCGACGGTGGGCACGCTGCTGCGCTTCCAGGTCGCCAACCTGGGGGTTCCGGACGCGCCGCTGCACTGGGACTGGCTGCTGTCGACCACGCTGCTGTGGCTGGTGCTGGGCGGTTTCTTCGCCGCGCTGCTGCACGGCGTGCGAGAGGAGCGCAGCGCCCAGGCCCGGCTCGCCGAGCTGGCCCGCCAGCACGACCGCCTGCAGGCCCAGCAGCTCGAGGCCCAGTTCTCCGCGCTGAACGCGCAGATCGAGCCGCACTTCCTGTTCAACACGCTGGCCAACGTGAAGCGCCTGTACGAAACCGCGCCCGAGCGCGGCCGCGACATGATGGCCAGCCTGATCGCCTACCTGCGGGCGGCCCTGCCCAGCATGCGCCAGGGCATGTCGACGCTGGGCCAGGAGCTGGAGCTGGCGCGCAGCTACCTGACCATCCTGCAGATGCGCATGGGCGAGCGGCTGCGCTTCGACATCGAGGCCGACGCCGCGCTGTTCGCCACCTCGCTGCCGCCGATGGTGCTGCCGACGCTGGTCGAGAACGCGATCAAGCACGGCCTGTCGCCGCTGCCCGAGGGCGGCCGCATCGACATCACCGCGCGGCGCGAACCCGCCGGCCTGGGCCTGCTGCTGGAGGTGCGCGACACCGGCCAGGGCTTCGCCGCCAGCGGCGGCAGCGGCGTGGGCCTGGCCAACACCCGGGCGCGGCTGATGGCGATGTTCGGGCGCGACGCCTGGCTGGAACTGGAGGCGGCCGAGCCGCGCGGCGTGATCGCGCGGGTGCGCGTGCCGCTGGCCGGCGCGGCGCGCGGCGCGTCCGCGGCCCCGGCGACGCCCGCCGGAGCGCTCCCATGACGGAGGCCCTGCGCGAGCGCGCCGTCCAGCTCTGGCACGCGTGGCGCTCGCTGCGCCGCGAGGAGCTGTCGTGGTTCCTGCTGATGGGCGTCTTCTACGGCCTGGTGGACGCGTCGTCGATCTTCTATGTGATGGACAACGCGCGCTGGCCATCGGCGCTCGCCAACCAGATGCTCACGCCGCTGCTGGTGGCGCTGGTCATCCTCTTCACCTGGCTGCCGGCGTCGCGCAGCGCGCTGGAGAGCCCCTGGCGCGTCGCCCGGCTGGGCATCGCGGTGCTGATCGGCGCGGTGCTCGCCAAGCTGCTCTACGACCAGTTGATGCCGATGCTGGGCTGGCCATCGATCGCCGACCTGGCGCGCGAGCGCAAGGGCGAGATGCCTCATCAGCCCATCCGCTGGCTCAATTTCATCGGCGAGTGCCTGTCGATCTGCGTCACCGCCAGTCTGTCGGTGGCCTGGTACGAGATGGCGATGCGCCGCCGTCGCACCCGCACCCGCCTGGAGGCGCTGCTGCGCGAGCAGAGCGCGATGCAGCGCGACGCCGTGGCCGCGCGCCTGGCGGCGCTGCAGGCGCAGGTGGAGCCGCAGTTCCTGTTCGACACGCTGGTCGACATCGAGCGCGCCTATGAGCGTGCCGACGCCGCGGCGCCGGAACAGATGGAGCGCCTGATCCGCCATCTGCGGGTGGCGCTGCCGCGGCTGCGCGAGCGCGGCGTGACGCTCGAATCCGAGGCGGCGCTGCTCGACAGCTACCTGGCCGTGGTGGCCGGCCGTCAACGCGGCGCGCTGCCGCTGTCGACCGAGTGGTCCGCCTGGCTGGCCCCGCGGCCGGTGCCGCCGATGCTGCTGCTGCCGCTGGCCCAGCTGATGCTGCGCGACGCGGCGCGGCTGCCGACCCAGGCGCGGCTGAGCGCCCAGGAAGCCAGCGGCGGCGGACTGCGGCTGCGGCTGTCCTTCGACCGCGGCGGCCTGTGCGGCGAGGAGACCGCGCTGCGCGCGCTCGGCGAGCGCCTCGAGCGCCTGGACCGCGCGCCCGGCGCGCCGCCGCCGCGGCTGCAATGCCGCAGCAATGCCGACGACACCGAATTCACGCTGGAGCTGCCCGCATGAGCCTTCATTCCGCCGCACCGACCGCCGTCGTCGCCGAGGACGAGGAGACGCTGCGCCATGAACTGATGGACCGGCTCGCGCAGCTGTGGCCGGAACTGGTCATCGTCGGCGAGGCCGCGGACGGCGTGCAGGCCTTGCGCCTGCTGCAGGAATGCCGGCCCGACGTGCTCTTCCTCGACATCCAGATGCCCGGCGCCACCGGGCTGGACGTCGCGCGGCAGGTGCAGGGGCGCTCGCACGTCGTCTTCGTCACCGCGTACGACCAGTACGCGGTGTCCGCCTTCGACGAGGGCGCGGTCGACTACCTGCTCAAGCCGCTCGAGCCGGCGCGGCTGTTCACCGCGATCCAGCGCGTCAAGCAGCGCATGGCGGGCCCGCCGGCGGACCTGAGCGCGGTGCTGAGCCAGCTCGGCGCCCAGGCCGGCAAGCTGCCGCAGCGGCAGTTCCTGCGCTGGATCAACGCGTCGGTGGGCCAGACGCTGAAGCTGATCACGGTCGACGAGGTGCTGTACTTCCAGTCCGACAACAAGTACACCCGCGTCGCCACGCGCCAGGGCGAGGCGCTGATCCGCAAGCCGCTCAAGGAGCTGGTCGACGAGCTCGATCCGCAGCAGTTCTGGCAGATCCACCGCTCGACGCTGGTCAACGCGGCGGCGGTGGCCGGTGTCTCGCGCGACTTCCGCGGCCGCATGCAGGTCAAGCTCAAGGAGAGCGAGGACGCGCTGATCGTCGCGGAGAGCTATACCCACCTGTTCCGGCAGATGTAGGACTGCCGACGCCGCTGGCCCCGCGCATCACGTCATCCCTCCTCTGTCGCCTACATGACCACCGGCCCTGCGGCCGCCTCCCACAATCGCCGGCAAACGACGGGAGACACGCCATGGCCCTGGACGCCACAGCCACCGAGCACACCCACACCCGCATCTGCCCGCTGTGCGAGGCCTGCTGCGGCCTCGAGATCCGCACCCGGACCACGCCCGAGGGCAGCTCGGTCATCTCGATCCGCGGCAACGACGCCGATCCCTTCAGCCACGGCTACCTCTGCCCCAAGGGCGTCGCGCTGAAGGACCTGCACGAAGACCCCGACCGCCTGCGCCAGCCGATGCGCCGCCGCGCCGACCGCGCCGGCTTCGAGCCCATCAGCTGGGACGAGGCCTTCGCCGAGGTCGCCCGCCGGCTGCCGCCGCTGCGCGAGCAGTACGGCGCCGACGCGGTCGCGCTGACCATCGGCAATCCGGCCTCGCACAAGATCGGCCTGTTCAGCTACTTCCCGCATCTGGCGCGCGCGCTGGGCACGCGCAACCTGTTCTCGGCCTCGACGCTGGACCAGATGCCCAAGCAGCTCGCCTGCGGGCTGATGTACGGCCACTGGCTCAGCGTGCCGGTGCCGGACCTGCCGCGCACCGACCTCTTCATCTGCCTGGGCGCCAACCCCATGGTCAGCAACGGCAGCCTGTGGACCAGCCCCGACTACCGCGGCAAGGCCAAGGCGATGCGCGCGCGCGGCGGGCGCATCGTCGTCATCGACCCGCGCCGCACCGAGACCGCCCAGGCCGCCGACGAGCACCTCGCGATCCGCCCCGGCGGCGACGTCTACCTGCTGCTGGGACTGCTGCACACCGTGTTCGACGAAGGCCTGGAACGGCTCGGACGCCTGGAAGCGCATGTCGAGGGCCTGGACGCGCTGCGGGCCGCCGTCGCCGACTTCCCGCCCGAGCGCGGCGCCGCGCACTGCGGCATCCCCGCCGAGACCCAGCGGCGCCTCGCGCGCGAATTCGCGACCACGCCCAAGGCGGTGCTCTACGGCCGCTTCGGCACCTGCACGCAGCGCTTCGGCTCGCTGAACAGCTGGCTCATCGACGCGCTCAACATCGTCACCGGCCACTTCGACACCGAGGGCGGCCTGATGTTCCCCAAGGCCGCCGCCTTCGCCGCCAACACGCTGGGCCGGCCGGGCCAGGGCAAGGGCGTGGCCACCGGGCGCCGGCACAGCCGCGTCGGCAAGGCGCCGGAGGTGATGGGCGAGTTCCCCATCAGCTGCCTCGCCGAGGAGATCGAGACCCCCGGCGACGGCCAGGTGCATGCGCTGATCACCGTGGCCTGCAACCCGGTGCTGTCCTCGCCGAACGGCGCGCGGCTCGCGCGCGCGCTCGACGGCCTGGACTTCATGGTCAGCCTGGACCCCTACATCAATGAGACCAGCCGCCACGCCGACCTGATCCTGCCGCCGCCCTCTCCGCTGGAGGACTGGCATTACGACATGGTCTTCGCGCAGCTCTCGTGGCGGAACCATGCGCGTTGGTCCGGCCCGGTGCTGCCCGTCGATGCCGACGCCCCGGACGCGCCGCGGGCCGAATGGCAGACGCTGCTGCGGCTGGCGGCGATCGCTTCGGGCCTGCCGGTCGACGCGGACCTGCAGGCGGTCGACGATGCCGCGCTGCGCGCCGAGCTGAAGCGCCACGCCGGCGACCAGGCCGAGGCCGTCTTCGGGATGCTCGAGGGCGGCGCCGGCCCGGCGCGCTGGCTCGACCTGGGGCTGCGTTCAGGCCCTTACGGCGACGGCTTCGGCGCGAAGCCGGACGGCCTCACGCTGGCCAAGGTGAAGGCCGCGCCGCACGGCATCGATCTCGGCGAACTGCAGCCGCGCGTCCCGGAAATCCTGCGCACGAGCTCGGGCCGCATCGACCTGGCGCCGTCGGCGCTGCTGGCCGACCTCGCGCATGCGGACGCGGCGCTGCGTCATCCGACCGGCGACGAGCTGCTGCTCATCGGCCGGCGCGAGACCCGCAGCAACAACAGCTGGATGCACAACCTGCCGGTGCTGGCCAAGGGCCGCGAGCGCTGCACCCTGCTGGTCCATCCCGACGATGCGGCGCGCGCGGGGCTGGTGGACGGACAGTCCGCGCGCCTGAGCAACGCGCGCGGCAGCGTGATCGCCCCGGTCACGCTGAGCCCCGACATGCGGCCGGGCGTGGTCAGCCTGCCGCACGGCTGGGGCCATGACCTGAGCGGCAGCCAGTTGAACGTCGCCGCCCGCCATCCGGGCGTCAACATGAACCTGCTGCTGGACGACGAGGCCCGCGACCCGGTCTCGGGCACCTCGGTGCTCAGCGGCATCCCGGTGCGGCTGAGCGCGGCCGAGGCCTGAACGGCCGCGCCCCGGCACCACGTCGGCGGCGCGCCTCAGGCCCGGGCCGGCGCGGGCGCCAGCAGGCTGGTCGGCACGCCGGCGGGGCTCGCCTGGGGGAAGCGTCCCGCGAGCACGCCGCTGATCAGCTCGAGGTGGTGCATCAGCTCCCACTGCTTGCTGAGCGCCCGTGAAGGCTGGACACCATCGATGAGGCCGGCCAGGTAGCGCCGCACCGCCTCGGTGGGACCGAAACAGGCGTCGTCGCGGTCGAGCGCCGCCTGGAACACGCGGAGCGCGCGGCGGAAACGCTGGTCGGCGCTGTCCTCGTCGGGCGCGAGCCGGCCGCTCAGGAAGGACTCGAGCCAGATCGCGGCCGGCGCCGGCGCTGGCGCGATGCGCAGGTAGCTGAGCCGGAACGCCGCCAGGCGCGAGGGCGCCTCGGGCGTGTCCGGGCGCGAGGGCAGCGTCGTGTAGTCCGAGAAGTCCGCGCCGCCTTCCCGCCGCGGGTCGGGCAGCGGATTGGACAGCGGATTGGGCAGCGGATCCAGGAACGGGTGGCGGTGATGCTGGCGCAGGTCGGGGCTGTCCGGCAGGCGCCGGTCCTCGACCCGCACGCAGGCGGTGTCCCCGAGCGCGGCGCGGTCCGCGGCGGTCGGCTCGACGCCCTTGAAGAACACCTGCCGCACCCGCGCGCCGCCGAGCATCGTCATCAGCTCGGACAGCGGCGGCGCCTCGGGGCCGACGACCAGCCCCATCGGCCGCGCGCCGAACAGCTGCACGAAGCGTCGCACCACGTCGGGCGTCAGCGTCGGGCCCAGCATCAGCGTCGGATGGATCCACTGGCGCGTCGGCAACGAGGTGAACAGCTGCCGGCCCCAGTCGAAGGCCTCGGCGGGCAGCAGCAGGTCGAAATCCTGCCGCACCGGATTGACCACCAGCCACACCGGCAGGCGATGCGCCTCGCAGGCCTCCAGCGTGTGCCGCATCGAGGTCGCCATCACCCGCACCGGCTCCATCACCGGCTGCACCTGGCCTTCCGCGCCCAGCACCTGCGCCAGGTGGCGCAAGGCCAGCACCTCCTTCTGTTTGCCATGGAGATAGGGGAAGTACATGGTCTTCGCCTCCAACTGTCTCGATTGAGGGAGGGGCGATGATGATGAGCACTGGCTCATCCGTCAGCAGCGATCCCTTCCATCAATGCGCCAGATCAAGGGACCCGGAAAAATCACGGGCCCCGTCGCGCCCAGAAAAAAGGGACCGCGTGGCGGTCCCTTGCTGGGCGGGGCGGCCGGCGCGTCGGCCGGCACGAGCGCGGTTCAGGGCGTGCTCTTCGGCTTGGCCGGCTGCTGGGCCTGGCCCATCGCGGCCAGCTCGGCCTCGCTGATGATCTCCATCGCGCGCACCACCTTCTGCACGCCGCGCACGCCGCGAGCGATCTCGGTCGCGCGGGTGGCCTCGCGCTCGGTCACCCGGCCCATGATGTAGACGTTGCCGCGTTCGACGACGACGTAGAACGCGTTGGTGATCAGGTCCTTCGCGTCGACCAGGCTGGCCTTGACCTTGGCGGCGATGGCCACGTCGTTGGCGCGGCTGGACAGCGAGCTCAGCATGCCCACGCCCACCTCGTTGAGCACGTTGCCGACGTTCTCGACGCCCTGCGCGATGCGCTCGACCGCGGCGCGGTCCTCGTCGTTGCGGGTCTCGCCGGTCAGCAACACCATGCGGTTGTAGCTGTTGACGTTGATGTGCACGCGGTCGCCGAGCTGCTCGCGGATGCGGTTGGCGGTCTTGAGCTCGATGCCCTGGTCCTCGAGCTGCGTGCCGGAGGTGCGCCGGTCGGTCGCCACCATCGCGCTGCCCACCGCCGCGCCGCCGACGATCAGCGGCACGCAGGCGGTCTGCAGCAACGCGCCGCCCAGCGCGGCGGCAAGGATCAGGCGGCGGGTCCGGCGGGAGCTTCGGGTCACGGAGGTCATCGGGAGGTCCTTCAAAGTCGGGAGGAGGGTCATTCGCCCGCGCCGAGCAGCTGCAGGTCGATCGCGTCGCTGAGGCAGTGGGAGAGCAGGCGGTGCGCTTCCGCCACCCGCGCGAAGCGGCTGTGCGGCACGCGCAGTTGCACATCGGTGTCCAGCAGCGTGCCGCGCCAGTCGTCGTCCTGGGTGCCGCTGAGCACGATCACGCTCATCTCCTGCGCATGCGCCACCTGCAGCAGCGCGGCGGCCGCGCCGCTGGCCTGCGCCTCGTACAGCAGCAGCAGGTCGCCGGGATGGCCGAAGGTCTGGATCTGGCGCATCAGCGCGGAGGCGGGATCGGCGTAGCCCTGGGCCTGCGCGTCCAGCGCGATGGCGGCCAGGCCGGGGCGCTCCTGCTCGAAGCGGCCGGACAGCAGCGAGGCCATGTAGGTCGCGTCCGCCGCCGAGGTGCCGAGCCCGGCGGTGAGCACGCGACCGCCGGCGGTGAGCGCGTCCACCATCATCTGCGCCGCGACGGCGAGCGGGCGGGACAGCCCTTCGGCGACCTGGTAGAGCAGGTCCGCGCTCTCGAAGAATTGTTGTTGTATGCGTTGTTCCAACATGAGCGCGGATGATAAAGGGTGCTGCACGGCCATCGCTGCTGGCCCTCACCCCTCCCTCTCCCACTTCGCAAGCGGGAGAGGGGGTAATGCAAGAGCGCTGCGGGGATGTTTCCGCAAGCGGACGAGGGGTGAAAGGTCAGCGCCCGACTCCCTCTCCCGCTTGCGGGAGAGGGCCGGGGTGAGGGCCAGCGGCCGTGGCAGAGCTCAGTGCTCGGCCGGCACGTCGAAGGCCCCTTGCAGCCACTCGACGCGGTCGCCATCGATGGCCACCACGTCGAATCGGCAAGGCGGGATCTCCGCCAGCGTGCGCAGGAAACAGGTCGCCGCGAAGATCACCTTCCGTTGCTTGGCCCGCGTCACGCTGGCCGCCGCACCGCCATGCGCATCGCGTTCCCTGGCACGCACCTCGACGAACACCAGCGTCCCGTCCCGCGCCCACAGGATCAGGTCGACCTCCCCGCCTCGCGCGGACGGCCCGCGCGCGACCCGATAATTGCGCGCCACCAGCCGCAGCCCCTGCCGCCTCAGGTAGTCCAGGGCGCGCTGCTCGGCGCCGGCGCCCCGTGCCTGCGCATCCGCGCCGTCCCGTCCGATGGAGAGTTTCTTGAACATGTCGACGTCCCCGTCCGCCTCGCTGATCGCCGCCGCTTCCGCCGCGGCCGGTCATCAGCAATTCCCGGGCGGCACGCTCTACGTCGTCGCGACCCCGATCGGCAACCTCGCCGACCTGAGCCTGCGCGCGATCCACGTGCTGGGGCTGGTCGACGCCGTCGCCTGCGAGGACACGCGCGTCAGCGCTCAGTTGCTGCGCTGGCTCGGCCTGCACAAGCCGCTGCTGGCGCTGCACCAGCACAACGAGCAACAGGCGGCGGAAGGCCTGGTCGCGCGGCTGCTCGCCGGCGAGCGCATCGCCTACGTCAGCGACGCCGGCACGCCGGCGATCTCGGATCCGGGCGCGGTGCTGGTGGCCGCGGCCGCGCGCGCCGGCGTGCGCGTCATGCCGCTGCCCGGCGCGAGCAGCGCGGCGGCGGCGCTCAGCGTGGCCGGCGACGCCCGCGCCCAGGGCTTCCGCTTCGTCGGTTTCCTGCCAACCAAGGCGGCCGAGCGGCGCGCGGCGCTGCAGGCGCTGACCGGCGCGCCCCACAGCCAGGTGCTGTTCGAGGCGCCCCATCGGATCCAGGAACTGATCGCGCTGCTGGCCGAGCTCGCGCCCGAACAGACGCTGACGATCTGCCGCGAGGTCACGAAGCAGTTCGAGACCATCCACACCGCGCCCTGCGCCACGCTGCCCGCCTGGATGGCGGCCGACAAGCAGCGCGAGCGCGGCGAGTTCGTGCTGGTGCTGCATGCCGCGCCCGCGCCGGCAGGCGAAGCCGGCCTGCCCGAGGACGCCCAGCGCACGCTGCGCGTGCTCATGCGCGAGCTGCCGCTGAAGCAGGCGGCGTCCCTCGCCGCGGAGCTGACCGGCGAATCGCGCAAGGCGCTGTACCAGCTGGCGCTGGCCTGGAAGCAGGACGCCGGGGGCGATGCCAACGGCGACGGCGATACCGACTCCGACTCCGACACCGACACCGGCGCCCGCTCCGACTGAGCCGGCCCTCCACCCCGGGGCCGCCCGGTCCCCATCCTTGCGGCAGGGTCGGCCGCCGCGCCCGGCCCCCGGCCGCCATGGGCGATGCCTACAATCGCCCGATGATTTCGCGCGAACCCACCCTCGCCCGCCTGGTCACCGCCCGTGCCCAGCTGCTCGAACCCTTCGGCCTGACCGACGCGTCGCTGTCGCAGGCGTTGCGGCTGATCACCGAGCACCGCGTCGACGACGCCGACCTCTACTTCCAGACCACCCGCGCGGAGGGCTGGAGCCTGGAGGAAGGCATCGTCAAGAGCGGCAGTTTCTCGATCGACCAGGGCGTGGGCGTGCGCGCCGTCGCCGGCGAGAAGACGGCCTTCGCGTATTCGGACGACATTTCGGAGGCCGCGCTGCTCGACGCCGCGCGCACCGTGCGCGCGATCGCGTCGGCCGGGCAGAGCAAACGCGTCAAGGTGCCGGCCGAGCCGGTGGTGTCCGGCAGCCGCGCCCTGTATGGCGACGCGGATCCCATCGCCAGCCTGGACAGCACGCAGAAGGTCGCCCTGCTGGAGCGCACCGAGCGCCTGGCCCGCGCCAAGGATCCTCGCGTCAAGCAGGTGATGGCCGGCCTGGCCGCCGAGCACGAGGTGGTGCTGATCGCGCGCGCCGACGGCACCCTGGCCGCCGACGTGCGGCCGCTGGTGCGCCTGTCCGTCACCATCATCGCCGAGAGCGACGGCCGCCGGGAAGTAGGCTCGGGCGGCGGCGGCGGCCGCTTCGGCCTGGCCTATTTCACCGACGAGATGATCGCGTCCTACGTCGAGCAGGCGGTCAGCGCGGCGCTGACCAACCTGGAGTCGCGCCCGGCCCCGGCCGGCGAGATGACCGTGGTCCTGGGCCCGGGCTGGCCCGGCGTGCTGCTGCACGAGGCCGTCGGCCACGGCCTGGAGGGCGACTTCAACCGCAAGGGCTCGTCGACCTTCTCCGGGCGCATCGGCCAGCGCGTCGCGGCCAAGGGCGTGACGGTGCTGGACGACGGGACCATCCCCGACCGCCGCGGCTCGCTCAACGTCGACGACGAGGGCTGCGCCTCGCAGCGCAACGTGCTGATCGAGGACGGCATCCTCAAGGGCTACATCCAGGACGCGATGAACGCGCGGCTGATGAAGGTCGCCCCCACCGGCAATGGCCGCCGCGAAAGCTACGCCCACGTGCCGATGCCGCGCATGACCAACACCTACATGCTGGGCGGCGACAAGGATCCGGCCGAGATCATCGCCAGCATCGACAAGGGCCTGTACGCGACCAACTTCGGCGGCGGCCAGGTCGACATCACCTCGGGCAAGTTCGTGTTCTCCGCCAGCGAGGCCTTCTGGGTCGAGAAGGGCAAGATCCAGTACCCGGTCAAGGGCGCAACCATCATCGGCAACGGCCCGGACGCGCTCACCCGCGTGAGCATGATCGGCAACGACATGCAGCTGGACACCGGCGTCGGCGTCTGCGGCAAGGAAGGCCAGAGCGTGCCGGTGGGCGTCGGCCAGCCCACGCTGCGCATCGACGGCCTGACCGTCGGCGGCACGGCCTGACCCCATGCCGGCCGCGCATCCCCACGGTTCCGCGAAGGCTCGCTTGCCCGATGCCGTCGCGCCACACCCGCGGCCGTCCCCTCGCGGCGCTTGACGCGCCGCGACCCGCGCAGGCACTATTGGCCCTTATGCGTTCCGCACCGAAGTTTTACTTTGCTTATTTTTGGTTCTCGCACCGCCCCGGCGGAGGAGAGGCGAACGCATAAGCAAGCGCGCCAAGAATCCTCAAGAAACCGCCGGGCCCACAAGCCCGGCGGTTTTTTTTCGGCCGGGCCCCGAGCACCACCCCCAGCCCTCATAGAAAGCGTGATTCCCATGAATGCCAAGTCGACCCCGTATCCCAGCGCCCAACAGGCGGAGCGCTGGTATTCGCCGCAGGACAAGACCTCCCAGACCGACGACGAACGCATCCTGGACATCACGCCCTTGCCGCCTCCTGAACACCTCATCCGCTTCTTCCCGATCCGTGGCACGGCCATGGAGCAGCTCGTCGTCGGCACGCGCCAGCGCATCCGCGACATCATGCAGCGCAAGGACGACCGCCTGCTGGTGATCATCGGCCCGTGCTCGATCCACGATCCGGGCGCGGCGCTCGAATACGCCAAGCGCCTGATGACGATGCGAGAGCAGCATGCCGACACGCTCGAGATCGTGATGCGCGTCTACTTCGAGAAGCCCCGCACCACCGTCGGCTGGAAGGGCCTGATCAACGATCCCTACCTCGACGAGAGCTACCGCATCGACGAAGGCCTGCGCATCGCGCGCCAGCTGCTGCTGGAGATCAACCGCCTGGGCATGCCGGCGGGTTCGGAGTTCCTGGACGTGATCTCGCCGCAGTACATCGGCGACCTGATCAGCTGGGGCGCGATCGGCGCGCGCACCACCGAGAGCCAGGTCCACCGCGAGTTGGCCTCCGGCCTGTCGGCACCGATCGGCTTCAAGAACGGCACCGACGGCAACATCAAGATCGCCACCGACGCGATCCAGGCCGCCGCCCGGCCGCACCACTTCCTGTCGGTGCACAAGAACGGCCAGGTCGCGATCGTCGAGACCAAGGGCAACCGCGACTGCCACGTGATCCTGCGCGGCGGCAAGGCGCCGAACTACGACGCCGAGAGCGTCGCCGTCGCCTGCGCGGACCTGGAAGCCTCCAAGCTCGACGCCCGGCTGATGGTCGACTGCTCGCATGCCAACAGCAGCAAGAAGCACGAGCGCCAGCTGGACGTCGCCAAGGACATCGCCGCGCAGATCCGCGCCGGCAGCACCAGCATCTTCGGCGTGATGGTCGAGAGCCACCTCAAGGGCGGCGCGCAGAAGTTCAGCCCCGGCAAGGACGATCCCTCGCAGCTCGAGTACGGCAAGAGCATCACCGACGCCTGCCTGGCCTGGGACGATTCGATCGCGGTGCTGGACGTGCTCAGCCAGGCGGTGCGGGCGGCCCGCACCGAGACGGTCGCGCGCTGATCACCACGACCAGCGCTGGTTGTCGCCACCGTTGCAGCGATACAGGATGACGGCCGTGCCCGGACGGGCGCGGCCGCCTTCGATGTCCAGGCACTTGCCGGAGTCGGCGCTGCGGATCTCGCCGCCACGCGCGCGCCAGCGCTGGTTGGCGCCGCCGTTGCAGGTGAAAGCCATCACCCGCGCGCCATCGGCGGTGTTGCGGTCGGCGACATCGAGGCACAGCCCCGCGACGCGCAGCTCGCCGTTGCGGTTCCATTCGAAGCGCTGGTTCCCGCCGCCGTTGCAGTCGTAGACGATGAGCTTGCGCCCGGGCCGCGCGCCGCCTTCGATGTCCAGGCACAGGTCGCCCTTGCCGCGGATCTGGCGCGCGTTCCAGCCGCCGTCGTCCTGCCAGCCGTCGTCGCGGTCGCGATCCTTGTCCTTGTCCTTGCTGGCGATCAGCGCGATGCCCGCGATCACCGCCGCCGCCGCGACCGCCGCGCCGATGTTGCTCGAGTTGTCGGAGCCGCTGGCGCCATCGCCGCTGGCCGCCGCGGAGGTCGTGATCTTGAAGCGGCCGCTGCAGCCGCCATCGACCCACAGCTCCTTGCTCGTCAGGTCGTAGCCCCAGGTGCGCCCGAAGCGGCAGCCACCGGCGGTCTGCTGCACGAGTTCCACCTCGGTCGTGCCGTCCGGCAGCCGATGGCTCTGGTAGCCGCCGCGCGAGCTCAGCTCGATGGTCTGGTCCGCCGCCCGCGCGGGCAGGCTGCCGATCAGCAGTCCCGCCGCGACGGGCAGCGCGATGACGCGCCGCGTCCCGCGGCGAGGCCGGTTTTTGGAATCCATGGTCGCCTCCTGCCTCTCCCTGCGTCGCGCGCCATGCGCACGCGACTGCGGGCGATGCTAAGGCGCCTCAGGCGGTGACGTCCAGCACGCGCGGCGTGCCGCCGGCGCGCTCCACCTCGCTGACGAGCAGGGGCCCCAGCGTCACCTGGACCTGCAGGTCGGGAAAGCTCGCGGCGGTGTAGGTGCCCCGCGAATAGGCCGGCGTCTCGACGCGGCTGGCCGGCGGCGCCTCCTGGCCGAGCGGATGCCGGCCATAGGTGACGTCCGCGCGGTTGCGCGCGTACATCTCCTGGAGCGGCCCCTCCGTCCCGATGAACGGGGACAGCTTCAGCACCACCGACGGTGGCGGCCCGTCCAGCATCTCCTGCTGGATCCTGGCGCGGTACTGCTGCAGCGGACTGACATCGAACGGCGACGTCCTGAGCGGCGTCGCCTGTACTTCCGAAAACTTCAAATCGCCCGACGGCGCCCGATCTTCCCGACCGTCCGCCGCCCTCCCTCTTGATGCGTGTGTGCCTGTGGGCGAGCGCCGCGCGCCGCGCTTCATCGAGCGCTCAAGCCGGCGCCGCCCAGGCCGAAATTGTCCGGGGCGAGCCGCTGGAAACCGACATGCGCCGCTGCCCGTCGGACGTCAATCGCCCGCCCGCGCGCCCAGCGTCGCGCCGACGCCGCAGATGTGTTCGAGCATCGGGCGAAGCGCCCGTCGCCCCACCCACAAGCGGGCGCAAGACCTGGCCCGCTCTTGAAAACATCGCTCCCTGAGCGCATGTTCGAAGCTTCGATGCGACGCGCCCCAGGCGCCGAAGCCATGGCCCTGATCTTCCTCGCGCTGACCGCCGCGCTGCTGTGCTTCTGGCTGCTGAGCCAGCCCTGGCGGCAGGCCCGGCGCCGGGCCGCGCTGCGGGCGAAGGCCTTCCCCGCCGCATGGCGCGCCATCCTGCGCCGCAACGTGCCGCAGGCGGCGCGGCTGCCGGCGGACCTGCAGCTCAAGCTCAAGCGCCAGATGCAGGTCTTTCTGGCGGAAAAATCCTTCATCGGCTGCGCCGGCCAGGTCATCACCGACGAGGTCCGCGTCACCATCGCCGCGCTGGCCTCGCTGCCGCTGCTGGGCCGCGCTCGCGGCTACTACCCGAAGCTGCACACGGTGCTGGTCTATCCCGGCGCCTTCATCGTCGATCGCGTGCGTCATCAAGGCCCGTTGCAGATGCAGGACCGCCAGGTGCTGAGCGGCGAATCCTGGGGCGAGGGACAGGTCGTGCTGTCCTGGGACGACGTGCTGCGCGACGCCTCGCTGCCGGAGCGCGGCCACAACGTCGCGGTGCACGAGTTCGCGCACCAGCTGGATCAGGTCAAGGGATGGGCCAATGGCGCGCCCTGGCTGGGCAACCGCGCGCGGCAGGCGCGCTGGGCGGCGGTGATGCAGCAGAGCTTCGACCTGCTGCGCGCGCGGCTCGCGGCGGGCGAGCCCGATCCGCTGGGGGACTACGCGGCCACCGAGCCGGCGGAGTTCTTCGCGGTCGCGAGCGAGCGCTTCTTCGGCCAGCCGTGGGCGCTGGCGCAGGCGCATCCCGCGCTGTACGGGGAACTGCGGCGCTTCTACGAGGTCGATCCGCTGCTCTGGTCCTGAGCGCCGCGGCGACGGGGATCAGAACCCCATCTCGGCCAGCAGCGCGTCGACGTCGTCCTGCTGCAGCGCCTTGTCGGGCGTCTGCACGCCGGCAAGCTGCTCCTGCGCCGCGGTTTCCGGCTCGACATGGTCGTGCGCGGCGAGCAGCTGCTGCAGCGGCGCCTCGGCCGGCCGCAGCATGGCCAGCACCTTGTTGATCACTTGGCCGGACAGGTCCTGGAAGTCCTGGGCCATCATGATCTCGGTCTGCAAACCCTTCACCCGATCCGCGAAACCGGCGGCGCCGGCCGCGTAGGCCGCGCACAGGCGCATCATCGCGCGCGCCCGCTCGACGCTCAGGTCCGGCGCGGCCGCCAGCCGCTGCAGCGACTCGGACAACTCATGCCCCTGCCGGCCCACCGCCTGGGCGTCCTCCTGCGCCGATTCCACGATGCCCAGCACCTTGCTGGCGGCCTGGTCGGTCATGCCCTTGACGTAGTCCAGACGCTCGCAGGCATCCGGCAGCTCCTGGGACAGCTTGTGCAACGCCTGATGCGCGGCGGCCGTGAGCGGGGATTCGGATTGAGACATGGCGGCGGATCGCGGTGGGTGAGCGCGAAGGAAACGCGGGGTTGCGGATGGCACCGGCGCGGTGCGGGCGCCATTGGCGCTGGCGCTGGGGAGCGGTCTGGAGCGCCGCTTTCATTACCCGGAAATCTTAGTTCTGCAACTAGTGTAACCAACGGAAAGGGGGAGGGTCACCCGTGCATTTTTGGTGAGGAGTCCTGCATTTAAGTCAGCGACCGGCCGGCGCCCCTGTAGCCTTCGCTTCGTCCGTCCGCGGCCCGTCCTTGCTGCTGTCCCTTCTTGGCAAAGCGATCCGTCTCATGAACATGGCCACCACCCGTCCCTCGCCCGGCTTCCATCGCGCTCCCTCGCGGTCCGGCTCGTCCGGCACCGCGCGTCCATCGTCGTCCTCCCGCGGCGACGGCGCCAGCTTCGCCGCCGCGCCGCGGGCGCAGGCTGCGGCCCCGCAGGCCTCGGCGCTGCGTGACGTGAGCGACGTCATGGTCGGCGTGGCGCTGATCCTGGGCGTGCTGTTCGCGCTGCTGGTGCTGGCGCTCTACACCCGCGACTCGATGGCGGTCGGCAAGGCGCTGACGGAGCAGGGACAGGCGCGCGGCGCGCTGGTCTGCAAGGACGGCCGGATCGCCCGGGGCGACGGATCCCTGTCCGACCGGATCATCGAGGACGGCGTGTTCGTCTGCACCGACTGGCGCACGCTGCAGGCGATCGAGCAGGAAGAAGCCGAGCGGGGCATGCGCAAGTACTGACCCCTCCGAGCCGACGGCCCGGGTCGCGCAGTCAAGTCCAGAGGTCCAGCGGCGGCTCGTGCGTCATGCCGCGCAGCAGGTCGCTGCGTGAGAGAAAGCCGATCGGATGGCCGTTGTCGTCGCCGACCGGCAAGCCAGGCAGCCCCAGGTCCAGCAGCAGCTGCGCCGCTTCGCGCAAAGGCGTGTCCGGCTGCGCCACCGGCACCGGCGTCCACATCACGTCATCCACCGGCGCGGCCAGGCGCCGCGCGATGACCATCATCTCGGCGATCTCGTCGAGATCGTCCGCCAAACCCCGCGTGAGATCGCCACGCGACACCAGACCGCGCACCTCGCCCATCGGACCCAGCACCGGCGCCTGCGCAACGCCAGCACGCGACATCATCCGCATCGCGCTCCGCAGCGGGGCGCCCGACATGACGCTGATCAGCTTGCGGCTCATCAGCTGATGCACCTGCGTGAGCACCTGGCGCTGCGTGTCGCCCGCATAGGCCGCCAGCGCCTCGTGCGCGACATAGGCCGACGCGCCGCTCGCCATCCCGCTCCCGGCACCGCCCTGACCCACGCCAGCCAGCACGACAGTCGACGGCGTCAGATCCCCCTGGCGCGCGGTCGGCGCCACCGCACGGGTGCGGGCCACGGCCTGCACCGGCGCGAGGTCGCGCACCTGCTCAAGGCCGCCCGTCAGGATCTTTCCAGAGGTGCCGTAGACGGAAAACATGCGGGGGAGGATGGCATGGGGAGGCGGTGGGGGCCATTGAGGAGAACGCCTAACTCCGGAGGGACAAGCGCGGGCTCTCCACGACGCGAGGGGGCTCCCTCCTGGACCCCCTCGCATCATTCCGGCCCCATCGCCACTTGCTGCCTTCCAGGAAGAGGTCCGCGGGAGGCGGAGGCGGAGGCGGAGGCGGGAGGCGGGGCGTGGCGGTGGGATGGAGGTGGTGGTGGCGTGGGAGGCGATCAGGGAACCGGGTAGGCGGTCTCGTACTTGACCTCGCGGAGCACGACGTTGCTGCGCACGCTCGCGACGCCGGGCACCTTGAAGACCTTGCTCTGCAGGAACTGGTCGTAGACCTTCATGTCGGGCGCGACGATCTTCAGCACGTAGTCCGCCTCGCCGGTGATGGCCTGGCATTCGACGATCTCAGGGCTGCCCGCGACCATCGCCTCGAAGGCCTCGACCGCGCCCTCGGTGTGCCTCACCAGGCTGACATTGGCCAGCACGCAGATCGAGAGCCCCAGTTGCTCCCGGTCCACCAGCGCGACATGGCGGCGGATGACGCCGCGCTCCTCCAGCTCCTTGACGCGTCGCCAGACTGGCGTCGCCGAGAGTCCGACCTTGTCGGCCAGCTGCTGGGTGCTCTGGCGGGCGTCGGCCTGGAGCGCCTCCAGGATCAGGCGCGTTGCCCGGTCGAAACGTTCGTTCTCCATATCCGCCTCTTTTGAGAATGTCTCTATCGATCCTTGCGATGCAGCGAGCAAACGGAGCAAGAAACTGCCGATTGTCTAGGAAAGAATCTCCTCATTCATACATTCGAGCCGACCGGTCCTGCCGGCCGGCTCTTCCCGTTGGGGAGACAAGCCATGACCGAAGCCCGTCTTGCCGCTGCGCCGGCCCTGCGCGACTACCAGCTGTCGGACAACCTCGCCGCGCAGTCCGGCCAGGTGTTCCTCACCGGGACGCAAGCCCTTGTGCGGCTGCTGCTGGCCCAGAAGGCCCAGGACGAGCGCCAGGGCCTGAAGACCGCCGGCTTCGTCAGCGGTTATCGCGGCAGCCCGCTGGGCATGGTCGACCAGCAGCTGTGGAAGGCGAAGAAGTTCCTCGACAAGGCCGAGGTCAACTTCCTGCCCGCGATCAACGAGGACCTCGCCGCCACCGCCTGCCTGGGCGTGCAGCGCGTGGCGCTGGATCCGAAGCGCACCGTCGATGGCGTCTTCGCGATGTGGTACGGCAAGGGCCCCGGCGTGGACCGCTCCGGCGACGCGCTCAAGCACGGCAACGTCTACGGCACCGCGAAACAGGGCGGCGTGCTCGTCGTCTGCGGCGACGACCATGGCTGCGTGTCCTCCTCGACCCCGCATCAGAGCGACCTCGCGCTGCAGGCCTGGTCGATGCCGCTGGTGCATCCCGGCAACGTGGCCGAGTACCTGGAGTTCGGCCTCTACGGCTGGGCGCTGTCGCGCTACTCGGGCGCGTGGGTCGGGTTCAAGGCGATCTCGGAAGTCGTCGAATCCGGCATGACCGTCGACCTGGACGCGGTGCCGCTGGACTTCGAGCTGCCGGTCGACCACAAGCCGCCAACCGACCTGCACATCCGCTCGGTGGACCTGCCGTCGCTGGAGCTGGAGTCGCGCCTGGCACACAAGATCGACGCGGTGCTGGCCTTCGCGAAGGTCAATTCGATCGACAAGCACATCGTGGTGAGCCCGCGCGCGTCGCTGGGCATCGTGACCGTCGGCAAGGCGCATTACGACTTCATGGAAGTGCTGCGGCGCCTGGACCTGGACCCGAACGCGCTGGCCGCGGCCGGCGTGCGGGTCTACAAGGTCGGCCTGGTCTATCCGCTGGAGCCGACGCGCATCCGCGAGTTCGCGCAGGGCCTGACCGACATGCTGGTGATCGAGGAGAAGGCGCCGGTCGTCGAGCGCCAGATCAAGGAGCTGCTCTATCACCTGCCCGACGCGCAGCGTCCGCGCGTGGTCGGCAAGTCCGATGAACACGGGGCGGCGGTGCTGAGCGCGCTCGGCGAGCTGCGGCCGTCGCGCATCATGCCGACCGTCGCGGACTGGCTGGCGCGGCTGAATCCGGCGCTGGACCGCCGCCATCTGGTCGTCGATTTCCTGACGCCCTGCCTGCTGTCCAACAGCGCCGACGCGGTGCGCCGCCAGCCCTATTTCTGCTCGGGCTGCCCGCACAACACCTCGACGAAGCTGCCCGAGGGCTCGCGCGCGCTGGCCGGCATCGGCTGCCACTTCATGGCGAGCTGGATGGAGCGCGGCACGTCCGGCCTGATCCAGATGGGCGCCGAGGGCGTGGACTGGGCCGCCCACTCGCGCTTCACGACCGAGAAGCATGTCTTCCAGAACCTGGGCGACGGCACTTACTACCACTCGGGCTATCTGGCGATCCGGCAGGCCATCGCGGCCAAGGCCAACATCACCTACAAGATCCTCTACAACGACGCGGTGGCGATGACCGGCGGGCAGCCGGTCGACGGCCAGACCTCGGTGCCGCAGATCGCGCGCCAGGTCGAGGCCGAGGGCGTGAAGCGCCTGGTCGTGGTTTCGGACGAGATCGGCAAGTACGACGGCCATCACGGCCTGTTCCCCGCCGGCACGACCTTCCACGATCGCAGCGAGCTCGACGCGGTGCAGCGCGAGCTGCGCGAGATCCAGGGCGTGACGGTGCTGATCTACGACCAGACCTGCGCCGCCGAGAAGCGCCGCCGCCGCAAGAAGGGCGAGTTCCCCGACCCGGACAAGCGCATCTTCATCAACGAGTCGGTCTGCGAGGGCTGCGGCGACTGCGGCCAGGCCAGCAACTGCCTGTCGGTGGTGCCGGTGGAGACCGACTTCGGCCGCAAGCGCGCGATCGAGCAGAGCAGCTGCAACAAGGATTTCAGCTGCGTGAACGGCTTCTGCCCGAGCTTCGTGTCGGTGCATGGCGCCAAGCTGAAGAAGCGCGCCGGCGCGGCCTTCGGGCCCGCGGACCTGGCGCGCGAGATCGCCGCGATCCAGCCGCCCGCGGCCTGGGCGTGGACCGGCCCGTTCGACATGCTGGTCACCGGCGTTGGCGGCACCGGCGTGGTGACGGTGGGCGCGCTGGTGACGATGGCCGCGCACCTGGAGGGCAAGCAGAGCTCGGTGCTGGACTTCATGGGCTTCGCGCAGAAGGGCGGCGCAGTGCTGTCCTTCGTGCGCGTGGCGCCGACGCAGGACCTGCTGAACCAGGTCCGCATCGACACGCAGCAGGCCGACGTGCTGCTGGCCTGCGACATGGTCGTGGGCGCGAGCGCCGATGCGCTGGCGACGGTGAAGGCCGGCCGCACGGTGATCCTGGCCAACACGCATGAGCTGCCGACCGCCGCCTTCGTCCGCAACCCGGATGCGAGCCTGCAGGCGGACTCGCTGCTGGCCAAGATGCGCCACGCCGTCGGCGAGGGCCAGGACCTGCTGGCCAGCATCGACGCGCAGGACATCGCGCAGCGCCTGATGGGCGACACCATGCCCAGCAACATCGTGATGCTGGGCGCGTGCTGGCAACGCGGCCTGGTGCCGGTGTCCTTCGAGGCGCTGATGCGCGCGATCGAGCTCAACGGCGTGGCGGTGGAGAACAACAAGACCGCCTTCGCGCTGGGCCGTCTGGCGATCGCCGCGCCCGAGGCGCTGCGCCGCCTGGCCGGCGAGCAGAGCGGCTCGGCCGTGCAGTGGTTCAACTTCGACCAGCTCGACGACAAGGACGGCCAGCCCGGCCTGATCGCGCGCCGCAAGGCCTTCCTGACCGAATACCAGGACGCCGCCTACGCGTCGCGCTACGAGGCGCTGGTGCAGCGCGTGCGCGCCGCCGAATCGGCGCTGGGTGAGGCCGGCAAGGGCCTGCGCCTGACCAAGGCGGTGGCGCGCTATTACGCGAAGCTGCTGGCGATCAAGGACGAGTACGAGGTCGCGCGCCTGTACACCGACGGCAAGTTCGAGGCCGCGCTGAAGGCGCAGTTCGAGGACTGGGATCACCTCAGCTTCCACATGGCCCCGCCGCTGATCGCCAAGCCCGGCGCCGATGGCCGCGCGAAGAAGGTCGAGCTCGGCTCGTGGACCTTCAAGGCGCTGAAGACGCTGGCGAAGTTCAAGGGCCTGCGCGGCGGCGCGCTGGACCTCTTCGGCAAGACCGAGGAACGCCGCATCGAGCGCCAGCTGATCCGCGACTACGAAGCCCTCGTCGACGAGCTGCTCGCCGGCCTGAGCGCGGAGAAGCTGGACCTCGCGATCAAGCTCGCCCGCCTGCCGGAAGGCATCCGCGGCTACGGTCACGTGAAGCTGGCCAACGTCGTGACCGTGCGCGCGCAGTGGAAGGACCTGCTCGACCGCTTCCACGGCCGCGTGGTCGAGGCGCCCATCGCCGTCGTGCCGCTGGCGAAGGCGCCGGAACGCGTGAAGGGCGTGGCCGAACTGTGAGCGTCTGGTCCCCTCGCGCGGCCGTGCGAGGGGTTGCAACTGTGAAGTAGCGCAAAGGCCGCAGTCACCGCTGGACACCGCCGACACGGGGGCGGCATGCTTGCCCCATGCCACTGTCCCCGTTCCCGCCGCCCCTGCCCCTTCCCTTGCGCCGGCGCACGCTGCTGCTCGGCGCGACCGCATCGGCGGCGCTGGCCGCCTGCGGCGGCATGGCGACCGCGCCCGACGTGCCGATGGATGCGGCCCAGCGCCTGCGCGCCGCCAATCGCATCGGCTGGGGCGCGACGCAGGCGCAACTCGATGAGATCGAGCGCCTGGGCTGGGGCCGCTACGTCGAGCGCCAGTTGAAGGCCGACCCGCGGGCGCCGATGGCGGCGACTATCCAGGCCCGCATCGAGGCGCTGGGCATCAGCCAGGGCGAGGTCGCCGCGCGCGTGTGGACCGCCGAATCCTTTCGCCGTAGCGGCGACAAGGGCGCGACCGAAGAGGAACGCAACGCCGCGCGCAAGGCCTACCAGGACGCCCAGGGCCTGGCCGCGCGGGAGACCGGCGAGCGCCAGCTGCTGCGCGAGTTGTACTCGGAACAGCAACTGCTCGAGCAGATGACGTGGTTCTGGTTCAACCACTTCAACGTCCACCAGGGCAAGCGCGACATCCGCCTGCTGCTCTCGGACTACCAGGACCGCGCCTTGCGTCCGCACGCGCTGGGCTCCTTCCGGCACATGCTTGGCGCGGTGGCGCGTCACCCGGCGATGCTGCGCTACCTGGACAACGACCAGAACGCCGTCCGCGCGATCAACGAGAACTATGCGCGCGAGCTGCTGGAGCTGCACACGATGGGCGTCGACAGCGGCTACAGCCAGCGCGACGTGCAGGAGCTGGCGCGGGTGCTGACCGGCTTCGGCGTGCGCGTCGATCCCGACCCGCCGAAGATCGCGCCCCGATTCGAGCCGCTGTACCGCCGCGACGGCCTGTTCGAGTTCCACCCGGCCCGGCACGACTTCGGCGACAAGCAACTGCTCGGCCGCACGATCCGCGGCCGCGGCGCCGATGAACTGGACGAGGTGCTGGACCTGCTGGTCGCGCAGCCGGCGACGGCGCGCTTCGTGTCCCGCAAGCTGGCGGTGTATTTCCTGAGCGACCAGCCGCCGCCGGCCGTCGTCGACGCCATGGCCACCGCCTTCCAACGCACCAAAGGCGACATCCCGTCCACGCTGCGGCCGATGCTGCGCTCCCCGGCATTCCTCGCGGCCGAGACGCCCAAGTTCAAGGATCCCCACCGCTACCTGCTGTCGAGCCTGCGCGCCGGTTTCGAGCAGCGCGAGCTGCAGAACGCGCAGCCGCTGCAGAACTGGCTGCGCCGACTGGGCCAGGGCCTCTACGACAAGCAGACGCCGGACGGTTACCCGCTGACGGCCGAGGCCTGGAACAGTCCGGGGCAGATGACGCTGCGCTTCGAGATCGCGCGCCAGATCGGCGGCGGCGCGGCCGCGCTGTACCGCCCCGAGGGCACGACCGGCCCGGTGCCCCTGCCCGATCTGAAGGTGCTGCGCGCACGCGTCGAGCCCACGCTGGCGATGTCGACGCGTGACGCGCTCGCCCAGACGACCTCCCCGCAGCAGTGGCTGACCCTCTGGTTATCCAGCCCCGATTTCATGTATCTCTGAGCCCACCATGCACCGCCGCCATCTCCTGCACGCCCTCGCCGCCGCGCCGCTCACCCTCACCTCCGCGCGCCTTTTCGCGTCCCCGTCTTCGGGCGCAGTCCAGCGCCCGCGATTCCTGCTGGTCTTCCTCCGCGGCGGTTACGACGCGACCCACCTGCTGGTCCCCACGACCAGCAGCTTCTATTACGAGCAACGCCCTCGCATCGCCATCGCGCGCCCGTCGCCGACCGACCCCGCTGCCGCGCTGGCGCTGGACGCCGACTGGGGCCTGCACCCGGCCTTGAGAAGCAGCCTCTACCCGCTGGCGCAATCGGGCCAACTCCGTTTCATCCCTTTCGCCGGCACCGAGGACCTGTCGCGCAGCCATTTCGAGACGCAGGACAGCATCGAGCTGGGCCAGCCGCTTGGTGGTTCGCGCGACTACAACTCGGGTTTCCTGAACCGCCTGGCGGCCGAGCTCGATGCGCAGCAGGCACTGTCGTTCACGGACCAGTTGCCGATTGCGTTCCGCGGTCCGGTGAGGATCGCCAATGCTGGCTTGCGGGAGACGGCGCGCCCGGCGGTCGACGCCAGGAGCCGCGCGCTGATCGCGAGCATGTACCGGGGCCAGGCGCTCGGCGGGGCGGTGGAGGAAGGTCTGGCGCTGCGCGAGGAACTTGCGCGCGACCTCTCGCCCGACAAGATGAAGGCGATGACCGACGCGGCCGGCCGCAACGCGATCCCGGCCAAGGGCTTCGAGCTGGAGGCACGTCGCATCGCCACGCTGATGCGGGGCCGCTTCAGCCTGGGCTTCATCGATGTCGGCGGCTGGGACACGCACGTCAACCAGGGCGGCGCGACCGGCCAGCTGGCCAACCGCTTCGAGGAACTCGGCCGCGGGCTGGCGGCGATCGCGGATGAACTCGGTCCGGACCTCTGGCGCCAGACCACGGTGATGGTGATCAGCGAATTCGGCCGCACCTTCCGCGAGAACGGCAACCGCGGCACCGACCACGGCCACGGCAGCGTCTACTGGCTGCTGGGCGGGGGGTTGGCGAGCGGCGGCCCCGTGGCCGGCGAGCAGGTCGCGCTGAGCGCCAGGACCTTGTTCCAGAACCGCGACTATCCGGTGCTCAACGATTACCGCGCGGTGCTGGGCGGGCTCTGGCAACGCCAGTTCGGCCTGTCGCCCGCGGCCCTCACGCGCGTGTTCCCCGGCGTCCGTCCCAAGGACCTTCACCTGATCTGATTGCCGGGTCGCGCAAAGCCCCCAGCCGGCGCAAGCGCTTGCAGTGACCGCCTTGCAGATGAGAGAAGTTCTCATCTAGCATCCCTGCACCAACGAAAAGACTCCGGCGGGATCCGACGTCGCGACACAGGCACCTGCCTTGCTGGAGCCTCTTCCGTTGAATGACCCGGAACGAAGGATCCCCGATGACCAAGGCCACCCGCATCGAACGCGACTCCATGGGCGAGGTCGCCGTGCCGGTCGACGCGCTCTACGGCGCCCAGACGCAGCGCGCGGTCGAGAACTTCGCCATCAGCCGCCAGCCCATGCCCGAACGCTTCGTGCGTGCGCTGGTGCTGCAGAAGGCCGCCGCGGCGCGCGCCAACATCGCGCTCGAGCAGCTGCCGGCCGACATCGGCCAGGCCATCGACCGCGCCGCGACGCAGCTGCTGCAGGACCCGGCGCTGATGAACCACTTCCCGGTGGAGGTCTTCCAGACCGGCTCGGGCACCAGCTCGAACATGAATGCCAACGAGGTGATCGCCACGCTGGCCACGCGGCTCATCGGCACCGGCGCGGACAACCCGGCGACGGTCAGCCCCAACGACCACGTCAACGCCGGACAGAGCAGCAACGACTCCATCCCCACCGTGCTGCACATCAGCGCGGCCCAGGCCCTGCACGGCGAGCTGCTGCCGGCGCTGGACCTGCTGGCGCAGACGCTGCAGGACAAGATCAAGAGCGACGGCCATCACGTCAAGACCGGCCGCACCCATCTGATGGACGCGATGCCGCTGCGCCTGGGCCAGGAGCTCGGTGGCTGGTGCGCGCAGATCGACGCCAGGCGCACCCAGCTGCGCGCGCTGCTGCCGTCGGTCTGCGAGCTGGCGCAGGGCGGCACCGCCGTGGGCACCGGCATCAACGCGCATCCCGACTTCGC
This sequence comes from Roseateles sp. 22389, assembly GCF_052044995.1. Lineage (NCBI taxonomy): Bacteria > Pseudomonadati > Pseudomonadota > Betaproteobacteria > Burkholderiales > Sphaerotilaceae > Roseateles > Roseateles sp. 22389. The sequence continues at coordinate 172,577 of NZ_JBQEOF010000003.1, forward strand.
GCAGCGCTTCTGCGAGGAACTGTCCACCCTGACCGGACTGGTCTTCCGGCCCGCGCCGGACTTCTTCGCCGCGCTCTCGGCGCAGGACACGGCGGTGGCGCTGTCGGGCGCGCTCAAGGGGCTGGCGGTGACGCTGATGAAGATCGCCAACGACCTGCGCTGGATGAACTCGGGCCCGCTCGCCGGCCTGGCGGAGATCGAGCTGCACGCGCTGCAGCCGGGCTCGTCGATCATGCCGGGCAAGGTCAATCCGGTGATCCCGGAGGCGGTGACCATGGTGTGCGCGCAGGTCATCGGCCACGACGCGGCCATCACCGTCGCCGGCCAGTCGGGCAACTTCCAGCTCAACGTGATGCTGCCGCTGATCGCGACCAACCTGCTGGACAGCCTGGCGCTGCTGGCGGCCGCGTCGCGGGCGCTGGCCGAGCAGGCGATCCGCGACTTCAAGGTCAACACCGCCGGGCTGCAGCATGCGCTGGCCCGCAATCCCATCCTGGTCACCGCGCTCAACCGCGAGATCGGCTACCTGAAGGCCGCGGCGATCGCCAAGCGCGCCTACGCGGAGCAGCGGCCCATCGTCGACGTCGCGGAGGAGATGACCGAGTTCGACCGCGCCACGCTGCTGCAGATGCTGGACCCGGCCAAGCTCACCGATGGCGGACTCTGAGGCCGACACCCCAAGGACACCGATGGCCCACGACCCGACCCACGCCCACGAGGCCGCCGTCGATCCGGCGCAGGCGCTCGCGGCGATCGACCCGGCATTGGCGCGACGCCACCGGATGCGCCAGTGGCTGGGCTTCGCGATCCTGCTGATCGGCGCGGCGCTGCTGCTGCACCAGGGCTGGCGCTGGATCAAGCCGGCCGGCGCCATCGGCCAGGGCTCGGTGATCGCGATGGCGCTGCAGGCGGGCCTGCTCGCCGCGGCGGCCACCGCCTTCGGCACGCTGCCGGCGCTGGGCACGCGCAGTCTGTCGGCGCGCGGACAGGACGCGCTGATGGGCTTCGGCGCCGGCGTGATGCTGGCGGCCTGTTCGTTCTCGCTGATCCTGCCCGGCCTCGAGGCGGCGCGCGCGCATGCGACGCCGACGGGCGCCGCGGCGCAGGTGGCGCTGGCGGTGCTGCTCGGCGCGTGGGCGCTGATGGCGCTGGACCGGTGGCTGCCGCATGAGCACTTCATCAAGGGCCGCGAGGGCATGGACCCGACGCGGCTGCGCCGCACCACGCTGTTCGTGATCGCCGTCACGCTGCACAACCTGCCCGAGGGCCTGGCGATCGGCGTGGCCTTCGCCGCCAACGATCCGGTCGCGGCGGCCAGCCTGAGCCTGGCGATCGCGATCCAGGACCTGCCCGAGGGTTTCGTCATCGCGGTGGCCTTGATGACGGTGGGCTACTCGCGGCGCAAGGCCTTGCTGCTGGGCGCGGCCTCGGGCCTGGTGGAGCCGGTGGGCGCGGTGCTGGGCGCCTGGGTGGTCTCGGCCTGGCCGCTGCTGCTGCCCTGGGGACTGGGGTTCGCGGCCGGCGCGATGCTCTTCGTCATCAGCCACGAGATCATTCCCGAGTCGCACCGCAAGGGCCATGAGCGCTGGGCGACGCAGGGCCTGATGCTCGGCTTCGCGCTGATGATGGTGCTGGACACGGCACTGGGCTGACACGGCGCCGGCGGGCGCGGCGCGGGAGCGCCGTCGGCCGGCACGGGCCTCGCGCGCGGGTCGTGCGATGCGTCACGGGCCCGCCGGCAGGCGCCAAAAGCTGTTTTACAACTCGCCGCGCGCAAGCGGCAAACCGTCACGCCGACCCCGGCGTCATCGGCGGCCGACCGCGCACAAGCGCCCTGCGGCCCGTCACCATCGGTGCTCTGCCCTCATCGATCCGCAGGACCCGAGCCGTGATGAAGAAGTTGCCCGCCGCGCTGTTCGCGCTTGCCGCCGTGATCACGGTGTGCTCGACCCCCGCCACGGCCGCGGGCCTGACACCGCTGGAGCAGCGCTGGATCGCGGGCATGACGCCGGTGCTGCAGCATGCGAAGGCGTCCGGCATGCCGGTGGACGTTGTCGTGCAGCCGCAGGATGCGCCGGAGGCCGCGCCGCTGGCGCTGGGCTTCAGGGACGGCCGCTGCAAGCTGGTGCTGAGCCTGCGCGGCAACCCGGAGGGCGAAGCGACGATGCAGCGCCTGCCCGCGGGCCTGGAGGACAGCGCGCTGGAACTGATGGCGGCGCACGAGCTGGGCCATTGCCGCCGCTACCTGGACGGCGTCTGGTTCAACCTGCCGGCCGGCTTCTCGGCCGCGCCCGCGCCCGACGGCCTCAGCCCCGACCTGCAGCGCGCCTATCTCTCGATGAAGTCGGCGCGCCGCGAGGAAGGCTACGGCGACCTCGTCGCGCTGGGCTGGACGGCCCAGCGCCATCCGGCGCAGTACGCCGCGCTGCATGCCTGGCTGAGCGCCGAGCGCGCCCGGGACCTGCTGCCCGGCAGCCACCACGACACGCTGGCCTGGCTCAAGCTGGCCCGCGACCCGCAAGCGCTGGGCAGCGCGCCGTCGATGTTCGATGCGGCCCTGCCGGTCTGGCAGCGCGGGCTCAACCTCGACGAGGAGTGAGCGGGCGCACGGATCGACGTGCGGACGAATGACTTAACGACTTCTTATCACTGCCTGAACGCATAGGAAACGCTGGGGGCGCCACACTGCCGCCGCCCGGTTCCCCCACGCGGGGGCCGGACTTCCTCCCACGTCTCATTTGGCGCCTTCTCTCATGAACCTGTCCGCACGCCCGCTGTTCGCCGCCCTGTCGATCGGCCTCCTGTCGTCCACCCTCGCCGTCGCCGCACCGGCGCCGCACTGGGAATACACCGGCGAAAAAGGCGCCGCCCACTGGAGCGAGGTCGACCCGTCCTTCGCCACCTGCGCGCTGGGCCACCAGCAGAGCCCGATCAACATCGACCATGCGGTCAAGGCGGACCTGCCCGCGCTCGCTTTCCATTACGGCAACGCCGCGCCGACGATCTGGAACAACGGCCACACGGTCCAGGTGAACCTGCCGGCCGGCAACACGGTGGACGTCGGCGGCCAGAGCTACGAGCTGCTGCAGTTCCACTTCCACACCCCCAGCGAGGAGCTCATCAAGGGCAAGTCGATGCCGATGGTGGTGCACTTCGTCCACAAGAACGCCGCCGGCGACCTCGGTGTCGTGGCCGTGCTGATCCAAGCCGGCCAGGCCAATCCGGCGCTGTCCCCGGTGTTCGACCACCTGCCCCGCGCCGGCGAGAAGATCAGCGTGGACGGCTTGTCGCTGGACCTGTCCGCGCTGCTGCCCAAGACGCTGGGCTACTACGACTTCACCGGCTCGCTGACCACGCCGCCCTGCTCGGAAGGCGTGCACTGGATGGTCCTGAAGGCGCCGATCACGCTGTCGGCCGCCCAGATCGAGGCCTTCCGCAAGCTGGTCGGCAGCAATGCGCGGCCGGTGCAGCCGCTCAACGGTCGCGAGATCAAGGAAAGCGGCGAATGACCGCTTCCGGGCCGCGGACCGGCGGCCCGGTGCCCCGCCGCCGCGGGTAGCGCACCGCGGCCCTCCCGGGCCGCGACGTGGCGCCGGCTTCAGCCCAGCGCGCGTCCGATCAGGATCTTCTGGACCTCGGACGTGCCTTCGTAGATCTGCGTCACCCGGACGTCGCGGTAGATCCGCTCGACGGGGAAGTCGCTGACGTAGCCGTAGCCGCCGTGGATCTGGATGGCGGCGGAGCAGACGCGCTCGGCCATCTCGCTGGCGAAGAGCTTGGCCATCGCCGCCTCCTTCAGGCAGGGCTGGCCGGCGTCCTTCAGCGACGCGGCGTGCCAGATCAGCTGGCGCGCGGCCTCGATCTGCGTGGCCATGTCGGCGAGTTTGTGCTGCATCGCCTGGTGCTCGAAGATCGGCACGCCGAAGGCGACCCGCTCCTTGCTGTAGCGCAGCGCCGCCTCGAAGGCCGCGCGCGCCATGCCCACCGACTGCGACGCGATGCCGATGCGCCCGCCCTCCAGCCCCGACAGCGCGATCTTGAGGCCCTGCCCTTCGTCGCCCAGCCGGTTGGCGGCGGGCACGCGGCAGTTCTCGAACAGGATCTGCGCCGTGTCGCTGGCGTGCTGGCCCATCTTGTCCTCGATGCGCGCCACCACGTAGCCCGGCGTGGACGTCGGCACCAGGAAGGCCGAGATGCCCTTCTTGCCGGCCGCCTTGTCCGTCACCGCCATCACGATGGCGACGTCGCCGTTCTTGCCGCTGGTGATGAACTGCTTCACGCCGTTCAGGACGTACTCGTCGCCCTCGCGCACGGCGGTCGTCTTCAGCCCGCCGGCCTCCGAGCCCACATGCGGCTCGGTCAGGCAGAACGCGCCCAGCATGTCGCCGCGCGCCAGCGGCTTGAGGAAGCGCTCCTTCTGGTCCTCGTTGCCGAAGGCCATCAGGATGCTGCACACCGGGCAGTTGTTGACGCTGACCACCGTCGAGGTCGCGCCATCGCCGGCGCCGATCTCCTCCAGGATGATCGCCAGCGCCAGGTAGTCCAGGCCCGCACCGTCGTACTCGTGCGGCACGGCCACGCCGTAGCAGCCGAGCTCGGCCAGGCCCTTGAGCTCGGCGGCCGGGAAGTGGTGGGACTTGTCCCACTCGGCCGCCTTCGGCGCGATCTGGTCCTGCACGTAGGCGCGGACGGCGTCCTGGACGGCGCGGTGGTCTTCGGAAAGGATCATGGGATCACCAGGGCAGCGGGCTGCCGTCGTAGTTGAAGAAGCCGCCGTTGTCGCCCGGCTTCAGGCCGTCGAGCACCTGGCGCAGGCTGGAGGCGCTGGTGGCGACGTCGATGTCGGCCTCCTGCCCGCCCATGTCGGTCTTGACCCAGCCCGGATGCAGGCTGACGCAGGTCGCGCGGCCGTCCAGCGTCAGCGCGACGTCCTTCATCACCGAGTTCACCGCCGCCTTGGACGCGCGGTAGACCCAGCCCGCCGAGTTGGCGCGCAGCGTCAGCGATCCCATCCGCGAGGACAGGATGCCGATGCGCGCGTCCGGCGCCAGCGCGTCCAGCAGCTGCGGCAGCACCCGCATCGGACCCAGCACGTTGGTGTGCATGACGGCGTCGAAATCGGCCGCGCTCGGCGGCTGCAGGCCGATGGTCTTCGGACCGTACAGGCCCGCCACGTACATGACGCGGTTGAACTGGTAGCCGTCGAGCTGCCAGGCCAGGCCGGCGATGCTGATCATGTCCGAGACATCCAGCTTGATCGCCGTCGCGCCCTGCGCGCGCAGCTTCTCCAGGCTGGCCTCGTCGCGCGCGGTGGCGACGACGGTGTCGCCGCTCGCGCGATGCTGCTTCACCAGCTCCAGGCCGATGCCGCGCGACGCGCCGATGATGAGGACTTGCGCCATCCGGCCCGTCCTCAGATCAGCTCGACGCCGACGGCCGTCGCTTCGCCGCCGCCGATGCACAGCGCGGCGACGCCGCGCTTGAGGCCGCGATGCTGGAGCGCGCCCAGCAGCGTCACCAGGATGCGCGCGCCCGAGGCGCCGATCGGATGGCCCAGCGCGACGGCGCCGCCGTTGACGTTGACGATCTCGTGCGGCAGCTTGAACTCGGCCATCGCGGCCATCGTGACGGCGGCGAAGGCTTCGTTGACTTCCCAGAGGTCGACGCTCTTGGCGTCCCACTGGTTCCTGGCCAGCAGCTTCTGGATCGCGCCCACCGGCGCGGTCGTGAACCACTCCGGCGCGTTGGCATGCACCGCCGTGCCGACGATGCGCGCCACCGGCTTCACGCCCAGCTTGTTGGCGGTCGATTCCCGCATCAGCACCATCGCCGCCGCGCCGTCGGAGATCGACGACGAGGTCGCGGCCGTGATCGAGCCGTCCTTCTTGAACGCCGGCTTGAGCGTCGGGATCTTGTCCAGCTTGGCCTTGAACGGCTGCTCGTCGCGCGAGACCACCGTGTCGCCGCCCTTGCCGGCGATCGTCACCGGCGCGATCTCCCAGGCGAAGGAACCATCCTCGTTGGCGCGCTTGGAGCGATCGGTCGAGGCGATGGCGAACTGGTCCTGCGCCTCGCGCGTGAAGGCGTACTTGTCGACGCACTGCTCGGCAAAGACGCCCATGGCCTTGCCGCGCTCGTAGGCGTCTTCCAGGCCGTCCAGCGCCATGTGGTCATACATCTGCGCGGCGCCGTACTTCACGCCCTTGCGCGCGAACATCAGGTGCGGCGCGTTGGTCATGGACTCCATGCCGCCGGCGATCATGACGTCGGCGCTCTCGGCCTTGAGCGTGTCGTGCGCGAACATGACCGCGCGCATGCCGGCGCCGCACATCTTGGACAGCGTGACCGCACCCACCGACTGCGGCAGGCCCGCCTTCAGCACCGCCTGGCGGGCCGGCGCCTGGCCCTGGCCGGCCATCAGGCAGTTGCCCATCAGGGCTTCGCTGATCGAGTCGGCCGGCACGCCGGCGCGCTCGACGGCCGCCTTGATCGCGATGGCGCCCAGCTCCCACGCGGCCAGGCCGGCGAAGTCGCCCAGCAGGCCGCCGATCGGCGTGCGCGCGGCGGAAACGATGACGATGGAATCGGACATGGGGGTCTCCTTCAAGGGAATCGGTGCGGCCCCACGGGACCGCGGCGGATCAGTGGATGGGAAGCTCCCGGTCCTGCGGCTCCGGCACCTTCAGGGCCGGCGCGGCGTCGTGGACATGGAAGCGCTTGTGCGGGTCGTAGGGGAAGACGTCCTCGACATGACCCGCCAGGATGCGCTCCTTGTGGGTCTGCCAGAACGCCGGATCGAGCAGATCGGCGTGATGCGCCATGAAGACGTCGCGCACGCCCGGATGGCCGAGCAGGAAGGGACCGAAGGTCTCGGGGAACACGTCCAGCTTGTTGACGTGGTACCAGACCTCGCCGGACAGCTCCTCCTCCTCGTTGCGCGGCGCGGGCACCTTGCGGAAGTTGCAGTCGGTGAGGTATTCGATCTCGTCGTAGTCGTAGAACACGACCTTGCCATGGCGCGTCACGCCGAAGTTCTTCCACAGCATGTCGCCCGGGAAGATGTTGGCCGCCACCAGGTCCTTGATCGCGTTGCCGTACTCGACCACCGCATGCGCCAGCTGCGCCGGCGAGGCTTCCTGCAGGTAGATGTTGAGCGGCACCATGCGGCGCTCGATGTACAGGTGCTTGATGACGAGGTCCTCGCCCGTCTCCTCCAGCAGCGAGGGGCAGAAGTGCCGGAGCTCGGCCACCAGCTCGTCCTCGAAGCGGTGGCGCGGGAAGGCCACGCGGGTGTACTCCAGCGTGTCGGCCATGCGCCCCACGCGGTCGTGCTGCTTGACCAGCAGGTACTTGGACTGGATCTGCTCGCGCGTCGTGTCCTTCTGCGGCGGATAGAAGTCCTTGATGACCTTGAAGACGAAGGGATACGACGGCAGGTCGAAGACCAGCATCACCATGCCCTTGATGCCGGGCGCGATGCGGAACTTGTCGCTGCTGTGGCGCAGGTGGTTGAGGAAGTCGCGGTAGAACAGGTTCTTGCCCTGCTTCTGCAGCCCCAGCGCCGAGTAGATCTCCGAACGCGGCTTGCGCGGCATCAGCGAGCGCAGGAACTGCACGTAGGCGCTCGGGACCTCCATGTCCACGAGGAAGTAGGCGCGCGCGAAGCTGAACAGCATCTGCAGTTCGTCCTCGCCGAACAGCGCCGCGTCGATGTAGAGCCGGCGCGCCGCGGCCGCGTCCTTCGCGCCATTGGCCTTCGCGCCCTTGGCCTTGGCCGGCGCGGCCTCGCCCGGGCCGGGTTCCTTGTGCAGGATGGGCAGCGCGAACGGCGTCTCGCTGAAGCCGTTGACGACCTTGCCCACGATGTACGCGCCCTTGTTGCGGAAGAACAGCGAGGACAGCACCTGCACCTGGAAGTTGGTGCGCCAGCGGAAGGCGCCGAGCTGCTCGCCCACCGCCTTCAGCACCAGGTCGATGTCGCGGCCCAGGTCCTCGAACTCCAGCGCCAGCTGGAAGTTCCAGACGATGCGCATGAAGGTGTCGCGCAGCGTGTCCTGCGAGGGGTAGTAGCAGCGGTAGGTCGGCTGGGCGGCGGGCTCCTCGTTCTCGATGAACTCGGTCGAGATGGCGGGCCGGACGAAGATGAACTCGTTGTGGAAGTAGCTGTGGTGCAGGATGCGCGTCGTGACCGAGTTGAAGAAGGTCTCGGCCAGTTCCGGGCGCAGGTGGCGGGTCAGCAGCCCGATGTAGTGCAGCTTGACCTGCTGCCAGACCTCGCTCGGCAGCTCGCTGGTCTTGTAGCGCGCCTCCAGCAGCGCGACGGCCTCGTCGACGCGCAGGTCGTAGAACTCGATGCGCTCGCGCTGTGCGCGCTGCTGGCCGTGCCAGTCGGCCTGCTCGAAGCGCTGCTTGGCGGTGGCCGACGCGGCGCGGAAGAGCCGGTAGTGCTTGTCGAAGCCCTCGAGCATGGCCTGCGCGATCTCGAAGGCGCGCGGGTCGTTGAGCTCGTGGGGGAACATGGCGCCGCCGTCCGTTCCGCTCATGTCCGGTCCTGGCCGCGCGGGCTCAGCGGCCCATGGCCGCCTCGTAGCGGCGCTGCAGCGCTTCCAGCGCACGGCGGTAGGCCGGGCCGACGTCCTCCGGCCCCGCGGCGGTGACGCTCAGGTCCTTGAGCAGGCCGTTGTGCAGCCCGTAGACCCAGCCGTGCACCGCCACCGACTGGCCGCGCGACCAGGCGTCCTGCACCACTGTCGTCTGGCAGGCGTTGCGGGCCTGTTCCAGCACGTTGAGCTCGCACAGCGCATTGACGCGCTGCTCCTCGGGCAGCTGGTCCAGCCAGTCCTGGTGGTGGTTGCGCACGTCCTGCACATGGCGCAGCCAGTTGTCCACCAGGCCCACGCGCAGGTCCTGCAGCGCGGCGCGCACGCCGCCGCAGTTGCTGTGGCCGACGATGATGATGTGCTGGACCTTGAGCTGGTCGACCGCGAACTGCATCACCGACAGGCAGTTCAGGTCGGAATGGACCACGACGTTGGCCACGTTGCGGTGGACGAAGAGCTCGCCGGGCAGCAGCCCGACCAGCTCGTTGGCCGGCACGCGGCTGTCGGCACAGCCGATCCAGAGGTACTGCGGGGTCTGCTGCTTCAGCAGGCGCGAGAAGAAGCCGGGGCTGCGCTCCTCGGTTTCGGTGGCCCAGCGCTGGTTGTTGTCCAGCAGTCCGTCGATGTGGTCGTTGGTGCTCATGGGGCGGGATTGTCGCGGTTGCGGGCGGACACCGGCCTGTCGCACCCGCGAAGGCCTCACATCGTTTCGGCGAAGAGCTCGCGGCCGATCAGCATGCGGCGGATCTCGGACGTGCCCGCGCCGATTTCGTAGAGCTTCGCGTCACGCCAGAGCCGGCCGAGCGGATATTCGTTGATGTAGCCGTTGCCGCCGAAGATCTGGATGCCCTCGCCCGCCATCCAGGTGGCCTTCTCGGCGCACCACAGGATGACCGAGGCGCAGTCCTTGCGCACCTGCCGCACGTGCGCGCCGTCGAGCGCGTCCAGGTTCTTGCCCACCGTGTAGCAGAACGCGCGCGCGGCCTGCAGGACCGTGTACATGTCGGCGACCTTGCCCTGGATCAGCTGGAATTCGCCGATGGACTGGCCGAACTGCTTGCGGTCGTGGATGTAGGGGACGACGTTGTCCATCACCGCCTGCATGATGCCGATCGGACCGGCGGCCAGCACGGCGCGCTCGTAGTCCAGGCCCGACATCAGCACCTTGGTGCCGCCGCCGACCTGGCCCAGGACGTTCTCCGCCGGCACCTCGACGTTCTGGAACACCAGCTCGCCGGTGTGGCTGCCGCGCATACCGAGCTTGTCCAGCTTCTGCGCGATCGAGAAGCCCTTCATGCCCTTCTCGATCAGGAAGGCGGTCATGCCGCGGGCGCCGAGTTCGGGCTCGGTCTTGGCGTAGACGACCAGCGTGTCCGCATCGGGGCCGTTGGTGATCCACATCTTGGTGCCGTTGAGGACGTAGTAGCCGCCCTTGTCCTCGGCCCGCAGCTTCATCGACACGACGTCGGAGCCGGCGCCCGGCTCGCTCATCGCCAGCGCGCCGACGTGCTCGCCGGAGATCAGCTTGGGCAGGTACTTCTTCTTCTGCGCCTCGTTGCCGTTGCGCTTGATCTGGTTGACGCACAGGTTGGAGTGGGCGCCGTAGCTCAGGCCCACCGAGGCGCTGGCGCGGGAGATCTCCTCCATCGCGACCATGTGGGCCAGGTAGCCCAGGCCGGCGCCGCCGAATTCCTCGGGCACGGTGACGCCCAGCACGCCCAGGTCGCCCATCTTGCGCCACAGGTCCATCGGGAACTGGTCGCTGCGGTCGATCTCCGCCGCGCGGGGGGCGATCTCGGCTTGGGCGAATTCGCGCACCGCGTCGCGCAGCGCGTCGATGTCTTCGCCGAGGTGGAAGTTCAGACCGGGCAGGCTCATGGGGATGTCTCCTCGACCACCTCCACGCGCGCCGCTCGGGACGCGCGCTGGGCAATTCGCTCTCTTACGTTTACGTAAACGTCAATTGTAGGGCAGGTCTGTACCGTTTCGGCTATTGCATAAATGCGTAAGGGTGGCCCCGGAACTGATGGATCGGCGTTAGAGGAATCGCTCGAGCAGCTTGCGCGAATGCCGGTCCAGCGAGAAGCGGTCCGGCACCAGGAAGTGCAGGCCGTGGGAGCTGGCGATCAGCAGCCGCCCTTCCCCGATGCGCCGGATGTCTTCCTCGCTCTTGAGGATGAACTCGGTGGTGCCGCGATCGGTCTCGACGGTCCATTGCGACGGCGTCGAGAAGGTCGACACCGCCAGCAGCTTCAGCACCGTGGGCGTGACCTCGCGATGATCGAGTTCGTCGCGCAGCAGCGTGCGCTGCGCCTCGGGCAGGTCGCCGAGGCGGTCGATCCAGGCGATCTCATGGCCGTCGGTGCCGACCAGCGAGATGCCCTCCTCGGGCGCGGACAGCGGATGCGCCCGCACCGGCGTGACGTTGTCATGGGTCTGGCCGGTCGCGTCGACCAGGACCAACCGGCCGAACGGATTGCGCGCCAGGGACTGGATGTTGCTCATGAAGACACCTCGGCGCGGTCAGGCCTGCGTGGCCGTGTGGACATTGACGTTGGGCGCGACGACGACGACGCTGTCCTGCTCCTCCGCGTCGACGCGGCGGGCCTGCGCCTCCCACAGCCGCCAGTAGGCGCCCTGCTTGGCGATGAGCTCGTCGTGCGGCCCGACCTCGACGATCTCGCCGCGGTCCATCACCACCAGCCGGTCGGCCTTGCGCAGCGTCGACAGGCGGTGCGCGATCGCGATCGTCGTGCGGCCCCGCACCAGGTTGTCCAGCGCCTTCTGGATCTCCTTCTCGGTCTCGGTGTCCACCGCCGAGGTGGCCTCGTCCATGATCAGGATGCGGGGATCGATCAGCAGCGCCCGCGCGATCGAGATGCGCTGGCGCTCGCCGCCGGACAGCCCCTGGCCGCGCTCGCCCACCAGCGAGTCGTAGCCCTGCGGCAGCCGCAGGATGAATTCATGCGCATGCGCGGCGCGGGCCGCGGCGACGATCTCCTCGCGCGTCGCGTCCGGCTTGCCGTAGGCGATGTTCTCCGCGATGGTGCCGAAGAACAGGAAGGGCTCCTGCAGCACCAGGCCGATGTGGCGGCGGTAGTCGGCCAGCGAGAAGCGGCGCAGGTCCACGCCGTCCAGCTTGATCGCGCCTTCGGTGACGTCGTAGAAGCGGCAGATCAGGTTGACCATCGTGCTCTTGCCCGAGCCGCTGTGGCCGACCAGGCCGATCATCTCGCCGGGCTGGATCTCGAGATTCAGGTCGCGGATCACCGTCCGGTTGCCGTAGCGGAAGCCGATGTCCTGCAGCGTCAGCCCGCCACGCACCTTCTCCAGCCGGACCGGCTGGGCCGGCTCGGGCACGTTGGAATGGTGGTCGAGGATGTCGAAGATCCGCTTGGCGCCGGAGGCGGCCTTCTGCGTCACCGAGACGATGCGGCTCATCGAGTCCAGCCGCCCGTAGAAGCGGCCGATGTAGGCCAGGAACGCGGTCAACGTGCCGACCGTGATCTGCGAATGCGCGATCAGCCAGATGCCGAAGGCCCACACCACCAGCAGCCCGATCTCGGTCAGCAGCGACACGCTGGGCGTGAACAGGCTCCAGGTCTTGTTGAGCCGGTCGTTGACCAGCAGGTTGTGCTTGTTGGCGCTGCGGAAGCGCTCGGCCTCGCGGCGCTCCTGCGCGAAGGCCTTGACCACGCGGATGCCGGGGATGGTGTCGGCCAGCACCGAGGTCACCTCACCCCAGACGCGGTCGATCTTCTCGAAGCCGGTGCGCAGCTTGTCGCGCACCAGGTGGATCAGCCAGGCGATGAAGGGCAGCGGCACCAGCGTGGCCAGCGCCAGCCAGGCGTTGTTGGAGAACAGGATCACCGTGATCATCAGCAGCATCAGGCAATCGGTGATGAAGTCCAGCGCATGCAGCGACAGGAAGACGCTGATGCGGTCGGTCTCCGAGCCGATGCGGCTCATCAGGTCGCCGGTGCGCTTGGAGCCGAAGTACTCCAGCGACAGGCCCAGCAGGTGGTCGAAGGTCGCCGTGCGCAGGTCCGCGGCGATGCGCTCGGAGACCAGCGCGAGGATGTAGGTCTTGGCCCAGCCCAGGATCCAGGACACGATCGCCGCGCCCAGCAGGCCGCCCAGGTAGAGCGCCACCAGGCCGGTGTCGATCTGGCGGCCCTGCTGGAACGGGATCAGCACGTCGTCCATCAGCGGCATGGTCAGGTAGGGCGACACCAGCGTCGCGCCAGTGGCGCCCAGCATCAGCAGGAAACCCAGCAGCAGTTGGCCGCGATAGGGCCGGGCGAAGCGCCACAGCCGCAGCAGCACCCAGGTCGAGGGCGGCGTGTGCAGCTCCCGCGCGCAGGAGGGGCATTCCTCGCTGTCCTCGGGCAGCACGGCCTGGCAGCTCGGGCAGAGCTCGGGTTCGGCGTCCTGGGTCAGCGCCGGTTCATCGCGACGGTTGAAGGCGTCCTGGAAGCGCTGGGCCTGCAGGTTGACCTTCATCGTGAAGCGCCACTGGGCCAGCCGGCCGCGCTCGTCGACGAGTTCCAGCAGGCCCAGGCCGGCATGGTCCGACAGCGCCAGGCGCAGCGCCGGCGTCAGCGGCCATTCGCGCTCGACCAGCGCGCCGGCGCCGTCCTCGGCGGGCTCCAGCGACAGCAGCCGCTGATCGGTGAGTTGCAGACCGCCCGGGGCGAAGCGCAATCGCGCGTCGAGGTCAACCTCCAGCGTGGCCCGGACGTTCTCGCCACGCCGCAGGCGTGACGCGAAGGCCTCGGCGAGCGAAACGCCGCCGGCACTGGCCGACGCGACAGGATGTTGATGCTGCATTTGTGTTGTTCTGCGATCTTCGAAACCGGACGTTCTTCGCCGCTTCCCTGGTCAGGCCAAGACCCGGACCAACCCGGATGCGGCATTTTTCGCGGGATTTTCGCTTAAGCGCACAATTGTGCTTCGCATTCCTCTCCGGTGGTCCGCCGGGCGGCCCCCTTCCACGTTCCCACCCCTCATGAGCCGACACGACGACATCAAGCTCCTGCGCATCAACTACCTGCGCGGCCCCAACATGTGGACCTACCGTCCGGTGCTGGAAACCTGGTTGGACCTGGGTGGCCTGGAGGAACATCCCTCGAACCTGATCCCCGGCTTCACCGAGCGCCTGTGCAAGCGCCTGCCGGCGCTGGAAGAGCACCACTGCGGCGTGGGCGAGCGCGGCGGCTTCCTGCAGCGCCTGACCGAAGGCACCTGGATGGGCCATGTGCTGGAGCACGTCGTCATCGAGCTGCTGAACCTGGCGGGCATGCCCACCGGCTTCGGCCAGACCCGCTCCACCTCGCAGCATGGCGTCTATCGCATGGTCTTCCGCGCCCGCGACGAGCAGGTCGCCCGCTGCGCGCTGGAGCAGGGCCATGCGCTGCTGATGGCCACGATCAATGGCGACGACTTCGACGTCGGCGCCGCCGTCGAGGCGATCCGCGACAAGCTGGACGACTGCTACCTCGGCCCGTCGACCGCCGCCATCGTGGCCGCCGCGACCGACCGCCGCATCCCCCACATCCGCCTGAACGACGGCAACCTGGTCCAGCTCGGCTATGGCGCGCGCCAGCGCCGCATCTGGACGGCCGAGACCGACATGACCAGCGCGATCGCCGAAGGCATCGCGCGCGACAAGGACCTGACCAAGGAACTGCTGAAGTCCGTCGGCGTGCCGGTGCCCGCCGGCCAGGCGGTCAAGACCGCCGCCGAGGCCTGGGACGTCGCCCAGGACCTGGGCCTGCCGGTCGTCGTCAAGCCCTCGGACGGCAACCACGGCCGCGGCGTCACGCTGGACCTGCGCCACCAGGCCGATGTCGAGGCCGCCTTCCACCTGGCCGACAAGGAAGGCTCGGAAGTGCTGGTCGAGAGCTACATCCCCGGCATGGAGCACCGCCTGCTGGTGGTCGGCGGCCAGGTGGTCGCCGCGGCCCGCGGCGAGGAAGCCTGGGTCACCGGCGACGGCACGCACAGCGTCGTCGAGCTGATCGACCTGCAGATCAACACCGATCCGCGCCGCGGCACGACCGAGGACTTCCCGCTCAACCGCATCGACATCCGCGACGACCCGGTCGTGCTGCTGGACCTGCAGCGCCAGGGCCTGTCCGGCGACGGCGTGCCCGAGGCCGGCCGCCGCGTGCTGATCCAGCGCAATGGCAACGTCGCGATCGACTGCACCGCGCAGATCCACCCCGAGGTCGCCCATGCGGTCTCGCTGGCGGTGCGCACCGTTGGCCTGGACATCGCCGGCGTCGACCTGGTCTGCAGCGATATCTCGCGGCCGCTGTCCGAGACCGGCGGCGCCATCGTCGAAGTCAACGCCGGCCCCGGCCTGCTGATGCACCTGAAGCCCGCAGAGGGCATGCCCCAGCCGGTGGGCCAGGCCATCATCGACCACCTGTTCGCCGAGGACGAGAACGGCCGCATCCCGATCGTGGGCGTGGCCGGCTCGCGCGGCACGGCGCAGATCGCGCGCCTGGTCGGCTGGCTGCTGCACCTGAACGGCCGCCACGTCGGCCTGGCCTGCGGCGCCGGCCTGTTCCTGGGCACCCGCCGCGTCGAGCGCAAGCCCAGCGCGACCTGGGCCGCCAGCCACCGCCTGCTGATGAACCGCGCGGTCGACGCGATCGTCGTGGAGAACGGCGCCGGCACCATCCTGGGCGACGGCCTGGCCTACGACCGCTGCCAGGTCGGCGTCGTCACCGACATGGGCCGCGTGCCCGAGCTCGACCAGCACGACATCCTGACCGAGGACCAGCTCTTCAAGGTCTTGCGCACGCAGGTGGACGTGGTGCTGTCCGACGGCGTCGCCGTGCTCAACGCTGACGAGGCCAAGGTGGCCGAGATGGCGGAGCTCTCCGACGGCGAGGTCATCTTCTACGCCCAGGACGCCGCCAACGAGGCGCTGTCCGCGCACCGCGGGCGGGAAGGCCGCGGCGTGTTCCTGCGCGGCGGCGCCGCGATGCTGGCGCAGGGCACGGCGGAAACCTCGGGCGCCAACGTCGACTCGCTGCAGGCCCGCTTCCGCGCGGCCGGGCAGGAGATCGCCACCGACTCGGTGCTGGCCGCCGTCGCCACCGCGTGGGCGATGGGCATCTCGCCCGAGCTGATCTCCGCCGGCCTGGACACCTTCGTGCCGGACCTGCCGCAGTAAGCGCGCGGCCGCCGTTCCGATCGCCCCTTCAAAGAACAGTCGAACCGAAAGACGACAGATGGAAGTCTCCCGCACCCGCGCCCTCCGCGGCCCCAACATGTGGAGCCGCCACACCGCCATCGAGGCGGTCGTGCACTGCAGCGAGACCGAGCGCGCGCTCGCCGACATGGCCGGCTTCGAGGCCCGCCTGCGCGAGCGCTTCCCCGGCATCGGCCCGCTGCGGCCGGCCAGCAGCGCCAAGTCGCCCATCACGCTGGCCCATGTGCTGGAGCAGGCGGCGCTCGCGCTGCAGGCCCAGGCCGGCTGCCCGGTGACCTTCAGCCACACCCACACCACGTCCGAGCCGGGCACCTACCAGGTCGTCGTCGAGTACAGCGAGGAAGACGTCGGCCGCATGGCCTTCGACAAGGCCGTCGAGCTGATCGCCGCGGCCCAGTCCGGCGGCGCCTTCGACGCCGACGCCGCCATCAAGGCGCTGCGCGAGACCGACGAGGACATCCGCCTCGGCCCCTCGACCGGCTCCATCGTCGACGCCGCCTGCAAGCGCGGCATCCCCTTCCGCCGCCTGACGCAGGGCTCGCTGGTGCAGCTGGGCTGGGGCGTCAAGCAGCGCCGCATCTGGGCGGCCGAGGTCGACGCCACCAGCGCGGTGTCCGAATCGATCGCGCAGGACAAGGACCTGTCCAAGCGCCTGCTGCAGTCGGCCGGCGTGCCGGTGCCGATCGGCGCGCCGGTGAACTCGGTCGACGAAGCCTGGGAGCTGGCGCAGGAGATCGGCCTGCCCGTGGTGGTCAAGCCGCTGGACGGCAACCAGGGCAAGGGCGTGACGGTGAACGTCGCCACCCGCGAGCATCTGGAGATGGCCTACAAGGCGGCCGACGAGATCGGCACCGTGATGGTCGAGAAGTTCCTGCCCGGCAGCGATTACCGCCTGCTGGTAGTCGGCGACAAGCTGGTGGCCGCGGCCCGCCGCGATCCGCCCAACGTGATCGGCGACGGCGTGCACACGGTGCGTCAGCTGGTCGACAAGGTCAACGAGGACCCGCGCCGCGGCGACGGCCACGCCACCTCGCTGACGAAGATCCGCCTGGACGACATCGCCATCGCGCGCCTGGACCTGCAGGAGCTGACGCCCGAATCGGTGCCCGACAAGGGCCGCCGCGTGATCCTGCGCAACAACGCCAACCTGTCCACCGGCGGCACCGCCACCGACGTGACCGATGACGTGCATCCCGAGGTCGCGGCGCGCGCGATCGCGGCGGCGACGGTCGTCGGCCTGCATGTCTGCGGCGTCGACGTGGTGGCCGAGAGCGTGCACAAGCCGCTCGAGGAGCAGAGCGGCGGCATCGTCGAGGTCAACGCCGCGCCGGGGTTGCGCATGCACCTGAGCCCGTCCTACGGCAAGGGCCGCGATGTCGGCGAAGCCATCATCTCGAGCATCTACGGCCCGGGCAACCGCGGCAGCGCGAACGAGGACGGCCGCATCCCCATCGTCGCGGTCACCGGCACCAACGGCAAGACGACGACCTCGCGCCTGGTGGCGCACATGTTCGCGACGCAGGGCCTGCGCGTGGGCATGACCAACACCGACGGCGTCTACGTCGACGGCCGCCAGACCGACAGCGGCGACTGCTCGGGCCCGAAGAGCGCCCGCAACGTGCTGATGCATCCGGACGTCGAGGCCGCGGTCTTCGAGACCGCGCGCGGCGGCGTGCTGCGCGAGGGCCTGGGCTTCGACCGCTGCCAGGTGGCGGTGGTGACCAACCTGGGCGAGGGCGACCACCTGGGCATGAACTTCCTCAACACCGTCGAGGAACTGGCGCTGGTCAAGCGCGTGATCGTGCAGAACGTGGCCGACAACGGTTATGCGGTGCTCAACGCCGCCGACCCGGTCGTGGCCAAGATGGCCGAGGTCTGCCCGGGCCAGGTGATCTTCTTCGCCAGCGACCGCCACCATCCGCTGATGGCCACCCACCGCGCGCAGGGCAAGCGCTGCGTCTACATCGACGGCGACGCGCTGGTCGCGGCGCAAGGCGCGTGGCGCGAGTCCATCCCGCTGCGCGACATCCCCTTCACCCGCGGCGGCGCGATCCCGTTCCAGAACGAGAACGCGATGGCCTCGGTGGCGGCGGCCTGGGGCGTGGGCCTGGATTGGGACACGATCCGGCGCGGGCTGGCCAGCTTCATGAGCGACCCGGACAGCGTGCCGGGCCGCTTCAATGTGATGGACTACCGCGGCGCGACCGTCATCGCCGACTACGGCCACAACGGCGACGCGATGCGCGCGCTGGTGCAGGCGGTGCAGGCGCTGCCGGCCAACAAGCGCTCGGTGGTGATCTCGGGCGCCGGCGACCGCCGCGACGAGGACATCCGCATCCAGACCCAGATCCTGGGCGAGGCCTTCGACGAGGCCATCCTGTTCCAGGACGCCTGCCAGCGCGGGCGCGAGGACGGCGAAGTCCTGGCGCTGCTGCAGGAAGGCCTCAAGGGCGCGACCCGGACGAGGCACATCGAGGAGATCCGCGGCGAGTTCGTCGCGATCGACCGCGCGCTGGAACGCCTGCAGCCGGGCGACCTGTGCCTGGTGCTGGTCGACCAGGTCGAGGAAGCCCTGGCCCACCTGAACCAGCGCGTCCGGGAAGCCTGATGGCGGTCGGTCGCTGGCGTCACTGGCCGGCGCACTGGTGGAACGGCCTCAGCGTCGCCCTGGGGGTGATGCTGGTGCAGGCGATCGTGTCGCACGCGGCGCCCGCCGCGCTGTCGCACGTCGCCTCGCAACTGGCGATGGCCTGCGCCATCTGTGCCAGCCTGGCCGATCTGCCGGGCAGCGTCCGGCGCAACCGCAACCGGGTGCTCACCGCCGGCGCGATGTCGCTGCTGGCGGTCGGGCTGGTCGCGGTGCTGCATCCCTACCGCATCGCGATGGGCGTGCTGGTGGCCGCGCTGGCCTTCGGCAGCGCCTTGCTGCTGAGCTGGGGCCCGCGCGCGGGCCCGGTCTCGTTCGCGCCCATCCTGGCCATGGTCTTCGCGCTGGCCTGGCCGCCGCAGCCGCTGCCGGTGGTGCTGGCCAGCGGCGCGGCCGGCATCGCGCTCTACCTGCTGTGGAGCGTGCTGACCAGCGCGCTGCTGCAGCGGCGCTTCCATCGCCTCGCGCTGGCCGAGGCGCTGCACGGCCTGGCCCAGCTGCTGACCGCGCGCGCCGAGCTGCTGGGCAGCGGCGGCGCGGCCCATGCGATGCGCGACTGGCTGGGCAACGAGGCCCAGCTCGCCGAGCTGCTGCAGACCGCGCGCGACCAGGTGTTCCCGCGCGCCCGCACCGACCCGCGCAGCGCCGCGGTGCTGCTGCACGTGGTGGAGCTGCGCGACCTGATGCTGGCCAGCCGGCTCGACCTGGAACTGCTGGGCGAGGACCCGGTCGGGCAGCAGATGCGCGCGGCGCTGGTGGGCCGGCTCAAGGCGCTGGGCGTGCTGCTGGACGAGTACCGCGATGCGCTGCTCGACGAGCGCGCGCCCGCGATGAACACGGTGCGGCCGACGCACTGGCCGGAGCTGCCGCCCCAGGATCCGCGCACCCGCCTGCAGCTGGTGCTGCAGGACCGACTCTCGCACCTGGACGGCGAGGTGCTGGCGATGGGCCGCGCGCTGGACGTCGCCCAGCCGGTGCCGCCGCTGGCGCTGGACGCCGGCACGCTGCGCCAGTTCGTCACGCCGGTCGGCTGGCCCATGGGCCTGCTGCGGGCGCAGTTGCACCTGGACTCGCCGGTGCTGCGGCACGCGCTGCGCAGCACGCTGGCGCTGGCCTCGGCCTACTTCATCGCGCTGGCGCTGCCCTGGGCCTCCCATCCGCACTGGCTGGTGCTGTCGGTGGCGGTCGTGCTGCGCGGCAGCCTGGACCAGACGCTGGAGCGCCGCAACCTGCGGGTGCTGGGCACGGCGATCGGTTGCGGGCTGATGCTGGCGCTGTCGCTGATCCCCAGCCAGACGCTGTGGATCGTCGTGCTGCAGGTGGCGGTCGGCATCGCGCATGCGTTCGTCACCCGCCGCTACCTGGTCACCGCCATCGCCGCGACGATGCTGGCCCTACTGCAGTCGCACCTGGCCGATCCGTCGCACGGGATCGCGGTCTCGGAGCGGCTGGCCGACACGGTGCTGGGCGCGGTCCTGGCCTGGGCCTTCAGCTACGTGCTGCCGGCCTGGGAGCGGCGCAACCTGCCGCGCGCGCTGAAGCGGGCGCAGCACGCGCTGCAGCAGTACGCGCTGCAGGCGATGACCGCGGCGATGACGCCTGCGGGCGCGCTCACCCAGCGCATGGCGCGGCGCCAGGCCTATGACGCGCTGGCAGCGCTGTCCGCCGCCTTGCAGCGCAGCGCGGCGGAACCGCGCCGGGTGCGGCCGCCGCAGGACGAGCTCAATGCGGTGCTGGACCACGGCTACCGCCTGATGGCCCACCTGTCGATGATGCGGCAGAGCCTGATGCGGCGCGGCAAGGAGCTGGACGGCGACCTGATGGCCGAGATGCCGGCCGCGGCCGCGAAACTGCAGCGCGCGCTGGCCGGCCAGGAGCCGGTGCCGCACGCGGTGCAGGCGCTGCAGGACTGGAGCCTGCTGCCGGACGTCGGCCCGTTGGAGGACATCCGGCCGTGGATGCGGCGCCGCATGCAGGTCAGCCTGGACGACGCGGCGCGCGCGGGCCAGGCCGCCGAGGCGGCGTTCGCCGCGATGGCGGCGCCACCCGAGGCGGAGATGCCGGTGTCGCGGCTGAACTGATCGCCCGGCCCCACCACGCGGGCGATCACGCCATCGTGATCACTCCACCGTGATGTGCCGCTCCTTGATGAGGGTCGACATCCGCTTGAGCTCGGCCTCGACGAACTTGCCGGACTCGGCGACGCCGCCGGCGAAGGGCTCGCCGCCCAGTTCCACGATCCGGGCCTTCACTTCCGGCGCGGCCAGCGCCTGCTGGACGGCCCGCGACAGGCGCTCGACCACCGGTGCCGGCGTCCCCGCCGGCGCGAACAGGCCGTTCCACTCGTACATCTCGAAGCCGGTCAGGCCGGCCTCGGCGCCGGTGGGCACCTCGGGCAGCGCCGCCGAGCGCTGACGGCCGCTCACCGCCAGCGGGCGCAGCTTGCCCTGCTTCACGTACTGCAGCGTCGAGGCCACGTTGCCGAAGAAGACCGGCACCTGGCCGCCGATGACGTCGGTCAGCGCCGGACCGCCGCCCTTGTAGGGCACATGCATCATCTCGACCTTCGCGGCCTGCTCGAACAGCACGCCGGCGATGTGCTGCGCCGAGCCGTTGCCCGACGACGCGAAGGCCACCTGGTCGGTCTTCACCCTGGCTGCAGCGACCAGCTCAGCGGCCGTCTTCGCGGGGAACTGGGCGTTGACCAGGACCACGTTGGGGAACAGCGCCGTGACCGCGACCGTCTTGAAGGCCTTGCCCTGCTTGTAGGGCGAGTTGGGGAACAGCGTCGGCGTGACCGCGTAGGACGAGGCGTCGAACAACAGCGTGTAGCCGTCGGCCGGCGCGCGCGCCACGGCGCCGGCGGCGATCTGGCCGCTGCCGCCGGGGCGGTTCTCGATGATGACGGTCTGGCCGAGCGCCTCGCCCAGCTTGGGCGCGATCAGCCGTGCGATCAGGTCGGCGCCGCCGCCCGGCGGGTAGCTGACCATCAAGGTCACCGGCTTGCTGGGCCAGGCTTGCGCCCAGGCGCCCGTCGACAGGCCGCAGGCCAGGGCAAGCGCCGTCATCACGGCAGGGCGTCGTCCGATCATCGTGGTCTCCTGATAAAGCGATCAGCGCATCTCGGCGCTGTAGTGGAAGGCGGTCGCGTCGCCCCAGGTGGTGCGCAGCTCGATGCAGTGGCCGCCCAGGTCGAAGGCCTGCCGGTCGACGCGGATCGCGGGCGCGCCCTCGGGCAGGTCCAGCAGCGCGGCGGTCGCCGCGTCCAGGTGCCCGAAGCTCAGCTCGTCATTGGCCCGCGCGACGGTCACGCCGCAGAGCCGGGCCAGCATCGGATAAAGCAGGTCCTCCCACTCGCGGGTCGGGAGCGCGCGCAGCGCCTCGAAGCGGTCCAGCGGCAGCAGCAGGTCCTCGGCCAGCACCGGCCGCCCCGCCAGCAGCCGGACCCGCTTCACCCGCAGCGCCGCGTCGCCGGTCTGCTGGCCCAGGGCCAGCGCTTCGGCTGCGCGCAGCCGCACCGTCTGGCAGCGATGGACGCGGGCCGTCGGCGGCTCGTCCGTCGGCCCGCGGAAGCGGAAGAAGCGCAGCAGCGACGGGCCGTTCAGCCCCTGCGTGACGAAGGTCCCCTTGCCATGCACGCGCTGGACGATGCCTTCGGCGGCAAGCATGGCCACGGCCTGACGCACCGTGCCCAGCGCCACGCCGAAGCGTTCCGCCAGTTCGGTCTCGGCGGGAATGGCCGCGCCGGCGGCCCATTCCCCACCGACGATGCGCTGGCGCAGCTCCTGCGCGAGCTGGGCATACCGGCTCACGCCGGCCGCGGTCGGAAGTCCTGTGTCCAAGGTGGTTTTCCTATAGTCCTCTATAGGACTAGAATGCGCGCATGATGCCGACGCCCACTTCCGACGTCAAGCCCGCGCCCGGCGCGGGCGTGGTCGACGCCCATTTCCACGCCTTCCCGCTGACCGGCACTGGCGTGCCCGGCGCGCGCTATGTGCCGGCCTACGCGGCGCCGCTGGAGGCCTGGGTCGCAGCCACGGCGCCTCATGGCGTCACGCAGGGCGTGCTCGTGCAGCCGAGCTTCCTGGGCACCGACAACACCCACCTGCTGCGGCTGCTGGCGGAGCAGACCGGACGACTGCGCGGCGTGGTGGTGGTCGCGCCGGACATCGCCATGGCTGAACTTGAGCGCATGCAGGCGCTGGGCGTGCGCGGCGTGCGGCTCAATCTCGTGGGCGGCGATCACCGGCTGGGCGCGGAATGGCATCCGCTGTTCGAGCGCCTCCAGGCGCTGGACTGGCATGTGCAGGTCCACACGGACCACGGCCGGCTGGCGGAAGTCCTGGCCCGGATACCGCAGGCGCTGACCGTCGTCGCGGACCACTTTGGCAAGCCCGCGGCGGCGTCGGAGCTCGAGGCCTTGGCACCCGCCCAGCGGGATCGGCTGCATGTGAAGCTCAGCGCGCCCTATCGCCTGACGGCCGGTTGCGAGGCGACGGTGCTGCTGTCCCGCTGGCTGGACCTGATCGGCCCGGGGCGCCTGATGTGGGGCAGCGACTGGCCCTGCACGGCGCATGAGCAGGCGCGGGACGCATCGACCTCGCCCGCGTGGCTCGAGGACGCGGCGGGAACGAGCGGGACGCTCGAGGCGCTGCGAGCCGGCAACGCGCGCCGGCTGTACCGGTTCTGAAAGCGCGCCGCGCGGCGTCTGATCCAAACCGGCGAAGGTGGGATCCGGACGCGACACGGGCTCCCGACTGGGAGCCCGCGTCATTCAGGTCGACGATCGCGGCCGGCCCGAGGCAGGCCGGCACGCCTGCAAGGTCAGCTCAGCTTGACGTCGATCTTGCGCGGCTGCGCGTGCGCGGCCTTGGGGATGCGCACCCGCAGCACGCCGTGGTTCAGTTCGGCGCTGATCTGGTCGGCGTCGAGTTCCTTGCTCAGCGTGAACGCGCGGCGATAGAACTGGCGCGACACCTCGACATGGCCGGCGGCCAGTCCGGCGGGCAGGTCCAGTTGCATCTCGGCCTCGATGACCAGGCGGTCCTGGTCGACGCGCAACTGGAGCTGCTCGCGCGGCACGCCGGGCAGGTCGGCGAACAGCGTCAAGCCTTGCGCGTCCTCGATCACGTCGACGGCGGGCTGGATCGCGTAGTCGTCGCGTCGGCGCGCGGCCTGCGTCGAGGCGGCGGCAAAGGTCGAAGCCGACACGGTGGCGGCGTCGGTGGCGGGGGTGTGAACGGCGGTCGTGCTCATGAAATGCTTTCGTCTCGGGGTTCCGGGGACTTGATCGCGGCGGGCGCGGATCAGTGGATGTCGATGCGGCGGGGCTGCGGCGCGGGACGGCGCTTGACGCTGACGCGCAGCACGCCGTCCTTGTAGGACGCGGTCACCTGCTCCGGATCGATGTCGTCGGGCAGGCTGACAACGCGGCGGAACTTGCCGGCGAAGCGCTCGCGCTGATGGACGATGGTCTTGCCGGCCGACGCGGCCGGTTGGGCCGCGGTCTCGCCGTCGCCCTCGGTCGCGGACGGCTTGGCGGCCAGCGGCGACACGCGCTCGCCGGACAGGCTCAGCACGCCGCGGTCCAGGTCCACGCCGATCGTGGCCGGGTCCAGGCCGGGGGCGAAGGCATAGACCTCCACCGCCTCCGGCGACAGGCCCACGTTGAGGGCCGGATAACCCCCGCGCGCGACGCCACGGCCGGCGGTGGCTTCGAACAGGCTGCTCATCTCGCGCTGGAAGCGGTCCAGGTCGTTGAACAGTTCACGGGCAAACAGTTGACGGTACATGCGGGGCTCCTTGGCTTCCTGCGGATGGGTCGCGGCGGGGTGTCCGCCATGACTCCCCAACTAGGAGCGCCCGGTCGCGCTTCAAGATCTTGAAATCGAGGGTGGCCCGTCCCCATATGCCGCGCCCGCCGCGCGGGGCCCGAACCCCGCCACAGACGCGCTACCTTGGACAGTGCGCGCCGCTGTCCGCCCAGGCTTTGATCAGATCGGTGAATTCCTTCTGGGTGCCCGGCGCCGGCGCGCGGCCAGCACCGGGAGACCAGGCCCAGCCGACCAACTCATCGCGCGCCATGTGGTCGATGATCTGGTCCATCGTCTTGCCACCGTTGCGTGATCGGTCTTTCAGCTGCTTGCAGATCTCGCCGAGGGCACGGCCGTGCCAGGCCATCTCGAGCGGCGCCAGGTGCCAATGCTCGTTGCCCGGCACGCTGAAACTCCGCGTCGCTTGGAAGTTCTGGGCGCCGTGGCAGCTGGCGCAACGCATCGCCGTGGTGCCGAAACCGTCCTTGCCGCGCAAGACCAACGGCTGGTGCAGCTGCATGCCGTCGCCCTGCAGTGGGCGGTTGCCATTCGGATGGCAGTTCAGACAGCGGGGATGCTGGATCACCTTGCCCGCTTCGACAAACAGGGCCTGCGACCGTGCCTTGTCATCCGCGATGCTCGAGAACTGCGACGGCGAGCGCAAGGTGGTGGCCGGCGCACTGGCGGCGGCGGGCTGTGCCTGAACCCAGCCGGCCGCCAGCAGCCAGCCGCCGGCGATGAGCATCCCGGCGGTTTTCATGCGGCCCACGCCGAAGCCGCGGGTGGGTGGGAATGTCGACATGCTCTCTCCCGAAGGCGGCCGTGGGTGCCGGTCCGCTCACGCTGCGGCCATCGCGGCCGCTTGATGGATGGCCGCACGGATGCGCGGGTAGGTACCGCAGCGGCAGATGTTGCCGGCCATGGCGGCGTCGATGTCCGCATCGGTCGGCTTGGGGTTCTGCCTCAGCAGCGCAGCTGCGGCCATCAGTTGCCCGCTCTGGCAGTAGCCGCACTGCACCACGTCGACATCGGTCCACGCTGCCTTCAGCGTGGCCACCTGCGGCCCGGACAGCCCTTCGATGGTGGTCACCTCGCGCAGGCCGACCGCCGAGATCGGCGTGACGCAGGAGCGCGTCGGCTCGCCATCGATGTGCACGGTGCATGCGCCGCACAGCGCCATGCCGCAACCGAACTTGGTGCCGGTCAGCTGCAGCTCGCCACGCAACACCCACAACAGCGGTGTGTCGGGCTCGGCCAGCACCTCCACAGGCTTGCGATTGATCGTCAACGGGGTCATGAGACTTCTCCGGGTCAAGCCAGCTTCAGTGGCAGGCGGCGCAGCCGCTGGCCGGTGAGGGTGAACAGGGCGTTCGCCACAGCCGGGGCGACCGGCGGCGTACCGGGTTCGCCGACGCCTTCGGGGTTCTCGTCGCTGGCGATGACTTCGGTGTCGATCACCGGACATTCATCGAAGCGCAGCACGGGGTTGTTGTGGAAGTTGGTCTGCTGGACCTGCCCCTTCTCGATGCGCACCTCATCGTTCAACGCGGCCGACAAGCCGTAGACGATGCCGCTTTCCATCTGTTGGCGCACCAGGTTCGGGTTGATGGCAAGGCCGCAGTCGATCACGCAGGTCACACGGTGGACGCGGATGCGCTTGTCGGGGGACACCGACACCTCCGCCACCTGCGCCACGATGGAGCCGAAAGACTGATGCAGAGCCACGCCACGGGCACGCTGGGTGCCATCGGCGGCCGCAGGCAGGGGCTGGCCCCAACCCGACAACTCGGCAGCGCGCTGCAGCACCTTCAAGTGCCGAGGGTGCCTGGCCAGCAGCGCGGCGCGGAAGGCCACTGGATCGCGCCCGGCGGCGTGGGCCACTTCATCGAGGAAGCTCTCCTTGAAGAAGGCGTGGTGCGAATGCCCGACGGAGCGCCAGAAGCCGACCGGCACGAGCAACTCCACGGCCTCGTGGCCGATGCGTGCCGAGGGCCACTCATAGGGCTGGTCGAAGGCGCCTTCCGAGGTGGTCCGGTCGGGCACGGCGGCGCGCAAACCGAGCATGCGCTCGATGACCTGCGGCATGATGGCCTGACCGGCCGAGGTGTTCAGCCAGCCCAGCAACTGGCCGGAGGCGTCAAGCCCGGCCTGGAAACGCGAGACGCATGCCGGACGGTAGAAGTCATGCGTCGTGTCCTGCTCGCGCGACCAGATGACCTGGACCGGCGCGCCGCCCGTCTCGCGGGCGATGGCCGCCGCCTGGGCGATCACGTCGACTTCACAGCGCCGGCCGAAACCGCCACCAAGCAGCTGCATCTGCACGTCGACCTGTTCGACCGCGAGACCCAGCACCTTGGCCACGGAGCGGCGCGCCATGTCGGGAACCTGCGTAGCGGCCCATACGGTGGCGCGCCCCTCCTTGAACTGGACAGTGCAGTTCATCGGCTCCATCGTCGTGTGGGCCAGATATGGCGCGCGGTACTCGGCCTTGACGGTCTTCACGGCGCTCTTGAGCGCGGCATCGACGTCACCATGCTTGTAGAAGTGGAAGCCTTCGTCTGTGTCCAGCGATTGCGCCAGACGCTGATAGATCTCATCGGAGGACAAGTTCGCCGCCACCCCATCATCCCACTCGACGCGCACCGCCTTGACGGCGCGCATCGCGTGGTAGGGCGTGTCGGCAATCACCGCGACGCCACCGGTGCTGCCGTAGAGCGGCGGCAGCGCAAGCACCTTCCTCACACCAGGCAACTTCTGCGCGTCGGCGGCATCGAAGCTGGCGACGCGGCCGCCCAGAGTCGGGCACATTTCCACGCTGGCGTATTGCATGCCGGGCTGCAGCACGTCGATGCCGAAGCGTGCGCTGCCGTCCATCTTCGACGCGGCTTCGAGGCGTTTACGCGGCTTGCCAATCAACTTGAAGGTCTTGGGATCCTTCAGCACAACGGCATCGGGCAATGGCTGGCTCGCCGCTGCGGCCGCCAATTCTCCGAAGGATGCGCTCCTGCCGGACGGGTGCATCACGTGGCCTGCCTCAACGCGGCATTCCCTCGCCTTCACTCCCCATTCCTGGGACGCGGCGGCCAACAGCATCGCTCGCGCTGACGCGCCGGCCTGGCGCATCGGCAACCAGAGATCCCTCATGCTGGAGGAAGTCCCCGTGAGCATCAGACCGAACTCGCGCATCGCCTTGCCGGTGATCCGCTCGGCGATGGCCTTCAGCGTGCCGTGGTCATCGGGGTGGAAGGGCAGGCTTTCGACGATTCCGGCGACGTTCTGATAGATCTTGTCGATGGGCGCCTGTTCAACGCGAACCTGCGCCCAATCGGCATCAAGTTCCTCCGCCAGCACCATCGCCAGACCGGTGTAGATGCCCTGCCCCATCTCGGCCTTGCACATCACGATGCCGACCGTGTTGTCCGCGCCGATCTTGACCCAACCGTTCAGCGCCGACTGTCCCGGGCCAGTCGGCAGCGGATCGGACGTAACCAGGCGCGGCCTGGGCGGTATCGCCGTCCAGCCCACCATCAGCGCCCCCAGCGCGCCCGCCAAGCCGGCACTGCCGAGCAACACAGTTCTTCGCGTAACCATGGCCAAACCCCTGCGTCGCTCGTCGTCGAGCAAATAAGAGACCGATGGTCCTCAGTTTAGCAGACCGTCAGTCTCTTGTGTTGTTTCTAAGATACAGGGATGAAGCCTCCACCACCCTATTTACGCGCGCGCTCTCCTGAGCAAAAGGAGGAGCGCCGGCGTCAGCTGCTCGACACAGCAAAGTCCCTGCTGCTGGAGATCCCGGACGTGCACGCCCTGGGCATCAATGAGCTGGCCCGCAAGGCCGGCATGACCAAGTCCAATGTCTACCGCTACTTCGAGAGCAGCGAAGCCGTCCTGCTCGATGTCCTGGTCGAGGAGTTCATGGCCTGGCAGGGCGAACTGGTCCAGGCGCTCAACCGCGGCGGCAAGCGCAAAGGGACCATCGAACACATCGCCGGGGCGTTCTCGTCGACCTTCGTGGCACGTCCGCTGCTTTGCCGGCTCACCAGCATCTTCCCGTCCATCCTCGAGCGCAACGTCTCCTTCGAACGCATGGTCCAGTTCAAGCACGGCCTGCTGGCGGTGCGTCAAGAAACTGCGATGGCTTTCCATGTCAGCGTGCCAAGCATTTCGGCCGCGACGTTCGACAGGTTCATCCACCTCGCACTGCCGCTGCTGATCGGTCTGTGGCCACTGGCTGTCCAAGGGGAAGTCGCCGCGGCGGTCATCGCACGCGAGGAACTGGCGCCACTGCGGTATCGATTCCAGCAGGACCTGGAAGAAGGCATGTCAATGCTGCTGCGCAGTCTTGCGGTCAGTCAGGGTGGCTCGCCCAGGCGAAGGGCGCCCGTTCAGTCCGCTCGGAGAGCAGCCCCTCGGGGGCCGTGAATCACCTCAAGCGCAGCACGTCCTGCGCCGTCACCGCCGGCGCCTGGTTGCCCCAGCTCTGACGGATGACCGTCGCGACCGCGGCCATTTCCTCCTCGCTCAGCACCTGCCGCCACGGCGGCATGCCGTAGGGCCGGGGGTGGGCGGCGGTGGTCGGCGCGTAGCCGCCGTCGGCCAGCGTCTGCAGCAGGTTCTGCGGCGCGTCGAGCGTCACGGCGCGGTTGCCGGCCAGCGGCGGATAAGCCGGCTGGCCGTCGATGCGCCGTCCCTGGCCCCGATCGCCGTGGCAATCGGCGCAGTGCTTCGCATAGACCTGGCGGCCGAGGTCCAGCTGCGCCGGCGGCGCCGGCTTGAACTCGGCCGGCGTGGTCGCCTCGCGGGGCAGACCGCGCAGGTAGACGGCGATCGCGCGCGCGTCCGCCTCGCTCAGATGCTGCAGGCTTTCGGCGACGACATCGGCCATCGGCCCCAGCGCCGCGCCGCGCGGCGACCAGCCGGCGCGCAGCCAGTGCGCCACCTCGTCCTCGGACCAGTCCTGCACGCCCGCGGCCCGTGGATCCGCCAGCGACGGCGCGGTCCAGCCCTGCACGCCGACCCAGCCGCCGCGCAGCCCCGTCGCGTCGCGCAGCGCGCCCAGCCGGTTGCGCGGCGCATGGCATTCGGCGCAATGACCCACCGCCTGGACCAGGTAGCGGCCCCGCGCGATCACCGCCTGGGGGCCCTCCCCGCGCGACGCGCCGCGATCGGCGCCGGGCTCGTCCTGCGACGGCGCATCGCCGGGCGTGAAGTACATCAGGCGCCACACCGCCAGCGCGGTCTGCCAGCGATAGGGCCAACCGAGCTGGTGGGCCGGCGCGGCCTGCCGGACCGCCGGCTGCTGGCGCAGCCACGCGAAGATCGCATCGGCATCCTCGCGCGACATCGCCGTGTAGCTGGTGTACGGAAAGGCCGGATAGAGCAGCCGTCCATCGCGGCTGCGGCCGTGGTGCATCGCGCGCCAGAAGTCGTCGGCGGACCAGCGACCCAGGCCGGTTTCCGGATCGGGCGTGAGGTTGCTGCTGAACAGCGTGCCGAAGGGCGTGCCCAGCGGCAGCCCGCCCGCCAGCGGCGCGCCGCCGCGCGGACTGTGGCAGCCGGCGCAGTTGGCGACGCGCGCCAGGTAGGCGCCGCGCGCGATCAGCGCGGGGTTGGTGTCCTCGGCGCCGGACAGGGCCGGACGGCCGGACAGCCAGAGCTCCCGTCCCCAGGCACCCGCGATCAACAGCAGCGCCATCACGGGCAGCGCGATCGCCAGGCCGAGCAGTCCGCGCAGGAAGGTCTTCATCGGCCGCGCCGGGTCCTGCGCCGGCCACGAGCCGGCGTCGCGGGGCGCCGCCCCCGATGCGTGTTCCGGCCCGCTCATGGCGCGAGGCCTCCGCAAGCCACCGGGAGCGGCGCCGACGACGGCGGCTCCGGATGCGCACCTGCCGGGCGTGCCGCGAGCCAGCTCGCGACCACGGCGACGTCGTCGGCCGACAGCGCCCGGGCCACGTCGGCCATGCAGTCCGGCGCATGCGCGCGCCGCAGTCCGTTGCGCCAGGCGCCGAGCTGCCCGACGAGGTAGTCGCGCGGCAATCCCAAGAGGCCAGGGATCGCCGGCTGGCGACCCGCCATCGACGGCCCGTGGCAGGCGGTGCACGCCGGCACGCGGCGCGACGGATCGCCCTGCGTCACCAGCCGCTCGGCCCGGGCCTGCTGCTCCGCGCCGAGCCCGGACGGCGCGGGCGCCGGATACGGGACGTCGAGCGCGGCGAAATAGCCGGCGATCTCACGCAGGTAGTCGTCGCTCATGTTGCGCAGCAGCCCGGCCATCAGCGCGTGATGGCGACGCCCGTCGCGGAAGGCCTGCAGCTGGTTGAAGAGATAACCCGCCGGCTTGCCCGCCAGCCGCGGGAAATAGCCCTGCGGCGTCGCCCGGCCCTGCGGGCCGTGGCACAGCGTGCAGGCCTGGACGCGCTCCGCGATGTCGTTGCTCAGCGGCCGCAGCGGACGGCCGCCGGGCGCGGCTTCCTCGTCCGTGCCGATGGCGGAGGCCGCCGGGGCGGCCGGTACTGCTGGCGCGATCCGTGGGACCGGCGCGGCCGTCGCGGTCGGAGCGGGCTTCGCCGCCGGGACGGGCTTCGCGGCCGGGGCGACCTGGGAGGAAGAGGTCGGCGACGCCTGCGCGAACGCGACGGAGGCGGTGGACGGTCCCAGGCCCAGTACGGCGGCGATGAGGACGCCCGTGACGATTCGGGTGCGATTCATCGGGCCATCATCGCCGCTGGTCCTGTGCCGGCCATCGCAGCGCGGTCCAGCCGTCGCGCCCCTGGTGCTTGGCCTGGTACAGCGCGCGGTCGGCCAGGGCGATCAGGTCCATCGCCGGCGCCTCGATGTCGGCGACGGTGGCGATGCCGATGCTGGTCGTGATCGCGACCTCGGCCGGGCGTGCCGCGCGCACCGCGTCGACGATCTTGGCGGCGACCTGCTCCGCCTCCTCGGGCCGGTTCAGACCCTCCAGCACCGCGACGAACTCGTCGCCCGCGATGCGGGCCACGTGGTCGCTGCCGCGCACCGCGCGACGCAGCACGGCCGCGAACTCGCGCAGCACGACATCGCCCACGCCGTGACCGTGCGTGTCGTTGATGGCCTTGAAGCGGTCGATGTCCAGGAACAGCAATGCCATCACGCGGCCCTCGCGCGCGAGCCGACGCTGCCGCGCCAGCGCCGCGGCCAGCGCCTGGTCGAACTCGCGCCGGTTGGGCAGCCCGGTGAGCGCGTCGGAACTGGCCAGCCGCGCCAGCTGCGCCTCGGCCTGCTTCATGACGGTGATGTCGACGGACAGGGTGAAGATGCCCTGCACGCGACCGTCCGCGACCACGTCGGGCACGTACACGGTGCGCAGGTGCCGCTGCTTGCCCAGCATCACCGAGGTGATCTCGAACTCGACCCGCTCGCCGCTCAGCGCCAGGTCCAGCTGCGCGCTGCGCTGACTGGTGCTGGCCTGCCCGAACACGTCGTCGATGTGCAGGCCGATCGCCGCCTGCGGGTCCAGGCCGAACCAGGTGCGCAGGGTCTCGTTGACGTAGCGCATCCGGCGCTCGGCGTCGATGTAGGTGATGAACACCGGCAGGTTGTCGGTGACGGCCTTCATGCGGCGCTCGCTCGCGGCGACCAGCGCCTCGGCGCGCTTGCGCTCGGTGATGTCCATCGAGCAGGCGTAGAAACCCTCGACGCGGCCGTCGACCAGCTCCGGCACGAAGCGCTGGTGGAAGTGCAGCGTCTCGCCGTCGATCACCTGCTCGGCGTCGAAGGACACCGCCTCGCCGCGCATCACGCGCTCGACGAAGGGGCGCATCTGCGCCGCGTTCTCGGTCCCGCGCACCTGCTCGAGCGTGCGGCCCCGCAGCGCGGCGGGATCGGCGTGGAAGACGCGGCCGACCTCGGCATTGGCGAAGCGCAGCAGGCCGTCGGCGTCGTAATGGCTGATCAGCGCGGGCACGTTGTCGGTGATGCCCTTGAGGCGTTTCTGCGTCCGCATCAGCTCGCGCGAGCGCAGGACGACCTGGGAGGTCGCCATCACGGTGAACAGTCCCAGCATCGCCAGCCCGGCCAGCATCAGCAGCTCGGTGTGGCCGGCCTCGCGCGACAGCCGCTCGCTGATCGCGGCGCGCTCGGCGCGCAGCGACGAGGTCAGCTCGCCCAGCACGTCGCGCAGCTCGTCCATGTGGTGCAGGCCCTGGTCGTTGAGCACCAGTTCCAGGGCCTCGTCCTGCCGGCCCGAATCGTGCAGCCGGATCGTCTGGTTCATCTCGCCGAGCTTGAGGTTCACCAGCTCGCGCACGCGCGCCAGCTTCGGCGCGTGGGCGGGGTCCTGGTCGCGGGCGCCGAGCTCCTCGACGCGGCGGTCGAGGTTGCGCACGGCGTCGCGGTAAGGCTGCAGGTAGCTGGCGCGCTGGGTCAGCAGGTAGCCGCGCTGGCCGGTTTCCGCATTGAGCAGGTCCTCCATCAGCGTGGTCATCGACGGCAGCACGTTGTTGATGCGGTCGGCGCGGCGCAGGTCGTCCAGCGTCGCCCGCGCCCGCCAGGCCAGCAGCGCCACGATCACGCCCATGGCCACCAGGGCCACCATCAGGAGCCCCACGCCGCGACCGAGGCTGGTGCGGTGGATCGGCTCGGCGGAGGAACGCATGCGACGTCTCGGGCGGGTCGGTCTCTTGAAGGCGGATCGGCGGGACGGGTCCGGCGGGAGCCGGCGGTAGAGAGGAGTGCGGGCGATTATGGGTGCGGCCGTGCGATCTGCGTCAAGCTGGCATCGGCCCCGGTGGAGGGCGCATGGCCGCGTGCGACAGTCCGGGGATGTCCCGGATTCCCCTCCTGCGCCGTCCCGACCCGCATGGCCATGCCAAGGTCAGCTTCGTCGAGCTGTTCTTCGACCTCGTCTTCGTCTTCGCCGTCACGCAGCTGTCGCACACGCTGATCGGGCATTTCGCCCACGACGGCGTCACGCTGCGCGGCGCGGCGCAGACCGGTTTCCTGATGCTGGCGGTCTGGTGGGTGTGGATCTTCACCTCCTGGGTGACGAACTGGCTGGACCCGGAGCGGCTGCCGGTGCGCCTGTGCCTGTTCGCGATGATGCTGGCCGGGCTGCTGATGTCGGTGTCGCTGCCCCAGGCCTTCGGCGAGCGCGCGCTGATGTTCGCGCTGTCCTTCACCGCCCTGCAGGTCGGCCGCACGCTGTTCTTCCTCTGGGCGGCGCGCGGTGCCGACCTGGCCCTGGTGCGCAACTTCCAGCGCATCGGCGCGTGGCTGTCGGTGTCGGCCGCGCTGTGGATCGCCGGCGCGCTGCATGAGGACCTGCGGGTGCCGCTGTGGGTCGTGGCCCTGGGCATCGAGGTGATCGGCCCGTCGGCCGGGTTCTTCGTGCCGGGGCTGGGCCGTTCGACGACGGCGGACTGGAATGTCTCCGGCGGCCACCTGGCCGAGCGCTGCGCGCTGTTCGTGATCATCGCGCTGGGCGAATCGCTGCTGGTCACCGGCGCGACCTTCGCCGCGGCGCCGCTGACGCCGATGAGCCTGCTGGCCTTCCTGGTCTCCTTCGCCGGCAGCCTGGCGCTGTGGTGGCTCTACTTCGACACCACCAACGACTTCGCCACCGGCCGCATCACCCACAGCGACGATCCGGGGCGGCTGGCGCGGCTGGCCTACACCTACATCCACCTTCCCATCGTGGCCGGGATCATCGTCAACGCGGCGGCGGACGAGTTCGTGCTCGCCCATCCCGACGGCCACACCGACCTGAAGACGGCGCTGTGCCTGCTCGGCGGCGTGGGGCTGTATGCCGTCGGCGTCGGGCTGTTCAAGCGCGCGGTGGTCGGGCACTGGCCGTGGTCGCACGGCGTGGCGGTGCTGGTGCTGGCGGCGGCGGGGCCGTTCGTGCAGGCCTGGCCGCCGGTGGGGACCAGCGCCTTCGCCTGCGCCGTGCTGGTGGCGCTGGCGGCCTGGGAGCGGCGCTCGCGGGCGCAGTGTCTCGTGCCCGACAGCGCGACCGAGGACAGCGACCCTAGCATCGGACCATGAGCGCCCCTTCCACCCCTTCTGCCCCTTCCCCCGCCGCCAGGTTCATCGCCGAGCCGCATCCGGCCGATGCCCTGTTCCCGCCAGCCGCGCGGCGCCTGTCCGTCGAGGTCGAGCCCGGCGTGCGCATCCATGCGCGCGTCTGCGGCGAGGGTCCGCCGCTGCTGCTGATCCACGGCCATCCGCAGACGCTGGCGATCTGGCACCGCGTGCTGCCGGCGCTGGCGGCGCGGTTCAGCGTCGTGATGCCGGACCTGCGCGGTTATGGCGATTCGTCCAAGCCCGCCGGCGCGTCGGACCACGCGAACTACAGCAAGCGGCGCATGGCGCTGGACCTGGTCGCGGTGATGGCCGCGCTGGGGCATGGGCGCTTCCGCGTGCTGGCGCACGACCGCGGCGCGCGGGTGGCGCACCGCATGGCGGCGGACCATCCCGCGGTGGTCGAGCGGCTGGCGCTGCTGGACATCGCGCCGACGCTGGCGATGTACGAGCAGACGACCGAGGCCTTCGCGCGGGCGTATTGGCACTGGTTCTTCCTGATCCAGCCGGCGCCGATGCCGGAGCGGCTGATCGAGGCCGACCCTGCCGCTTATGCGCGGGACACGATGGGACGCCGGCATGCGGGCCAGGCGGCCTTCGACCCGCGCGCATTCGTGGAGTACCAGCGGGCGCTGGCGCTGCCCGGCACCGCGCACGGCATGTGCGAGGACTACCGCGCCGCCGCGGGCATCGACCTCGAACACGACCGGGCGGACCGCGATGCGGGCGTCAAGCTGGCGATGCCGCTGCGCGTCTACTGGGGCGCGCAGGGCGTGGTGGCCAAGTGCTTCGATCCGCTGGCGGAATGGCGGCGGGTGGCCTCGGAGGTCGACGGCGAGGCCCTGCCCTGCGGCCACTACATCCCCGAGGAGGCGCCCGATGCGCTGCTGGCGGCGGTGATGCCGTTCCTGCGCGCGGGGCTTTGATCGAGGAAGCGGCGCTGCGACCGTTACGCTGCGTCCTTTGACGACATCCGGAGTGAAGGCATGAACAAGCTGGTCGCCCTTGGGCAGTTGGCGGGCGGCGCGGTGCTGTGGATCGCGGCGGTGGTGGCGGGCGTGAATGCGCTGAGGCCCTTGATCGGCGCCGCGGAAGGCGCGGGCGCGCCGAGCGGCGCGACAGGCGCGCTGGTGATCGTGCTGCTGCTCGCGGGCGTCGGGACCTGGCTGATGCGCAACGGCTGGCGGCGGTTGCGGGCGAAGGCCGGCGGGCATTGCTGATCGGTTGATTGGCTGATTGGCTGATTGGCGAATCGGCTGATGGATTGGCGGGTCCACGGATCGATCAGCCAGGCATGGCCAGCGGCTAGGTCGCCAGCGCCTGCATGTCGGCAATGAGTTCCGGCCTCGACGCGTGGGCATAGGACTCGCGCTTCAGCTCGAGCGCCTCGATCATCGCCAGGTTGTTCAGCAGGAAGTTGTCGAGCACGGTGTACCAATTCAGGACGAAGCGCTTCATGCGGTTGTCGTCGCTGACCAACCCCGTCAGACCCTTTTGCAACTGGCCCTGCATCCGGCTGCGGATCTCCGTATCCGCCTCCGAGATCTTCCGCCCGATCAGGATCAGCTCGAAGTGCATGGCTTCACTGCCGAACTCCGCATGCTTCTTGATCAGCTGTGCATAACCGTCGAGCTGCTGGAGGTGCCGGTAGTTTAGGGCGACGCTTGGGCGCTTGATCTCCACCACGATGCAGCGATAGATCCTGCGGCCCATCGAGTCGTAATGCGGCACCTTGCGGGCAAGGAACAAGTCCGCCTGCTTGTTCGCGCCATCGATGAACGCTGACTCGCTCTCATCCAGGTCGCTCACGTCGACGTCGTCGATGCCCTTCACCGCATCGCGGAGCGACTTGGCGATCTTGGTGAACGTATCCTCCTCGGCCCCGAGAGTCTCGTAGGCACTGCCGAACAGCCAAGTGTTGGCTTCGATGATGCCCTGCAGGTCCGGTGTCTCAAGCGTATCGAGGTAGTGGTCGTTCATCAGCGCCCTCAGCTTCTCGGCCACCTCGTGCCTGCGGCGGAGGATCTCGATCGCGGAGACGACGCTTTGCAAGGACACGCTCTTTAGCTGCATGGCGAGCCGCTTCGTCGTGGCATCGTCCAGCTCGAGCACGCTGTTGAGCACCTCGAAGATGGCGTCGTTCTCATTGGAGACGGCCAGCTTGTCGAGGAGCAGCACGATGATCTTCTTCTGATTCTTCTTGAGCGACGTCCATGCTGTCGGATCCGCCGTGTAGATGGCCCGCAGGATGCTCTTCGTGTTCTCGAATCGCCACTGCTTGTAGTCCTCGGGCAGTCCTTCGTAGCTGGGGAAGACGCCGTCGGCAAGATGGCTCGCCATCTCCCGGTCGAAGGGATCATCGGGGAGCGCCTCACGGAAGGACGTGGTGGGTGCCGTCGGTGCGGGGAGGTCTTGCGTCGCCATGTCGGAGCCTGGTCGCTTGTGGGTTCGATGCGGCAGATGATCTCCGTGACGCGATCGGCCAGCCATCACCTCCATTGGCGGAGAAGCGAGCGACACCCACGGCAACATGCCGTGGCGCTGACTGGAATCATGAAAAAAGGGCATGCATCCCTGCACGCCCGAAGGGGCACCGGTCATGAGCCGGTCGCGAACGAAGGGGCCGGGTCTTGCCCGGCCGCGGGCCTCAGGCCGGAGCGTTCCAGCCGCCGCCCAGCGCCCGCACCAGGCCGACCGTCGCCTGGTACTGCGCGGCCTGCACCTGCAGCGCCGCGCGGCGGTTGCGCAGCTCGCTGCGGCGCGCGTCCAGCAGGTCCAGCTGGCTGACCAGCCCGTTGCGGTAGCGCGAGTCCGACAGCGCCGTCGCGCGCGTCGACGACTGCACCGCCTGCCCTTGCACGTCCGCCTGCTGCGACAAGGTCTGCAGACCCACCAGCGAGTCCTCGACCTCGCGCAGCGCCTGCAGCAACTGCTGGCGGTAGCTCGACATCGCCAGGTCCAGGCCCGCCGCCGCCGATTCGACGCCGGCCTTGCGCCGGCCACCGTCGAAGATCGGCAGCGACAGCAGCGCGTCCACCGACCACGCCCGCGCCGACCACCGGAACACATCGCTCAGCTCCGGCGAGGCATAACCGCCGTTGGCCGTCAGCGTCAGGCTCGGGAACCACGCGGCCTGCGCCACGCCCACCCGCGCCTGCGCCGCCAGCAGGCCGCGCTGCGCCGCGGCCACGTCCGGACGACGCGCCAGCATCGCGCTCGGCAGGCCCGACGGGATCGCCGGCAGGGCCGCCAGCGCCGTGTCCTCGGCCACCTTGAAGCCCGAGGCCGGCTCGCCCAGCAGCACCGACAAGGCGTTCTCCAGCTCGGCCCGGCGGCGGTCCAGGCTGATCGCCTCGGCCTCGGTCGCGGCCACCTCGGTCTGCACCCGCGCCAGGTCCAGCTCGGCCACGTCGCCCGCCTGGTAGCGGCGCTGCGTCAGCGCCAGCGTCTCGCGGTAGGCCGCCACCGTGTCGCGCACCAGGCGGCGCTCCTGGTCGGCGAAGCGCAGCGCCAGGTAGGTCTGCGCCACATCGGCCTGCACCATCAGCCGGGTCGACTGCAGCAGCGCCTCGCGCGATTGCGCATCCAGCGAGGCCGCGCGGCTGGCCTGCGACAGGCGGCCGGAAATGTCGACCTCCCAGCTCGCGGCCAGGCCGGCGTTCCAGACCGTCGCCGCGGCCGGGCCCTGCCCCGCCACGGTGCCGCGCGCCGCGCCGGCGCTGGCGCCGAGCTGCGGCAGACGGTCGGCGTTGGCGCTGCGCAGCAGCGCGCGGGCCTGCGCCAACCGCGCCGCGGCGCCTTGCAGGTCGGTGTTGCCGACCAGCGAGCGGCGGATCAGGTCGTTCAGCGTGGCATCGCCGAAGGCCAGCCACCAGTCGCCGCGCGGCTCGGCATCGGCCGGCGGGACCACCGCCCAGCGCGCCTCGCCCACCGTCGCGGGGGCGGTCGACTTGAAGGCCGCCGGCGTGGCCGGCAGGCGCGACTCGTCGATCGGCGGCGGCGTCGCGCAGCCGGCCAGCACCAACGCGGCCAGCAGCGTCGTCATCATCAGTTTCGTTTTCATGGCATCGACTCCTTCGCGTCCCCGCAAGCGGCGGGAAGCGCTCCGCCGGTCCCGGCGCCCGCGCGGTGGCGGGACGCCGGAGGTCCGGGGATCAAGATTGCGGGATCACTCGTGCTCGTGGCGCGGCGCGGCCGGGTGCGGACGGGCGTTGCCGCCCGGGCCGAAGTCGTGGCCCGCGCCCTGCTCGGGCTGGACGAAGGCCTCGACGTCATGCGGCACCTCGCCATGCTGCTTGAGCGGCTTGTTGCCGGTCAGGCGGCGCACCACCACGTAGAACACCGGCGTCAGGAACAGGCCGAAGGCCGTCACGCCGATCATCCCGGCGAACACCGCCACGCCCATCGCGTTGCGCATCTCCGCACCGGCGCCGGAGGCCAGCACCAGCGGCAGCACGCCCATCACGAACGCCATCGAGGTCATCAGGATCGGACGCAGCCGCAACCGGCTCGCCTCGATCGCCGCCTGCAACGGCGTCCTGCCGGCGAATTCGAGCTCCCGGGCGAACTCCACGATCAGGATCGCGTTCTTCGCCGACAAGCCCACCAGCACGATCAAGCCGATCTGCGTGAAGACGTTGTTGTCTCCATGGCTCAGCCAGACGCCGGTCATCGCCGCCATCAGGCCCATGGGCACGATCAGGATGATCGCCACCGGCAGGGACAGGCTCTCGTACTGCGCCGCCAGCACCAGGAACACCAGCAGGATCGCGAGCGGGAACACCCACACCGCGGAATTGCCGGCCAGGATCTCCTGGTAGGTCAGCTCGGTCCATTCGTAGCTGATGCCCGGGGGCAGCGTCTCCGCCGCGATGCGCGCGATCGCGTCCTGCGCCTGGCCGGTCGAGTAACCGGGGGCCGGGCCGCCGTTGATGTCGGCGGACAGGAAACCGTTGTAGCGCATCGCGCGTTCCGGGCCGAAGCTCGGCTGGACCTTCATCAGCGCCGACAGCGGCACCATCTCGCCCGAGGCCGAACGCACCTTCAGCAGGCCCACGTCCTCGGCGCGCGCGCGGTAGGCGGCGTCCGCCTGCACCCGCACGGTGTAGGTGCGACCGAACTTGTTGAAGTCGTTGACGTAGAGCGAGCCCAGGTAGATCTGCATCGTGTCGAACACGTCCGTCACCGCCACGCCCAGCTGGCGCGCCTTGGTGCGGTCCAGGTCGGCATACAGCTGCGGCACGTTGACCTGGTAGCTGGTGAACATGCCGGCCAGCTCGGGCGCCTGGTAGGCCTTGGCCATGAAGGCCTTGACCGCCTGGTCGAGCGCCTCGTAGCCCAGGCCGCCCTTGTCCTCGAGCTGCAGCTTGAAGCCGCCGGTCGTGCCCAGGCCCTGCACCGGCGGGGGCGGGAACATCACGACGAAGGCGTCCTGGATCTGCGCGAACTGCGCGTTCATGTTGCCCGCGATCTCGCCTGCGGACAGGCCCTTGCCGGTGCGCTGGTCGAAGGACTTGAGCGACGCGAACACGATGCCCGAGTTGGAGCTGTTGGTGAAGCCGTTGATCGACAGGCCCGGGAAGGAGATGGCGTGCTCCACGCCCGGCGTCTTCATCGCGATCTCGCTCATGCGGCGGATCACGTCCTCGGTGCGGTCCAGCGTGGCGCCGTCGGGCAGCGTCGCGAAGCCGATCAGGTACTGCTTGTCCTGCGCCGGCACGAAGCCGCTGGGCACCGCCTTGAACAGGCCCACGGTCAGGCCCAGCAGGCCGCCGTAGACGACCAGCATGATCACCTTGCGCGAGATCGCCTTGGTCACGCCGCCGCTGTAGGCCTTGGCGCCGCGGTTGAACAGCTTGTTGAAGCCGCCGAAGAAGCGGCCCAGCACCTTGTCCATCGCGCGGGTCAGCCAGTCCTTGGGCTCGTCGTGGCCCTTGAGCAGCATCGCGGCCAGCGCGGGCGACAGCGTCAGCGAGTTGACCGCCGAGATCACCGTCGACATCGCGATCGTCAGCGCGAACTGCTTGTAGAACTGCCCCGTCAGGCCGGTGATGAAGGCCAGCGGCACGAACACGGCCACCAGCACCAGCGCGATCGCGATGATGGGCCCGGAGACCTCGCGCATCGCGCGGTAGGTGGCTTCACGCGGACTGAGGCCGGACTCGATGTTGCGCTCCACGTTCTCGACGACCACGATGGCGTCGTCGACCACGATGCCGATGGCCAGCACCAGGCCGAACAGCGACAGCGCGTTGATCGAGAAACCGAAGAGGTGCATCACCGCGAAGGTGCCGATGATGGACACCGGCACGGCGAGCAGCGGGATGATCGACGCGCGCCAGGTCTGCAGGAACAGGATCACGACCAGCACGACCAGCGCCACCGCTTCCAGCAGCGTGTGGATCACCGATTCGATGGACGCCCGCACGAACTGCGTCGGGTCGTAGACGATCGAGTAGTCGACGCCTTCGGGCATCGCCTTCTTCAGCTCCGCCATCGTGGCGCGCACGTTGTTGGAGATCTCGATCGCGTTGGAGCCCGGCGCCTGGAAGATCGGGATCGCCACGGCGGACTTGTTGTCCAGCAGCGAGCGCAGCGCGTATTCCGACGCGCCCAGCTCGATGCGGCCCAGGTCGCGCAGCCGCGTCACCTGGCCGCCCGCGCCGGACTTGACGATGATGTCGCCGAATTCCTGCTCGCTGTTCAGGCGGCCCTGCGCGTTGATCGGCAGCTGCAGGTCGATGCCCTGCAGGCCGGGCGACGCGCCGACCACGCCGGCCGCGGCCTGCACGTTCTGCTCACGGATCGCCTGGACCACGTCGCTGGCCGACAGGCCATGCTCGGCGACCTTCTGCGGGTCCAGCCAGATGCGCATCGAGTAGTCGCCCGAACCGAATAGCTGCACCTGGCCCACGCCCTGGATCCGCGCCAGGCGGTCCTTGACGTTGAGCACCGCGTAGTTGCGCAGGTAGGTCATGTCGTAGCGGTCGTTGGGCGACAGCAGGTGCACGACCATGGTCAGGTCGGGACTGCTCTTGACCGTGGTCAGACCGAGCCGGCGGACCTCCTCGGGCAGGCGCGGCTCGGCTTGCGAGACGCGGTTCTGCACCAGCTGCTGCGCCTTGTCCGGGTCGGTGCCCAGCTTGAAGGTCACGGTCAGCGTCATGAGGCCGTCGGTGGTGGCCTGGCTGCCCATGTAGAGCATGCCTTCGACGCCGTTGATCGATTCCTCGAGCGGCGTGGCCACGGCTTCGGCGATGACCTTGGGGTTGGCGCCGGGGTACTGCGCGCGGACCACCACTTGGGGCGGCACGACCTCGGGGTATTCCGAGATCGGCAGCACCCGCACCGCGAGCAGGCCCGCGACGAAGATCAGCACCGACAGCACGCCCGCGAAGATCGGGCGGTCGATGAAGAATTTGGAGAGATTCATGTCAGTCTTTCAGATCGACTGGGAATGGAAGGCGGTGCCGGGCAGCGCCGAGGCGCTCCCGACCCGCTGACGGCCACGACGGCGGACCGGAGGCGATCCGGTCCGCGGCGTGCCGTCAGGATTTGTCGGCCTTCGCCGCGCCGTCCTTGGCCTGGAGTTCCGCCTTGGCGTTCATCGGCACCAGGGTGGGGGCCACCAGCGCGCCGGGACGCACCCGCTGCAGGCCGTTGACGACCACGCGCTCGTTGGGCTTCAGGCCGGTGGTGACGATGCGCAGCCCGTCGACGTTGGCGCCGAGCTGCACCTCGCGGTAGCTCAGCGTGTTGTCCGCGCCGACCACCATCACGAAGCGCTTGCTCTGGTCGGTGCCGACGGCGCGCTCGTTGACGAGCACCGCCGGACGCGACTTGGCCTGGCCCAGGCGGATGCGGGCGAACTGGCCGGGGATCAACGCGCCGTCCTTGTTGTCCAGCACCGCGCGCACCCGCACCGTGCCGCTGCGGGCATCGACCTGGTTGTCGATCAGCTGCAGCCGGCCGTTGAAGGGCGTGTCGGCGGTGGCGGCGGTGCCGATCTGCACCGGGATGCTGGACAGGTCGCCCATCGCGCCGGCCCCGCCCTTGGCGCTGCCGTGCAGCTCGCCCAGCGCGCGGGCGACGGTGCGCTCGTCGGCGTCGAAGCTGGCGTAGATCGGGCTGACCGAGACCAGCGTCGTCAGCACCGGCGCGCCGGGGCCGGCCGCCACCAGGTTGCCCTGCGTGACTTCCAGCTTGCCGACGCGGCCGGCGACCGGCGCGCGGACCTGCGTGTAGCCCAGGTTCAACTTGGCCGACTGCAGTGCCGCCTGCGCCGCGCGCAGGTTGGCGTTGGCCTCGTTGGAGGCGTTGCTGCGCTCGTCGAGCTCGCGCTGCGCGATGGCGCGCTCGCTCCACAGGCGGGTGGAGCGCTCCAGCTCGCTCTTCGTGTAGCTGACGCGCGCCTGCGCGGCCAGCACCTGCGCCTCGGCGCGGTCGACCTCGGCCTGGTAGGGCGCGGGGTCGATGGTGATCAGCAGCTCGCCGGCCTTGACCAGCGCCCCTTCCCGGAAGTGCACCGACTGCACCGCGCCCGACACCCGGGCGCGGACGTCGACGCGCTCGACGGCCTCGAGGCGGCCGGAGAACTCGTCCCAGGCCGCGACGTCCTGGCTGGCGACGGTGGCGACGGACACGGGGATCGCCTGCGGCGCGCCCGACGGTTGATTGGCGACCGCCTGCTGGCTGTGCAGGCCGACGACGAGAGCCCCGACGACCGCGGCGACGGCGGTGAGCGAGGTGGCAAAGATCTTCTTGTTCATGGTGGTGCTCCGTGGACGGGGGTAGACGTTGGGAGTTCGGGACGGCTGGGAAATCGGTGGATCGGTCAGGGGAAGGCTCGGTGGGCCGGTCAGGCGGGTTGCGGCCGGCGCGGGCCGGCGGGAGGAATCAGGGTCAGGAAATCGGCGAGCTTCTGGCGCAGCGCGCTCGCCCAGGGCTGCGGCGGCGCGGCCAGCGAGGGGCGCTTCATCAGGCTGCAGGGCCAGCCGCTCGGGCCGGCGATCAGCGCCTGCTGGACGTCGACGCCGGCGCGCTTCATCGCGCGGGCGTAGGCCAGGGTCTCGTCGCGCATCGGGTCGTCCTCGGCGCTGACGACCAGCGCCGGCACCAGGCCGGCGAGGCGGCTGGTGTTG
Source organism: Roseateles sp. 22389 (assembly GCF_052044995.1). Classification (NCBI taxonomy): domain Bacteria; kingdom Pseudomonadati; phylum Pseudomonadota; class Betaproteobacteria; order Burkholderiales; family Sphaerotilaceae; genus Roseateles; species Roseateles sp. 22389. Next base: position 216,058 of record NZ_JBQEOF010000003.1, read on the forward strand.
GCCGGCGCGGCATAGGGATGGTCGCCGTCCTCGCCCTCGCCGAGGTAGGCGCGCCAGCCATGCATCCAGCGGCACTCGCCGTAGCCCGCCTCGGCCTGGCGCAGCGAGGCGGTGGCCATGCAGGGATTGAGCATCGGCCCGATCAGGATCTGGCCGGCGAGCTTGCGGTGGCCCTGGTCGCGCGCCATCAGCGCCAGCGCCGCGGCGAGGTTGCCGCCGGCCTCCTCGCCGGCGACCACCAGCGGCGCGCCCTTGCCGGACAGCCGCGTGCGCGCCTTGTGCAGGCCGGCCAGCAGCGCGTCCAGCATCTTCAGCGCGGCCGGGAAGACGTGGTCGGCGCCGGTCGGATAGTCGACGTCCACCACCACCGCGCCCGCGTCGGCCAGCAGGCGCGACACCAGTTCGCCGCTGTCCAGGTCGCCGCAGGTGAAGGCGCCGCCGTGCAGGTGCATGACGACCGGCGCGTCCTTGCGGCGCGCGGCACCCTTGTAGACGCGCACCGGCACGACGCCGTCGCCGGCGGGCAGGAGGTCGTCGTGGCAGGAGGTCAGCGGCAGCGCATCCATGGCAGGAGCAAAGGCCTGCTCCGCGTGGGGGCAGGCCGGTTCATGTTGCAATGCAGCGAAATTTAGAGATCGGACGCCGTCCGATAAACAGGGCCCGACGCGAATCAGCGTTTCATCGACGAAACAATCGATCGGGCAGGATGGCGACCTCGCGCGCGCACGAGACGCGCCGATCAGCAGCCGATCGGCAGTCGATGGGCAGCCGATCAACAGCAGCTCAGAAGCACATCAGCAGTCGCGGCCTCGCGCCGACATCAGGGGTTCAGGATGGACAAGCTCAATGCCATGCAGGCTTTCGCGCGCGTCGTGGAAGCGGGTACCTTCACGCGGGCGGCGGAATCGCTGGACCTGCCCAAGACCGCGGTGACGCGGCTGATCCAGTCGCTCGAGGAGCACCTCAAGGTCAAGCTGCTGAACCGCACCACGCGGCGCGTCAGCGTGACGCCCGATGGCGCCGCCTATTACGAGCGGGTCACGCGGCTGCTGTCGGACATCGAGGAGCTGGAGGGCTCGGTCTCGCATGCGCGCGCGGCGCCGAAGGGGCGGATCCGCGTGGACGTCGCGTCGAGCGTGGCGCGGCTGCTGCTGATCCCGGCACTTCCGGAGTTTTATGCAAGACATCCGGACATCCAGATCGACCTGGGCGTGTCGGACCGGCCAGTGGACCTGATCGGCGACAACGTCGACTGCGTCGTGCGCGGCGGCGAGATCACCGACCAGTCGCTGGTGGCGCGGCGCATTGGCGACTGGGGCTACGGCTGCTGCGCCTCGCCCGCCTACATCCAGCGCCACGGCATGCCGCAGCATCCGCTGGACCTGGAGTCGGACCAGCATCACGTGGTCAGCTATTTCTCGACCCGCACCGGCAAGCGCTTCCCGTTCGACTACAGCAAGAACGGCCAGCGCTACGAGATCTACGGCCACTACAAGGTTTCGGTCAACGACGGCAACGCGTACATGACGGCGGGCCTGACCGGGCTGGGCGTGATCCAGGCGCCCTACTTCATGATCAAGCCCCACATCGACGCTGGCGAGTTGGTGCCCTTCCTGTGCGACTGGGAATCGGACCCGCTGCCGCTGTACGTCGTGTATCCGCCGAACCGGCACCTGAGCACCAAGCTGCGGGTCTTCGTCGACTGGATCGCGGAGCTCTTCGACCGCCACTCGCAATGGCAGAAGCAGCTGGTGGCCAGCTGCGAGGCCAAGCGCTCCGAGTCCGATCAGGCCTACATCCCGCTGGAGGCGAACGCGGCGAAGCAGGCGGTGCTGAGCGCGGCGTGAGCTGGCGCCATCCGCGAAGCGTCCTCACGCGGGCTGAACGCCGGCTTGAGCGGGCTCGCGGCCCGCACCCATAATCGCCGCCGACCTCCGGCGCCGCCAAGCCTTTCGGAAGCGTTCGCGCCTCCGGCCGCGGGGCATCCCCGCGGCGCTCTCCACAGTCAGACATCCGGCGCGGATTCGGCGCCGCGCTACCGCGCGGACCTGAATCGGCGGGACCGGTGAGTTGGCGGTCGCTGGAGGTCACCCCTTGCCGTCCGCCGCGGACCGAGCCCTTTTCCCCGGTCGCGTCGCTGATCCTGGAGAGCCTCCACGCCAATGAGCCTTGCCGCGCCGCTGACCTATCCCCGCTGGATCGCGCTGGCGCTCGCGCGGGCGCTGCAGACGGACGACGACGCGCCACGCGGCCGCGAGGCCCATGCGCTGCAGGCGCGCGCGGAGCAATGCCTTGGCGCCGAAGCGCGCCCTTGGCTCACGCCCTTGTGCGCCGAGCTGGCGCGCTGGGCGGGGCCCGTGTGGCTGGCCCACTCGGTGGCGAGCCTCGCCGACGCGCTGCAAGCGCTCGAGGCATTCCACGCCGGTTTCGATCCGGAGCGCCCACGGCCGACGGTGCGCCGCCTGCTGCTGCGACCGTCTCGCCTGCGGCCGCCTCCGCTGGCGCTGGCATCGCTGGTGCGGCCGGACTGGTCGACCGAGGCGGATCTCGCGGCCTGGCTCGGCCTCACGCTCGACGAGCTGGATCACTTCGCCGGTCCCGCGCGCCAGTACCGCGAGCGCACCGCGACGCCACGCCAACCGCATGCGCATCCGACGCCCCATTACCGTGGCCTGCTCGTGCCCAAGCGCCGCGGCGGGCTGCGCCTCATCGAGGCCCCGATGCCGCGGCTCAAGACCCTGCAGCGCCGCCTGCTCGACGACTTCCTGCAGCAGTTGCCCTGCCACGAGGCGGCGCACGGCTTCGTGCGCGGCCGCAACGTCGCGACGCACGCGGCCGGCCACGCGGGCCAGGACTTCGTGATCCGCTTCGACCTGCGCGACTTCTTCCCGAGCATCGGCCGGGCGCGGGTCCGCGCGACGCTGCGCACGCTGGGCCTGCCGGACGCGGTGGTGGAGCGCCTCGTGCTTCTGTGCCTGACCCGCACGCCCGCGCCGCTGCGCGAGCGACTGCGCGAGGACGACTCGATCGATGCCGACGGCGCCCGGCGCCTCGCGTCCTTCCACCTGCCGCAGGGCGCGCCCACCTCGCCGGTGCTGGCCAACCTGTGCGCGTTCCCGATGGACCTGCGACTGGACGGATTGGCGCGGCGCTTCGGTGCGCGCTACACGCGCTACGCGGATGACCTGGTGTTCTCGGGGCCCGCCTCGCTGCGCCGCGATCAACGCGCGCTGCGCGCCTGGGTCACAGCCATCGTCGAGGACGAGGGCTTCCGCCTGCGGCGCGACAAGACGCGCGCGATGCCGGCGGGCGGGCGCCAGTCCGTCACCGGCGTCGTCGTCAACACGCGGCCGAATCTCGCGCGCGAGCGCTACGACCGCCTCAAGGCGGAACTGCACCAGCTCGGCCTGCGGTCGCGATCCGTCCCGGTGGATCCGGCCTTGCGCGCGCCGCTGCTGGGCCGGCTCGCCTGGGCGCGGCAGTTCCTGGCGGCGTCGCGCGTCGAGAAGCTGACGCGCATGCTTGCGGCAATCCAGTTCAACGCGGATCGCTGACCGGGCTCAGTCGGCGCGCAGCGCGGCCCCGCGCTCCTCCAGCAGCTGCGTGAGCAGGCTGCGGTGGCAGCGCTTCGGGTCGTCGCAGTAGCAGCCCACCGACAGGTTGGCCGAGTGCGACAGCGCCGCCAGCGCATCCAGCAGCTGCGACGGCGCGGACTCGCCCATCTCCTTGCGGTAGGCCTTGGCGAAGGCGGACCATTGCCGGTCGTCCTCGGCCGCCTTGCCCTGCGCCATCAGCTCGGCGCTGGGCGCCAGCAGCGGCAGCCAGCTGTCGTAGTAGCCCAGGCGTGCGTAGTCCTCCTTGCGGATGCCACGCGGCGGGCGGCGCACGGTGCCGAGGCGGGCGCCCTCGTCGGGCAGGCGCGGCGTGACGCCGAGTTGGACGATGCGGATGGACATGGCGATGCGGGTGCGCAGGACTGGGAACCGGCCAGCTCCGAGCCGCGATTGTGCCGCCCGGACGACTGGCGGCTCGCCAGCGACGCGCGCCCCGCGCGAGCCCGCGTCGCGCGCCTCACTTCACGGTGACGAAGATCGGGTTCGAGTAGAACCACAGGCTGCCGTAGTTGCGGTCGTTGATCTGGTCATGGCGCGTCGCGTTGTCGGCCGTGTTCACCGGCTGGTCGGCGAGCGGCTCGCCGCCAGCGCTCAGGCCGGGCACGTCCTCGGCCAGGTTGGTGCCGCGCAGGCGCAGGTACTGGCTCCGGCTCGCCGGGAGCGTCGTCGTGACGCTGTAGTAGCCGTCCGCGCCCAGGGTCCAGTCGGCGCTGGTGAAACGCTTGAGCACCCGCGTCGACGGATTCGTCGCCACGTCGTAGGCCGGCGTGCCGGGCGCCGCCTTGGGGCCGACGTCGCCGACGATCAGGTCGACGTGATGCACCTTGGGCACCATGTTGCCGAGGTTGCCGCTGTTGACCGGCCGCTGATAGTTGTTCACCGCCGGGCTCTTGAAGCGCAGGGTGACGGTGACCGTCTGTCCCGCGCTGGCGACCAGCTCCTGACCCATGGTCGCCTGGCCGCCGCCGGCCGCGGCGCGGAAGTCCAGCGCGTTGATCAGGTCGCCGAACACACCGAAGCCGCGGCCCGCGCGCAGGCTGCCCAGCAGGCCGGCGACGCCGGTGCTGCCCTTGGGCTGCCACACGTAGTTCTTCGCGTACTCGCCGGGGTAGTAGCCGCTGCTGTTGCCGGCGGCATCGATCTCGAAGTGCGAGTCGGAGTTCGCGACGTTCCAGATGCGCCGCCCCTCCCCCAGCAGCGCGTCCCACACGCCGCCGAGCTGGGCGACGACGTAGTCGGTGCCGCCGTAGGTGCGGTTGGGCTTGTTGGCGTCGATGTAGGCCGAGGTGTAGCCGCCGCGGTTGGGCTCCATCTGGTTGCCCACCATGCCCTCGATCGCGAAGACGATCTTCGGCGCGAGGTCATTCATCTGCCGGAAGTCGGCGATCGTGTACTTGCCGGGATTGCGCGACGGATGGTTGATGACCGCGTAGCTGGTGTCCGGGTAGTTGTCCTTCAGCCAGGCGATGCCCTTGAGCGCGTCCGCGGCCGTGGCGTTGGCGCGCTGGCTGTACTTGGCCTTCCAGCGGGCCAGGTCGTCCGCCTGGAACAGCGACTCGTCGCCGTTGGTGAAGACGTACTGGAACTCCTTCATCGCGCTGGCGGAGGTGGCGAGCGTCGAGTCGCCTTCGAAGATGCCGATGCCGATGTGGTCATGGGTGGGTGTGTCCCATTCGAAGCCCGAGAAGATCAGCTTGCCGGTGTAGCTGCCGGCCGCCTGCAGCGCCTTGACGCGGGGCATCTCGTAGGCGGCCATGCCATAGGCGAAGGCCACCGGCGCCGGCAGCAGCTTCGCGTCGTTGTCGTACTTGGACGAACGCAGATGGTTGGTGACCGCCATCCAGTCCAGCCCGTGGGTGGTGAAGGCCTTGCCGAGCACGAAGTCCAGCGTCTGCGTCGTGCGCGAATCGTCGGACTGGACGGTGTGCACGTGCAGGTCGCCGGTCGTCCAGGCGCCGGCTTCGGGCTCGGGAGCACCGCTGCCGTTGCCGCTGCCGCCGCAGGCGGCCAAGGCGAGGGACAGGAGGCCGGCCATGGCGCCCGCCGCGGCGAGGCGGCCGCGGTCAGCGTTGGCCGTGACGTCGGTGTTGGCCGTGACGTTGGAGACGATGGCGTCGACGGGTTCGGGAGAATCGGTGCGGACAGTGTTCACAAGCAGGGGCCGCCCAAAGGCGGGGCACGGGAGGGAGGAAGCCCGCGAGTCTGTCCACGCGCGATGACGACCCCATGAACGACGCCCCGGAGATGCATTCGTTGCACCTCCGTTGCGATTACCCACCGTGATCGGGCGCCTTGCGCCCGGCACGCGTTCAGTTCGCCCCGTCGGCGCCCGCCCTCGGCACGCTCAGCCGCACCCGCAGCCCGGTGCCCGTGCCGGCGTCCAGCAGCTCCAGCCGGCCGCGGTGCCGCTGCGCGATGTCCAGCGCGATGGCCAGGCCCAGGCCGCTGCCGGTGCCCTTGGACTCGCTGCCGCGCTCGAAGCGGCGCAGCGCGCGCTCGCGCTCCTGCGGCGGGATGCCGGGACCGTTGTCCTCGACCTCCATCCGCGACCACTCCCCGTCGCAGCCGGTGCGCACCGTGATGCGCGGCGCCGGTCCGGCGTAGTTCAGCGCGTTGTGCAGCACATTCGCCAGCAGCTCGCGCAGCAGGAAACCCTGGCCCAGCGCGGGCGCGCTGTCCAGCTCGAACTCGATGTCCGCGCCCGACTGCAGCGCGCGCGGCACCCAGTCCTCGGCCACCTGGGCCGCGATGTCGCGCAGGTCCAGCGGCTGCTCGCGGCCGCCGGGTTCGGCCTCGGCGCGCGCGATCGAGAGCATCTGCGTCGCCAGCCGCGCGCTGCGGTCCACCGAGCCCTGCAGGCGCTTGAGCACCGGCTCCATCTGCGGGTCGTGCGGCTCCAGCAGGGCCAGGTCGATCTCGGTGCGCAGCGAGGTCAGCGGCGTGCGGAGCTGGTGGGCCGCGTTGGCCAGGAAATCCTGCTGCGCCGACGATGCCCGCCGCAGTCGCTCGAACAGCCGGTTGAAGGCCGCGATCAGGGGCCGCAGCTCGCCCGGCACGTCGGGCTGCAGCGGCTCCAGGCGCGCCAGGTCGCGCTGCTCCAGCTCGGCGCTCAACCGCGCCAGCGGCCGCAGGCCGCGATAGGTCGCCCACCAGCCCGCGCCGGCCAGCAGGATCGCCATGCCGCCGATCAGCAGCACCACGACGACCGCCAGCTGCCGCTGCAGCGCATCGCGCTTGTTGAGGGTCTCGGCGACCAGGATCTGGCAGACCGAGCGGCCGCAAGTGGCGCCCAGCGCCGCGGCGCGCAGCGACTCGCCGTCCAGCGTCGCCAGCGTGAAGAACCATTCGTTGGGCTTGCGCCGTGGCAGCTGGAGCCGCGCCAGTTGCGCGTCGCCGAGCAGCACCTCGCCGGCCGGGTCGAGAACGAGGTAATAGATCCGGTCGGTGCGGTCGAAGCGCAGCGCGCGGTCGGTCGAGCCGGAGACGTCGACGAACACGGTGCCGTCGCGCTCGCGCAGCAGGCTGGCCACGGCCAGCGCGGTGTCCCCCAGCGCCTGGTCGAGCCAGGAGATGGCCGTGTCGTGCATCACGTCGTAGAGCACCAGGCCGGCGGCCGGCACCGCCACCAGCACCGGGGCCATCAGCCAGATCAGCAGCCGCTGCTTGAGGCTGAAGGTGCGGTGGCGCGGCGTGTCGCTCATGCCGCGGGTCAGGCCTTCGCCGCCGGCGCGGCGGGCATCTCCTCGAGCAGGTAGCCCAGGCCACGCACGGTGCGCAGCTGCAGCCCGGCCGGCTCGATCTTGGCACGCAGCCGCGAGACGCAGACCTCGATGGCGTTGTCGCTGACGCCCTGCTCCCAGCCATTGCTGGCCGAGGCGATCTGCTCCTTGGCCACCACCTTGCCGGCACGCGCCAGCAGGAAGCCCAGCACGTCCCACTCGCGCGCCGACAGCGCCAGCGGTTCCTCGGCGATGAAGGCGCGGCGCGCCTCCAGGTCCATGCGCAGCGTCGATAGCCGCAGCTCGTTGCCGGTGCGCGCCTGGCTGCGGCGCACCAGCGCGCGGGCGCGGGCGATCAGCTCGCTCAGGGCGAAGGGCTTGACGAGGTAGTCGTCGGCGCCGCCCTCCAGGCCGCGCACGCGGTCCTCGACCGCGTCACGCGCCGTCAGCAGCAGCACCGGCGTCGTGCTGCCCTGGGCGCGCACGCGTCGCAGCGTCTCGAAGCCGTCGATGCCGGCCAGGCCGATGTCCAGGATCAGCAGGTCGTAGCGGTCCTCGCGCAGCGACAGCGGCACCGGCTCGCCACGCGCGCTGACGTCCACGACCCAGGACTGCGAGCGCAGCGCCCGGGCGGTGGATTCCGCCAGGAATTCATCGTCTTCGACCAGGAGGATTCGCATGGAGCGGCAGCATAAGCCTTGAGCCTTGCGGGGGCCAATCCGAGACCTGTCAGAAACCTGAGGGCAACGGCGCCGACAGCTTTCCGACAGCTTCGCGTCAAGTCCGCAACAGCGAGCTTGGACAGACTGCCGCCCATGCCGAACATCGTTGCCCCGTTCTCCACGACCGCCGCGGCCGCAGAGCCGCCGCCGGCGCCCGCGCTGGATCCGCGCCCGGCCGTGCTGCTGCTGCACGGCCTGTGCGCGAACCCGCTGGAGATGATGCCGCTGGCCCGCGCGCTGCGCGATGCCGGCTACGTCGTGGAGGCGCCCGCGCTGGACGGCTACGGCGTGGTGCCGCCGGTGGCCGGGGCGCCCGCGCCGGCGCGCCGCCGCGCGGTCCCGCCCTTCGAGGCCTGGGTCGAGATGGCCGCCGCGCATTTCGACACGCTGGCCGCCCGGCATGCCCGCGTGGCCGTGGGCGGCCTGTCGATGGGCGCGGTGCTGACGCTGGCGCTGGCGCTCGAGCGGCCCGCGGCGGCGCTGATGCTGCTGTCCACCAGCCTGCACTTCGACGGCTGGAACGTCTCGCCCTGGCGGCGCCTGCTGCCGCTGGCCTATGTGCCGCCGCTGCGCCAGTGGCTGAGCTTCCGCGAGACGCCGCCCTACGGCATCAAGAACGAACGGCTGCGCGAATGGGTCGCGCAGGCGATGAACGCGAGCCATGTCTCCGCCGCCGGCGCCGACCGGCTGCCGGCGGCCTCGCTGCATCAGGCGTCGCGGCTGATCCGCCACGTGCGCCGGAACCTGCACCAGATCGCCGCGCCCGCCGTCGTGCTGCACGCGAGCGAGGACGACGTCAGCGGCGCGCGCTCGGTGCTGGAGCTGCAGCGGCGCCTGGGCGCGACGCCCGAGGTGCACTGGTTCCACCACAGCTATCACATGCTGACCCTCGACAACGAGCGCGGCGCGGTCACGCAGGCCGCCCGTCAGTTCCTGCTTCGCCAGGTGCCCGTCGCGGCGCCGGCCGAGCGTTTTTCCCCTTTGACCGCGACCGAGGACCTCCCCCATGAGCAACACGCTTGAAGAACTCCGCCAGCTGGCCTGCCACGACCTGGGCATGTCGGCCGACGACCTGAAGAACGACGTCACCTTCGCCGAGCTGGGGCTGGACTCGCTGATGCTGGTCGACTTCATGTTCGCGGTCGAGGACAAGTTCCACATCGAGATCGACCACGACGCCGCGATGAAGCAGCCGACGATCGCCGGCCTGGCGGCACTCGTGGACGCGCTGCTGGCGGGCGACGGCGACGCCGGCACGCCGGCGGCGTCCGCCACGGCGGTCGCGGCCTGAGCGCCGCCAGCCGCATGAACGCGGAAGCGGTATGGATCACCGGCATCGGCGCCTGCAGCGCGCTTGGTCCGGACGCGGCCTCGTTCGCGGACGCGCTGGCGCAGGGACGGTCGGGGATCGCGCTGCAGCCGGGCGATCCGGCGCGCGGCGTGGCGCCGTTCGCGGCGGCGGCGGTGACGCAGGCGCTGGGCCAGGACATGCCGCCGGCGCAGCGCAACCTGCACGACCGGCACAGCCTGATGGCGCTGCAGGCTGCCGGCGAGGCCTGGGCCCAGTCCGGCCTGCCGGCGACGGCGCCCCGGCCCGAGCGGGCGGCGGTGGCCTGGGGCACGGGGCTGGGCGGGTCGAATGCGCTGCAGCAGTCCTATGGCGAGCACCTGACCAAGGAGACGCCGCGCATCCATCCCTACACGGTGGTGCGGGTGATGAGCAACTCGGCGGCCTCGCACCTGGCGATGCGGCACGGGCTGAGGGCGGCGATGCTGACGATCTCCAACGCCTGCGCGTCGTCGGCGCAGGCGATCGGCGAGGCGCTGATGCTGCTGCGCCAGGGTCGCGCGGACCTGGCGCTGGTGGGGGGCTCGGAGGCGATGCTGAATCCGGGCTCGGTGGCCGCGTGGCAGGCGATGGGCGTGATGGCGCCGCCGGATCCGGAGGATGTCTCGCGCAGTTGCCGGCCCTTCGACGACGGCCGGCGTGGCCTGGTGCTGGGCGAGGGCGCGGCGGCGCTGGTGCTGGAGACGGCCTCGCACGCCCGCGCACGCGGCGCGTCGGCGCTTGCCGTGCTGGCCGGCTACGGGCATAGCGTGGACGCGGTGCACCTGTCGCGGCCCGATGCCGACGGCCAGGAGCGCGCGCTGCGCGCCGCGCTGGCCGACGCGGGGATCGGGCCGGCGCAGGTCGGCTACGTGAACGCGCACGGCACGGCCACGGACGTGGGCGACGCGGTCGAGGCCGAATCGCTGGCGCGCGTCTTCGGCCCGCGCGGCGTGCCGGTGAGCGCGACCAAGGCGCTGCACGGTCACCTGATCGGCGCCGGCGGCGCGCTGGAGCTGATCGCCTGCGTTCAGGCGCTGCGCCGTGGCGAGCTGCCACGCAGCGCGAACGTGCGCACAAGCGCACTCGAGGAGATCGCGGACGTGATCCGCGAGCCGCGGGCCTTCGACCCATCCAAGTCGATGGTCAGCAATTCCTTCGCATTCGGCGGGAGCAACGTGTCGCTCGTCATCAGTGCAGCGTGAGGTCATGACGCCTAAGCTGGCCGAATGACCGTTGCGTTCACACCGTTTGATCCGATAGACGGCCTCGACAGCATTGAGGCCGTCTTGATCTATGAGCTCGAGGCACAGGCCACGGGCGACATAGCCTACATCGTTCACGCGATGACCATTGCTCAACGCGCACGGTATCGGCTGGCAGCCATGGCCAACCTCAACTTGAACCCTTCTCCCGCTTCACCTCAAACCGCTCCAACAGCGTCGCCAGTTCCGCCGCGGAGCGCAGGCCCAGCTTCGTGAACGCCCGCGCGCGGTGGACCTCTACCGTGCGGATCGCAATACCGAGTTCATCCGCGACCTGCTTGTTCAGCTTGCCGGCCGCCACCAGCACCGCGACCTCACGTTCGCGGTCGGTCAGGCTGGCGAGCCTGCCGGCCACGTCCGCATGAGCGCGCGATTCGCGCCAGCGGTGGACGTCCGTCGCGATCGCGCGCTGCACCTTGTTCACCAGCGCCTGGTCGTTGAACGGCTTCTCGACGAAATCGACCGCGCCCTTCTGCATCGCATCCACCGCCATCGGGATGTCGCCGTGACCGCTCAGGAAGATCACCGGCAGCGGCACCCCGCGCGCGATCAGCTCGTCATGCACCTGCAGCCCGGACAGCGGCTCCATCCGCACATCCAGCACGATGCAGCCATGCGGATCGATCGCCTGGTCCAGCGCCTCGAACAGCGCCGGCCCGCTCGCATGCGCGTCCACCCGCAGACCGTGCGAGCGCATCAGGAAAGCCAGCGCGTCGCGCACCGCCGCCTCGTCGTCCACCAGGTGGACCGTCGCCTGTGGGTCGCTCATCGCGCGCCCTCCTTGTATGAATCGACGCCCGCCTCGCCCGCACCGCACGGCCCGGTCTCCTGACACAGCGGCAGCGTGAAGCTGATCCTCGCCCCACCCAGCGCGCCCGCGCCGGCCTCCATGCCGCCGTGGTGCGCCTCGATCACCGAGCGGCAGATCGCCAGCCCCATGCCCATGCCTTCGGCCTTGGTCGAGTAGAACGCCGTCGTCAGCTGATCGATGCCGCGCCCCTGCAGCCCGGGCCCGTTGTCGTCGACGTCGACGCGCACGAAGCGCTCGCCCACGCGCTGCGCGCCGATGCGCACCTGCGCCCCGGGCCGATGGTGCAGTTCATCCAGCGCGTTGCGCACCAGGTTGATCAGCACCTGTTCGATCAGCACCGCATCGGCCTGCACCTCCGGCAGCCCGGCGGGCATCTCGACGTCCACCCGCACGCCGCGCAGGTCGCGCTTGAGCAGCGCCAGCACCCGCGCGACGAGTTCCGGCATCGCGCAGCGTTCCGGCTGCGGCGCGCGCCGCGTCAGGAAGGCGCGGATGCGCTGCACGATGCGCCCCGCCTCCTGCGCCTGTTCGCCCAGCCGCCGCAGCGCCTCCATGACGATGTCGTCATCCGGATGCCCTGCCCGCTCCAGCGAGCGCAGCGCCCCCGCGTTGTAGCCCGCGATCGCCGCCAGCGGCTGGTTGAGCTGATGCGCCAGCGCCGAGGCCACCTCGCCCAGCGTGCTCAGCCGCGCCTGGTGCGCCAGCGCCTCGGTGCGGCGGCGCTCGCGTTCCTCGGTCTGCTTGCGCGCGCTGATGTCGACGATCGACCCCATCCAGCCGATCTGCACGCCGTTCGCATCCACCAGCGGCGCCTCGAAGATCATCACGTCCAGCTCATGGCCGTCGCGATGCATCCAGCGCGCCTCGTAGCCCTCGCGCGGCGCGCCGCCCGCCATGTTGCGCTGGTGCCGGCGCAGGCTGTCGGCCATCTCGTCGGGCAGCCAGTACGGCATCGGCGGCAGGCGGCCCAGCAACTCCTCCGCGCCATAACCCACGAGGTCGCAGAACGCGCGGTTCACATGGGTCAGGCGGCCGTCCAGGTCCCGCCCACGCAGGCCCACCGTCAACGAATCCTCGACCGCGCGCCGCCAGGCGGCCTCGGTCCGCGCCTCGCCTTCGGCGCGCCGAACCTCGCGCATCTGCCGGCGCAGCATCGCGCTCGCCAGCGCCGACAGCAGCAGGAACACGCCCATCAGCCCCGCCGCCAGCGTGTACCACCACGGCCGGTGCGGCACGCGCGTGTTGAGCTCGAGCCAGGTCTCGCGCATCGCGGGATCGACGCTGACGCGGTAGCTCTGCGTCCCGGGCAGCGCGATCGCATCGCCCGTCTGCGCGAGCCGCTGCCCGAGTCCGTCGACCAGGCGCACGTCGTACTTCTGCGCCAGCCACCACGGCAGCGTCTGGCGCAGCAGCGCGCTCGGCGCGAAGCGCACCACCAGCCGCCCGCCCTGCGGCCGCGCCGCGCTCCAGTGCGCGGTCAGGCCGCCCTCGTCCAGGCTCACGCCGCTGCGCTCCTTCGACGGCGCCGTCGCCTGCGGCACCTGCTGCGGCACATGCGCGATCACGCGGTTGTTGGCATCCAGGACGGTCGCGCTGACCCACAGCCGGCGCAGGCCCTCGGCCACCGCGCGGTGGTTGAGCAGCATGCGGTCGTCGACCTGGCCCGGCAGCTGCAGGGCGAGCCGGTCCACCGCCGCATGCTCCGCGTTGAGCCAGTCCGAGATGCGCGCCTCCAGCGACAGCGCGTCGGTGATCAGCGTGAGCCGTTCCTCCTCCAGGTCGCGGACGTCGCTCAGCCGCAGCCACACGCCCACCGACGCGGCAAAGGCCAGCGCCAGCAGCAGCGGCAAGGCCCAGCTGGCGCGCTTGAGCATCTGGAGCAATCGTCGGGACACGGCCATGGCGGCAGTCTAGGCGTTGCGCGACGCGCGGGCCGGGCGGCGGGCGCTGCGGGCTCCCCCAATGTGGAAGTCCACAACTGGCCGCGCGCAGGCCGGATTTCCACAATCCGCTCCATCCCGCAGACCGGCCCCGCGCCGGCGCCTTGGATCCCGAGAACACCAGGAGACCAACATGTCCGCCACCTTCCATCGCCGCGCGCTGCTGTCCGTCGCGCTCGCCACCGCCGGCCTGTGCGCCGCGCTCGGCACCGCCACGAGCGCCTTCGCCCAGGCGCCGATCGTGATCAAGCTGAGCCACGTCGTCGCCCCCGACACGCCCAAGGGCAAGGGCGCGCAGCGCTTCAAGGAGCTGGCGGAAGAGCGCAGCAAGGGCCGCCTGAAGGTCGAGGTCTATCCCAACAGCCAGCTCTACAAGGACAAGGAAGAGCTGGAGGCGCTGCAGCTGGGCTCGGTGCAGATGCTGGCACCGTCGCTGGCCAAGTTCGGCCCGCTGGGCGTGAAGGAGTTCGAGGTCTTCGACCTGCCCTTCCTGTTCAAGGACGACGCCTCGTTCCGCAACACCACCAACACGCTGGGCATGGAGCTGTTCAAGAAGCTCGAGCCCAAGGGCATCAAAGGCCTGGCCTTCTGGGACAACGGCTTCCACATCATGAGCGCCAACAAGCCGCTGCACCACGTGGCCGACTTCAAGGGCCTGAAGATGCGGATCCAGTCCTCCAAGGTGCTGGACGCGCAGATGCGCGCGCTGGGCGCGATCCCGCAGGTGATGGCCTTCTCCGAGCTGTACCAGGCGCTGCAGTCGGGCGTGGTCGACGGCACCGAGGGCGTGCCGTCCAACTTCTACACGCAGAAGACCTACGAGGTGCAGAAGCACACGACCCTCAGCAACCACGGCCACCTGGCCTATGCGCTGATCATCAACAAGAAGTTCTACGACGGCCTGCCCGCCGACCTGAAGGCGGTGGTGGACAGCAGCGTCAAGGACGCCACCATCTACGCCAACGCGATCGCGCAGACCGAGAACCAGCAGGCGCTGGAGAAGATCAAGGCCAGCGGCAAGACCACGATCTACACGCTGACGCCGGCCGAGGTGAACGAGTGGAAGCTGGCGCTGATGCCGGTCCACAAGGAGATGGAAGGCCGCGTCGGCAAGGCCACCGTCGAGGCTGCCTACAAGGCCGCCGGCTTCGTCCCGCCGACGAGATAAGTTCCCCCCTACCGGCTGACGCCGGCCCCCCAAGGGGGCGGACCCCAGGAGCCCGGCAAAGCCGGTTCTCCGGGCTCCCGCTTGATGAGTCCGCCCGCCTGGGGCGGCGTCCTGTGTGCCGCGCCCCTGTTCTGGGCGGCGCGGCCTTCTTTTGTCTGAAGGAGATCACCATGTCGCTGAGATGGCTCGATCGATTGGAGGAGAGCCTGATCGCTTTCCTCATGGGTGCCGCGACGCTGGTCATCGCGATGGCCGTGCTGCATCGCTTCCTGGCCGGCGTGCCGCACCTGCAAGATGCCGTCATCCGCATCGACGTGAGCTGGGCGCAGGAGCTGTGCATCTACATGTTTGTGTGGATGGCCAAGTTCGGCGCCGCCTACGGCGTGCGGGCCGGCACCCACGTGGGCGTGGACGTGCTGGTGCGCAAGCTCAGGCCCGAGCACGCGAAGTACCTGGTGATCTTCAGCCTGCTGGCCGGCGCGGTGTTCACCGCGACCATCGGCACGCTGGGCGCGACCTTCGTGTGGGAGAACGGCGCGCACTACGCGTTCACGCATGCCTTCGGCATCGAGAACCCCGACCTCTTCGAAGGCCCGACCTCGCCCGACCTGGAGATCCCGACCTGGATCGCGTATTCGTGCGTGCCGCTGGGCTCCTACCTGATGTGCTTCCGCTTCCTGCAGGTGTGCTGGCACTTCATCCGCACCGGCGAGGCGCCGCACGCGGACCACGGCCACGTCGAAGGCATCGAGGATGACGTCGCCGCGGTCGGCGCGGCCAAGACAGCCGAGGAAGCCGCCAAGGGCTCGAACGGCTCGAAGGGAGATCGCGCATGAACACCCTGATCATCTTCTCGCTGCTGGTGGTGCTGATGCTCACCGGCATGCCGATCTCGATCTCGCTGGGCCTGACGGTCCTGACCTACCTCTTCACGATGACGAACGTGCCGATCGAATCGGTCGCGCTCAAGCTGTTCACCGGCATCGAGAAGTTCGAGATCATGGCCGTGCCCTTCTTCATCCTGGCGGGCAACTTCCTGACCCATGGCGGGGTGGCGCGGCGGATCATCCACTTCGCCACGACCATGATCGGCCACTGGTACGGGGGCCTGGGCCTGGCCGGCGTACTGGCCTGCGCGATGTTCGCGGCGATCTCGGGCTCGTCGGTCGCGACGGTGGTGGCGGTGGGCTCCATCATCCTGCCGGCGATGACCAAGCAGGGCTATCCGAAGCAGTTCGGGGCGGGCGTGATCACGACGTCCGGCGCGCTGGGCATCCTGTTCCCGCCGTCGATCAACCTGGTGATGTTCTCGATCGCGACGGCCGGCATGAGCGCCACCGGACCGAATGGCGAGGTGGTCGGCACCGCGTCGGTGGGCCAGCTGTTCATGGCCGGCGTCGTGCCGGGCGTGTGCCTGTCGCTGCTGCTGGGCATCACCACCTGGTACCGCGCCAAGAAGTACGACTACCCGCGCATGGTCAAGGCGACCTGGGCCGAGCGCTTCAAGGCCTTCCGCGAGAGCTTCTGGGGCCTGATGCTGATCGTCGTCGTCATCGGCGGCATCTACAGCGGCAAGTTCACGCCGACCGAGGCGGCGGCCGTGGCCGCGGTGTATGCCTTCATCATCTCGGTCTTCGTCTACAAGGACATGGGCCTGAAGGACGTGCCCAAGGTGCTGCTGAAGGCGGCGGCGATGAGCTCGATGCTGCTGTACATCATCACCAACGCGGTGCTGTTCAGCTTCCTGATGGCCTCCGAGCAGATCCCGCAGACGATGGCGGCGTGGATGTCGGCGCAAGGCTTCGGGCTGGTCGTGTTCCTGCTGCTGGTCAACCTGATCCTGCTGGGCGCGGGCAACTTCATGGACCCGGCGGCGATCGTGCTGATCATGGCGCCCATCCTGTTCCCGGTCGCGGCCAAGCTGGGCGTCGATCCGGTGCACCTGGGCATCCTGATGGCGGTCAACATGGAAGTCGGCCTGTGCCATCCGCCGGTGGGGCTCAACCTCTACGTGGCGTCGGGCATCACGAAGATGGGCATCACCGAACTGACGGTCGCCGTCTGGCCGTGGCTGCTGACGATGCTGGGCTTCCTGCTCGTCGTGACCTACTGGCCGGGCCTGTCGCTGGCGCTGCCGAGGGCGCTGGGGTTGGTCGGCTGACCGTCCCCGCGACGCCCGTCGACGGCCAGGGGGATTCGCGACGCTCAGTCCGCCGCGTAATCCCCTGCCGACGAGGCCGTCGCGTCCGGCGCGAGCCGGAACAGGCATTCGATGAACGGCCCAACCTCCGACCACGGGGCCTGACGACCATAGAACTCCGCCAGCGACCGGCCCACCTCGACCGCCGTCGGCTTGCCCGACGACCAGTGGGCCGAGAACGCCGCGCGTACATCGGCCGCCGAATGCAGGTCGGCGTCCTGATGCGCGTAGGAATGGAACTCCTTCACCCGTCCCGGCGCGGCAAAGGTCCCCGCCGCCCCTTCGCACTTGGCGCCGACGACCGGCTGTTCCCGCTTGACATGTGCCCTTGAGAACGAGTCTTGCACCGTGTGAAAGAGGCTTCCGAAGGCCACCGCCGCCAGGTAATCCGGCTTTCGGATGTTGGGGTTCCCTAGCGCGAACAGGTCTTGCACGCTCCATCCATTGGCGCCAAAGACGTCGACGATCCCCGCGATGTGCCGCTGGTGGGCGACGATGTCCCCACCGCCAATCTTCTTCGTCGCCACATGCCAGGTGAACTCCGCCCACATCAGGATCCTGGCGCGGGTGGCTTCCGGCAGTTCCCCATCCGCGGCGCCCATCGCGTGCAGGAACTGCATGTCGCCAAAGTGCGAGCGCACCAGCAGCGGCGCCGTCTTCGCATCGAGCTTCTCGCCGCGCTTCGCGCGCTTCTTCCCATCGAGAAAGACCTTGGCCCAGCACTCCGGCTGGACCACCAAGCGGACCGTCTCACCGGGCTTGCATCCGGAGTACCTCCCGAAAGAGGACTCGAAACGGAATGGTGGGTCGTCATTCCAGCGCACGCCCGCCAGGATGTAGGCCTGGGCGGGGTCCCAATCCGGGTCGGAGCAAATGTCCGCGTCGCCCTCGCAGTCCAAGGATCGGTTGGTGATCTCTTCATGCACTGGCGAGCCAAAGCTGCCCACGCCCCAGTTCACCAGTTTGCCCAGCAGACGCTCCCCGGTGGGCTGGCCCTTCTGTGCCAAGCGACGCTCGAACGACGTCCCCGCCGGTGACAACTGATACGCGCTCGCGGAGGTGAGTCCACCTAGGCACAGCACCAACGCGAGCAACAGACCGTGTGTCTTCATCACGCCTCCCATGTTGTCGTTGATTCTCCGAGCGATGCCCGCTCCTCCAGCGGCAGCGCTCTCCTTCTAAACGGAATCTCGGGGCCAAACCCGACATGGCCAACGAAACCCGGCGGCCTGGGACGCGCATTCATCAGCCTCCCCCTAACTGGTGGGGGTGGACCGAGTTCCCGACCGCCTTACGATTCGCCGCCGCCGAAGCCCCTGGGGCAACCGGTAGTCGACCTGCTCGAAAGGAACTGCCTTGCCTTTCCGGAACCGTCTCTTGGCCGTCGGCTTGGCGGCGATGCTTGCGGGCTGCGTCAACCTGCAGGCCATCAGCACCTATGCCGAATCGGCGGCCGGCGTGGCCGGCGCCACCGATGTCGCCAAGCGATGGCGTGATTCCAACAAGAAGCTGCGCGAGCAACGCCTCGACGGCGATGTGTGCCCCATCGGCTACACCGGCCGACTTCCTCAAGCGCAGTTCGACGCCGCCTACGACGACGCGGAGAAGCTGCACCAGGCCATGAGCGCGTACTTCACCGCCCTCGGTGAACTCGCCTCGGACCAGTTGCCCGACCTCGCCAAGACGGCCGCTCCTTCGCTCGAGGGCATCAAGGGCGCCGGCGCCAAGGTGTCGCCCGAAGAGGAGGCCGCCGTGCAAGGACTGTTCGCGCTGCTCCAGCGGGGGCTCGACGCCTACCGCCACAAGAAGCTCCGCGAGCTGATGACGTCCTCGCATGACGACGTCGCGCGCGTGCTGGGCCTGATGCGCAAGCTCGCCGACGTCTACGCCGAAGGCCTGCGGGGCGAGCGCATCCAGGCGATCAACTTCGTGAAGTGCGAGATCGGGCAATCCGATCTCGGCGACAAGTACCTCGGCCGACGGGAGCTCGCTCGCGTCGGGGCGGACTACGACAAGGAACTGAGCGCGATCGCCACCTACAAGGCGGCACTTCAAAAGCTCGCCGACGACCACGACCGGATTCGCGGCGCGCTGGCGATGGACCGGGACGCGATGACGCGCACGCTGAAGGCGATCGCCGCGACGGCCAAGGAACTCGACAAGGCGCACGACGCCGTGGCCAAGCTCTAGGGAGGGCGCATGACCGACACGACCCTGGCGTACAGCGCCGACGAACTGGTGCAGCTGGCCAAGGCCCTCGACGACATGGCCGAGGCCATGCCGGTCGGCGCGCCCGGCCCCGACGGTCTGACAGCGATGCGATGGAGCCAGTCGCTCGGCGGAGCGGCGCAGAACCTGCTGTTGATGGCGCAGCGGGACTACCTCGCCGACACCACCGAGCCGCTGGCGGACATCGTCGTCACGACGAAGGAGGCCACCGCGGCGCTGGCGAAGATCAAGGCCATCGACAAGATCGTCGAGGTGGTGGGGGACGTGATGCTGCTGGCCACCGTCATCTGGCTGCAGAAGTGGAACCTGGTGCTGCCGACCGTCAAGGAGCTGCGGAACGACATTCGTTCGGTGTGAGCGGGCTCGTCAGCGCCGAGGGCGCGCGCCTTTGAGCCCCGCACTGGCTGGCGCAGCGGCCTTCAAGTCGTCCGCGCGGCAGAGCCATCGCGCCAGCCACAAGCCTCGACGCATGGCGTTCAACTCCTCGATGCGGGAGGTGGTGAACCGCTGACCGGTACGCCGCTCCAGCGCCCGGAGTGCCTGGATACGAGCGAGCGATGGGCCGATCCCGGTGGTCAGCACGTAGGTCACCGCGGCGCCCAGGACGGGCATGGCGAGCCACAGCACGTCGTCGCGTTGCAGTCCGTTCAGTTGGAGCAGCAGTGGCAGGTTGAGCGCCAAGGCGGCCAGGAAGGCGACCCGACCCATCGTTGGTGGACTGCCGGCGATCGGCAGCGGACGAAGTCGATGCTGCTCCAGGTCGACGATGGGCATCAGCGCGACGGGGATACCTTCCTTGGACGGAGACAGCCGCCGCCGCTCCGCGAGGTAGCCCAGCAGCAGTCCACCGGTGCCGATCGCCGCGGCCACGGCCACGGCGACGCCGTGGAGCTCGGGGCGCCCCATTCGCCATACCAGCGAGGTGGTCGACGCCACCAGCAGGCTGCCGAAGAAGATCAACGCCAGGACGAAGCTCCACAGCGCCTCCCCGGGCGAGAAGCGGCTTCGGTAAGTCATGTGCATGCCCGACAGCAGAAACAGCAAGCCGGTGAACGGCGCCACCGCCAGCACGATGCGCGGCGCCAGCAGGAACGCCCACATCGCCGGCACGATCAGCACGCCGGCAATCGCCATGGCGACCGGCGTGCCTTTCAAGGTGGAGAGGTTGTCCGGAGGCCTCACCGAGCCATCCCGAGCGCGGCGCGCGCCTGGTTCTCCGCGAAGTCGGCGCCACCAGAAGCGTTCCAGATGACTTGCACCGCAACGCCCGCCGCCAAGCCGATCAGCACGAGAGGGGCGCCCACCACAGTCAGGCCCAGACCAGCGGTGATCGCTACCGCCACGGGGACCGCGGCGACGCTGGCGGCCAGTCCCAGGGCGTTGCCGCTTTGGTTGCGGGCAGAGGCGACCAGGAACTTGTTGGTGTCGAAGGACCGGATCTGCCGCTTGCCGTTCGCGTCCAGATCGAATTCAATGCTGCTCCACGCGTCGAGGGCGGCTGTGGGGGCAAAGGTGATCAGGCCGGTCCCCAACTTCCCCGTGGACCAGCCCATGCTCCGGGCCCATCGGCTTTCCGCGGCGACCGCCCCCGCGCCTTTGACCTGACTGGCCGTTGGAGCGGCCCAGCGCGTGGAGTGGGTCGTGCCCTTTGCGTTGGTACGCCATTGGGTTCCCGGAATCGGCGCGGCAACCGTCAATGGCAGGTTTCGGATTCTCAGCCGTAGACGCGGCAGCCCCTTTCCCTGGTTGGCGTTGTACAGGTCCATGAACTGATTGATGCGGACCGTACGTGAAGCGCCAGAGGCGATCTGCTGCGCGGCAGTGCTGAGGCGCGCGGCTGTCTGGCCCTGCATGCCCATCATGGTCGCGGTCTGCGCCGCGGCGAGACCGTTGCCAATGATGTTGCCGGGTCCCACGCCCGCCGAGCGGATTTCGGACTGCACGCCGGCGCCGCCCCATTGCCCGAAAAGATAGTCTTTGAGCCATGGTGGGAGATCGTCTTCTGGGCGCGGTCCGGGGCCGGGACGGGGTGCAGCGACGGGCATTGGCACTCGGGCGACCGGCATGGTCGGCTCCCAGCTTCGCAACGTATGCAAGACGCTGGGCTGTTGAGCGAGCAGTCCCCGCAACAGACCCTGACCGACGGGCGTGTCCAGGTCAAACTCGCCACTGAACGTCTCAGCGCAAAGATCCCAACCGTCAGCGGCACATTGACCCGCGGCCAAGCCCTGCCGGGCAAAGGCCTGCCGATGCGCCAGCACTTGCAGCCTGCATTCAGCCGCCTTGTTTTGTGCGATCTGTTGCGCGGGACTCGTCATTCGTGTCTCCCTGATCCGTGTCGGAGGAACCATCGATTCTGAGTGCTGCAACGGTGCGGGAAACAGTCGAAGGTCACACCGCCCTCGCATGCCCGCGCACCGCGGTCGGCGCGAAGCCGAATCGACCGCGGAAGCGCACCGCGAATCGCGATGGCGAGTCGTACCCGACCGCCGATGCGATCTCGGAGACCGGCCGGGAGGTGGCCTGCAGCAGGACCAGCGCAGAGGCCATGCGCACATCCGCGATCAGCTCGCGCAGCGTCACGCCCTCGGCCGCCAGACGGCGTCGCAGCGTGGCCTCCGACATGGCCAGCGACCGGGCGATGGCGTCGGAACTCCATTCACCGTCCAGTCGCGCCGACAGCATGGCCCGGATCCGCGCCGAGACCCTCGCGTCGTCAGGCGGCACGCGCAGCACCATGCCCGCCGCGAGCAACCAGTGCGCCACCTCCAGCATCTGCTGGCGCACCACCGCCTCGGGCCGCGACGGGTCCGGGGCGAGGCCATGCCGCGCGCGCTCGAAGGCCTCGGCCAAGCCATCCGGCACGCGGCGCAGCACCCGCGCCGGAGGCGGGGCCACCTCGGGCGCATCGGCAGAGGACTGGCGCTGCGCGGTGGCCAGGTAGTAGGGATCGTCCAGCACCGTCCCGCCGAACATGAGCCAGCGCGCCTCGTAGCGCTCGCCATCGGTGATGCGGTTGTGGAAGTCGACCGTGTGCCCGCCGGCCAGCAGCAGCACCTGGCCGGGCAAGGCCCGGACGGCGCCGCCGCGCGCGGGCTTGACCGTCTTGATGCCCCGGTCGACGACGATGACGGCCGGCCGCTCGACGCGGATGCGCACGATCTCCAGCCCTTCTCCCTGCATGACGTGCGCGGCCACGCCCAGGCCGGGCCTGACATGCAAGGTTCGCGCGAGCTCGGCCCCGGTGGCCAGGCTCACGCTGCCGCGGGCGACGCTCAAGGCGATGTCTTCACGCGATGCAGGGCGCACAGCTTGTTGCCGTCGGGGTCACGGACGTAGGCCAGGTAGAACTGCCCGAGCGAATCGACGCGCAGGCCGGGTGGCTCCTCGATCGAGACGCCGCCATGGGCCACCGCCGTGTCGTGGAAGGCATGGACCTGCTCCGGCGACGCGCAGCGGAAGGCAATGGTGCCGCCGTTGGCGAAGGTCGCGGGCTCGTCGTTGATCGGCTGCGCGATGCCCAGCGTGCCGCCGTCATGGCGGTAGAACAGCCGCTGGTGGCCGGACTTGGCCTGGTGCGGCATGGCCCCGCCCACCCCGAGCACGCCCAGCACCTGGTCATAGAAGCGCCGCGCGCGGTCGATGTCGTTGGTGCCGATGACGATGTGGTTGAACATGAACGCTCCTTGTGGATGACGCAGCCAGTGTAGGCAGCGCCGGCGCCGGCTCCTCGCCGCGTCCGTTCAAGTTCGGTGCCGATCCGATCAGGCGTCCGTCGATCAGCCTTCAGCATCGGACGTCAACGCGCCGCTGCCGGTTCGCCCGAGTCGCGATGCAGCGCGCTCACATCCGCCCTCGGCGTCATGCCGACCAACTGGCGGAAGTCCCGGATGAAATGCGCCTGGTCGAAATAGCCCAGGCGCTGGGCCAGTTCGGCGTCGGGCTTCGCTTCACCGCTCTGCAGCAAGGCGAGCGCCTCATGCAGCCGGTAACGAGCGATCACCCATTTCGGACTCGCTCCGACGTAATGCCTGAAGTCCCGCTGCAAGCGACGTGCGGACTCTCCCGTCATCGTGCACAGCTGTTCGACCGAAGTGATGCCCGCGTCACGGCCTATGACGTCGACGATCTCCGCCAGCCTCGCCCCGCGCGCATCCACCACCGGCGGAACTCGCGCGCGCAGCACAGCCTCGATGCGCGTCTTCCCCGCCTCGGGAGCGTCAGCCAGCGGCGGATCCAGCAACCGATCCACATCGTCGCCCAGCAGGCCGCGGGCATCGACCTGCCGGTCCATCAGGTCGGCCGCCGGCGATCGCAGGAATGCCGGCAGCGCTCCGACCTTGAACTTGACGCCATGCACCCAACCGCGACCGGCAAGCGTCCGGTTGAAACGTGCTCGTTGGACGCCCCACAGGCGCACCGCGCCGTCTTCCACGACCAAGTGGACATTGGGATGGGGCAGCGTCGATTGAACCTGCGGCGGACATGCCCGGAGATCCCAGCTCACGAACCAGTGATGCTCGATCCAAGGCGCCAGATCGGCGCTGGGCGGCTGCTGGTCATGGTGGAAGCGCCCTGGCGCCAGTCCGGGGTAGAGAACGCCTCGCGCGCCGCGAGGGGCGTGTGCTGTCATGCGATGCCGATGTCGTGTTTTTCCTATCGCCGGGATTGCGGTTCCGGTGCAATGGGACGAAATCAACGCCCTCCCGATCACCATGCCAGCTCTTGCGACGAGTATCGCCGCGCTCCTGTCCGCAGGTTCCGCGATGGCCGCCCCGGCGCCCGAGGCCTCAGCGCCTGCCGTTTCCGCGAGTGCGCCGATGGCGCCGGCCCGCATCGCGCGCGGCCTCTTCGACCTGCGACTCACCGCCCAGCCACTGGAACCCGGCGAGGCGCCGGCTCAACCGGCCCGGACGCTGATCCACAAGCAGTTCCGCGGCGACCTCGACGCCAGCGGCATGGGACAGATGCTGTCCTTCCGCAGCGCGACGCCCGGCTCGGCGGGCTATGTCGCCATGGAGCGCGTGGAAGGGCGTCTTGCGGGTCGCAGCGGCTCCTTCGTGCTGATGCACCTCGGCGAGATGACGCGCGGTGCGCCTCAGCTGTCGGTTCGCGTCGTGCCCGACTCCGGCACCGGCGAGCTGGCCGGCCTGAGCGGCGACATGAGCATCGAGGCCCGCAACGGGCAGCACCTCTATGTCTTCACCTATCGCCTGCCCGGCGAGTAACGCGGACTGCGCCGCGCCGCCGGATCAGGCGTAGGTGTTGATGTTCCGCCCGAGCGTGCCCTCGGTGGCCAGGGCAGGCGCCTGCGGCAAGGCGGCGAGCAGAGCCGCAGCGCCGGCTTCCTGGACGTCCATGGCCTTGCGCAGCACCAGCAGGCCGGCGGCATTGCCGGCCGTGCCCGGCGTGCCGTTGGAGGCCTGCCTGACGGCGGCGTCGACGCTGGGGGAGTTGGTGATGACCATGCAGGCACTATCGGCCGATTCCGCGCCGACTTGAGCGGAAATTCACGCAGTGGACGCCGCTCCCGCGCCGAGCCACCTCGCCCGCCGCCTCACCCACCACGTCGCGCGCGGCCGTGGACGCCGCCTCAAACGCCGCCGCGGTAGCTGCCCAGCTCCGCCGACAGCCCCGCCTTCACCGCGCGCGTCATGTCATCGGCATAGACCTCGTCCTTGCCGTCGGCCAGCGCCGCCAGTACCTGCCGGGCGACGTCCAGCGGGTCGGTCTTCGGTGCGTCGATGCCCGCGGTCATGTCGGTGTCCATGAAACCGACGTGCAGCCCCAGCACCGCCGTGCCCTGATCCTTCAGCTCCTGGCGCAGTCCGTTGGTGACCGACCAGGTCGCCGCCTTGGACACGCTGTAGGTCGCCGCGCCGGTCAGGTTGAGCCAGCTCAGCACCGACAGCACGTTGACCACCGCGCCGCCGCCCTGCTCCTTGAGCACCGGCGCGAACGCGCGGGTCAGCTCGAGCGGCCCCACGACGTTGGTCTCGAACTCATCGCGCAGCGCGGCGATCGCCTGCTCGCCCATCAGCGGCGAGCCGCGGGTGATGCCCGCGTTGTTGATCAGCAGCGTGACGTCACCCGCCGCCCGCACCGCCGCGGCGATCTGGTCCGGCTTGGTGACGTCGAGCCGGAGCGGCGTCACGCCGGGCAGGTCGATGGACGCCGGATCCCGCGCCGCCGCGTAGATCTTCTTCACGCCGGCGGCCTGCAGCGCCTTGACGAAGCTCTTGCCGAGACCGCGATTGGCGCCGGTGACCAGCGCGACAGTGTTCTTGAAGTCCATGGTGAATCCTTGAGCAGTGGAACGGGGTGGAGTGGCTTTTTTCAATTTCACTCGACATGAATAATGTAATGTCGACCATCATCTAAACGCCGGACCGCCCACGCCTTGCCCCTGTCGGCGGAGGGGATGTCGCCAAGCCGCGCGGACCGATGTTGGCGCTCCGGCTACTCGCGCGCGCAGTTGGCTCAGGGGCAATAATCCCGGCCATCCCGTCGTCCGGAGAAGCCGCCGATGCCCACGATGCCGCGCCGCCCGCCTCACCGCCTCTTCCGTTGGAATGGGGTCCGGATCGGTCGCCAGGCCGAGGCGGTCCGCGCGGCCGGCGCGGCGCCCCCGCAGGCTCCGGAGGCTCGGGGAGCAGGTCGCGCGAATGCCGTCCTGGCGCTGCTGGCCGCCGCAGCCCTCGCCGCCTGCGGTCCCGAACCGTCGCCGGCCTGGTCCGGTTATGCCGAAGGCGATCCGGTCTACGTCGCGGCGCCGGTCGCGGGCCAGTTGCTCGACCTCCAGGTGCAGCGCGGCGACACCGTGGCGGCCGGCGCGCCGCTGTTCAGCATCGACGTCACCCCGATGCGCGCCGCCCGCGCCGAAGCCGATGCGCGACTCGCCGCCGCCCGCGCGGAACAGGCCGATGCCGCCAAGGGCCGCCGTCCCGACGAGATCGCGATGAGCCGGGCCCAGTTGGCACAGGCGCGCGCGCAGTCCGCGCTGGCGGAGACCGACCTGGCGCGGCAGCAGCAGCTGATCGGCCAGGGCTTCATCTCGGCGGCGCGGCTGGACGACGCCCGGGCCGCCGCGGCGCAGGCGCGCCAACGCGTGCGCGAGCTCGAGTCCTCGCTGCGCGTGGCGGAACTGCCCGCGCGCAGCGATCAGCAAGCCGCCGCGCGCGCCAATGCCGAAGCCGCCTCGGCCGCGCTCGAACAGCAGCAGTGGCGCGAAGCGCAGACCCGGCAGCGCGCGCCGGCCGCCGGCCTGGTCGACGACACCTTCTATCGCGTCGGCGAGTACGTCAACGCCGGCCAGCCGGTCGTGGCGCTGCTGCCGCCGTCGCAGCGCAAGGCGCGCTTCTACGTGCCGGAACCTGAGCTGGCCTCCCTGCGCCAGGGACAGGCGGTGCTGCTGAGCTGCGACGGCTGCGGCGCGCCGATCGCGGCGCGCATCAGCTACATCCCGCCGCAACCGGAGTACACGCCGCCGGTGATCTATTCCAACAGCCAGCGGGCGCGACTCGTGTTCCTGGTCGAGGCCCGCCCCGATCCCGCGCAGGCGACGCGCCTGCATCCGGGACAGCCGCTGGAGGTGCGCCCGTCTGCGGGCGCAGCGCCCGCGACGGCCGGTGCCGCGGCGTCGACGGCATCGGCCGCTTCCGGCGGACGCCCATGACCGAGCGCAGCGCGCCGACGACGCTCCCCGGCGACGGCGCCGGGTCGTCCGCGAGCGACCTGGCCATCGACGTCCGCGGCCTGACCAAACGCTACGGCCAGCGGACCGTCGTGGACCACGTCGACCTGCAACTCGGACGCGGGCGCATCTGCGGCTTCCTCGGCCCCAACGGCAGCGGCAAGACGACCACGATCCGGATGCTGTGCGGACTGCTCACGCCCGACGAGGGCGAGGGCCGTTGCCTCGGCCTGGACATGCGCCGGCGCGCGGCTGAGATCAAGCGCCTGGTCGGCTACATGACGCAGCGCTTCGGGCTCTACGAGGACCTCTCCATCCGCCAGAACCTGGACTTCATCGCGCGGCTGTTCGAACTCGACGCGCGGCCTCGCCGGGTGGACGAGGCGCTGGAACGGCTCGGACTGAAGACGCGGCAGGACCAGCTCGCCGGCGCCCTGTCCGGCGGATGGAAACAGCGGCTGGCGCTGGCCGCCTGCCTGCTGCATGACCCTCGCCTGCTGCTGCTCGACGAGCCGACCGCCGGCGTCGATCCGAAGGCGCGCCGCGACTTCTGGGACGAGATCCATCGGCTCGCCGCCGACGGCATCACGGTGCTGGTCTCGACGCATTACATGGACGAGGCCGAGCGCTGCCACGAGCTCGCCTACATCGCCTACGGCCGGCTGCTCGCGCGCGGCACGCAGCGCGAGATCATCGCGCAGGCCGGCCTCACCGTCTGGGCGCTCCACGCCGATGATCCGCAGCGACTGACCGCCGTCTCCACCGCCTTGAACGGCGCCGAGGGCGTGCTGAGCGTCGCCGCGTTCGGCAGCAGCCTGCACGTCGCGGGACAGGATGCGGTCGCGCTCGACCGGGCGATCGCGCCGCACCGCGCCGGCGACGGGCTGCGCTGGGCGCGGGCGGAGGCCAACCTCGAAGACGTGTTCATCAGCCTGATCAGTCGGACACCGGACAACTTCGAGGCGGCGACCGCGACGCCGTCCCCCCCGGCAAGGCCCACGGACCGGGCGGGCGCGCGATGACCGATCGCCGCTTCAGCCTCGCGCGCGTGCTGGCGATCTTCATCAAGGAGGTCCAGCAGATGCTGCGCGACCGGCCGACCTTCGCGATGGCGGTCGGCGTGCCCATCCTGCAGCTGCTGCTTTTCGGCTACGCGATCAACACCGACCCGAAGGGACTGCCCACCGCCGTGGTGACGCAGGATCGCGGGCCGATGGCGCGCAGTCTGGTGGCGGCCATGGAACAGAGCGGCTATTTCCGCGTCCAGGCCCGTCCGGCCTCGGAGCATGACGGCGATGCGATGGTCGAGGACGGCGAGGTGCAGTTCCTGATCGTGATCCCGCCCGACTTCAGCCGCCGCATCCTGCGCGGCGAGCGGCCCGCGGTGCTGGTGAGCGTCGATGCGACCGATCCGTCCGCGTCCAGCAACGCGCTGGCGGCGCTGGCGCAGCTTGGCGCGCAGGCGCTGCGACGCGACCTGGTCGGCGCGGCGGCGGCCGGGACGCCCGCCGGCGCCGGAGGCGGCATCGCCCCGACGACGTCGATCGCCACGGGCGGTGCCGCCAGCCCGCCTTTCGAGTGGCGCATCCATCGACGCTACAACCCGGAGGGCCTGTCGCGCTACAACATCGTGCCGGGCCTGATCGGCACCATCCTGACAATGACGATGGTGATGCTCACCGGCCTGGCGATGACGCGCGAGCGCGAGCGCGGCACGATGGAGAACCTGCTCGCGACGCCGGTGCGACCGCTGGAGGTCATGGTGGGCAAGATCCTGCCCTACATCGTGCTGGGTTACGTGCAGCTGGGCGTCATCCTCCTGGCCGCGGCGCTGCTGTTCCAGATCCCGATGGCGGGCAGCTTCACGCTGCTGCTGGCCATGATCGGCGTGTTCATGCTGGCCAACCTGGCGGTGGGCTTCACCTTCTCGACGCTGGCGAAGAACCAGCTGCAGGCCCTGCAGGCGACGTTCTTCTTCTTCCTGCCGTCGATGCTGCTGTCGGGCTTCATGTTCCCGTTCCGCGGCATGCCGCGTTGGGCGCAGGTGATCGGCGAGGCGCTGCCGCTGACCCACTTCCTGCGCATCGTGCGAGGCATCATGCTCAAGGGCAACGGCTTCATGCAGCTGTTGCCGGAACTCTGGCCGATGCTGGTGTTCCTGCTGGTCGCCGGCACGATCGCGCTGATGCGCTACCGCCAGACACTCGACTAGCGCCGGATTGCTCCCGCGCCCGCTTGCGGGACAGCGCCGCGGCGCGGGGCGCGGGGCGCGGGAATTCTCCCTCTCCCGCTTGCGGGAGAGGGCGGGGTGAGGGCCAGCGTCCGCTCGCAGTCCGCGGGGAAGTCCCGACCCCGCCTTCAGCCGCCCTTCAGCACCGCTTCAGGAGCGCTTCAGCGGCGCCGCGCACTGTGGCGGCACGCGCTTGAAGGACGGAGGACGGCATGGGACACGCGACACGACGTGTTTGGCAAAGCGCTCGGGAACGGGCTTGGCAACGCGCCTGGCGGCGGGCCGGCGCGCTGGCGGCGCTCGGCATGAGCGGGCTGGTCGCGGCGGCGCCGTCCCTCCCGGATGCGGCGGCCTCGGCGCCGGACGTCCTCGCCCCGGCCTCGCCCGCGTCGGAAGCCGAGATCGACACGGCCGCCAATGCCGCCCGCCGGCCGCTCGCGCTGCAAGCCTCGCTGGCCGCCCTGCGCGCCCGCATGCAACCCGGGCGCCCCTCCGCCGGCACCAACGGCAGCAGCACGATGCTGCACCAGGCTCTCCAGATCCAGGTCATCGAACTCCCCCGCGAGGGCGCCCCGATCGGCCCGCCGCCCAAGCGCGCGCATCACGCGCTGAGCATCGGCATGGAAGGGCCGAAGCAGCTGCTCCGCGGCCTGGGCCTGGAGGCCACCGAATGTGCCGGGCGCTTCCGCATGCCGTCCAAGCTCGGCCGCAAGGGCGACGGCTCGACGCAGGTCGACATCGCGGCCCAGCTCGGCATGGCCTGCAAGTTCTGAGGCGGCAACGCCACGCGAGGACGCGAGACCGCTTCAGGCGTACAGCGTCGCGCGTCCATCGCGGACGAAGCCCGCCAGCCGCAGCCCGCAGGCCTGCGCGGTGCGGATCGCCAGATGCGTAGGCGCGCTGACCGCCGCCAGCATCGGCATGCCGGCGAGCGCGGCCTTCTGGACCATCTCGAAACTCGCGCGGCTGGTCACCGCCGCGAACCCCTGCGAGGCATCGACGCCGTCGCGCGCCATCGCGCCGATCAGCTTGTCGAGCGCGTTGTGGCGACCGACATCCTCACGCACCCATCGCACCGCGCCGTCGATGCCGCACCACGCGGCAGCGTGGATGCCGCCGGTGCGCTGCTGCAGGGGCTGCGCGGCCGCCAGCTCGCGCATCGCGCGCGACAGCGCCGCCACCAGCGCCTCATCCGCCGCCAGCGCGGCCGGCAGCGGCGGCACGGGCCGCTGCGGCGGACGGAAGACCTGGTCGAGGTTGTCCGTCCCGCACAGCCCGCAGCCGGTGCGCCCGGCCATGCTGCGCCGACGTTCCTTGAGCAGCGCCTCGCAACGCGCGGTCACACGCAGTTGCAGGGCCACGCCATTCGGGCGTGTGCGCACTTCCACGTCGAGCAGGTCCGCCGGCGAGGCCAGCAGGCCCTCCGTCAGCGAGAAGCCCAGCGCGAAGTCCTCGAGGTCGAGCGGCGTCGCCAGCATCACCGCATGCGACAGGCCGTTGTACTCGAGCGCGACGGGCACTTCCTCGGCGACGAACTCCTCCTCGGCCGCGCGCGTGGCGCCGAGCCGCGTCGGATGCACCGCGACCAACGCGGCGGGCAGTGGTGCGTCGTCGTCGCGATCGCCGACGCCGCCATCGCCGCGGCCCTCCGCGTCACCCGGCAGTGCGCAGGTCCCGCTCATGCCGCCGACTCCCCGCCGCCGGCAGCGGGCGCCTCGTCACCGCGGCCCACCGGCGTGATCCGCGCGATCCAGCGCCCGTCCTCATCGACATGCAGCCGCACCCAGCCGGGCCCCTGCTCGTCGCCGACGCGCGCGTCGCTCATCAGCGTGTACAGGCGCAGCAGCACGCTGACCCGCAGCCCGGTGCGCTTGGCCAGCCGCGGCAGCGACACGCCGTTGCCGGCGTCCAGCTCGGCGAGCGTCTCCAGCGCGAAACGCGCCTGCGCGGCCATGTCGCCCGGACCACCGTCATCGCCGCCATCGCCGTCCGCGCCCTCCACGGCCTCCCGGTCGTGGACCTCTTCGGCGGCGGACGTGTCAGCGCGGCTCATGCGGCGATCCTCAGGCCCGCGCGTCCGCCACCGAACGCGCCTGCGCCTGCGGCACCGGCTCGTCCTGCGGCCGCAGCGTCAGCACCACCGGGATGGACTTGGACGTCGGCGTGCCGGCCCCGATCGAGATGCTGCTCAGCGGCACCAGCGCGTTGGTCTCGGGGAAGTAGCTGGCCAGGCAGCCGCGCGGGATGTCGTACTCGATCAGCACGAACTTCTCGGCGCGACGCGTGTCGCCATCGCTGTAGACGCTGGTGATGTCGACCCACTGGCCGGCCTTCATGCCGATCTGCCGCAGGTCCTCCTTGTTGATGAAGACCACGCGGCGATGGCCCCAGACGCCGCGGTAGCGGTCGTCCATGCCGTAGATCGTCGTGTTGTACTGGTCGTGCGAGCGCACCGTCGCCAGGTTGAACACCACCGCCTTGTGCTCGATCGCCCGCGCCTGCGCCAGATGGAAGGGCGTGTCCGTGGGCAGCGCGTGGGTGATGAAGTTGGCCTTGCCGGTGGGCGTGTTCCAGACCCGCTCCGACGCTGTGTTGCGCAGCCGGAAGCCGCCCGGCTGCTTGATCTTCTCGTTGAAGTCCTTGAAGTCGTCGAAGACCTCTTCGATCTTGTCGCGGATGCGCGAATAGTCCTCCACCAGCCACAGCCACGGCGTCTTCGAGCGGCCCTTGAGGGTCGCGGCGGCCAGGCGGGCGACGATCATCGGCTCGGACAGCAGGTGCTCGGACGCGGGCGCGTTCATGCCGCTGGAGATGTGGACCATGCTCATCGAGTCCTCGACGGTCACGCCCTGCGGGCCGGTGGCCTGCATGTCGATCTCGGTGCGGCCCAGGCAGGGCAGCACCAGCGCTTCCTTGCCGTGGATGGTGTGGCTGCGGTTGAACTTGGTGGTGACATGCACCGTCAGCTCGGTCGAGCGCAGCGCCTTCCAGGTGGCCACCGTGTCCGGCGTCGCGGCGGCGAAGTTGCCGCCCAGCGCGATGAAGACCTTGCCCTTGCCGTCGAGCATCGCCTGGATGGCCTCGACGGTGCCATAGCCGTTCTCGCGCGGCGGCTCGAAGCCGAAGACCTGGCCCAGCCGGTCCAGCAGCGCCTTGGGCGGCTTCTCGTAGATGCCCATCGTGCGGTCGCCCTGCACGTTGGAATGGCCGCGCACCGGGCAGGCGCCCGCGCCGGGACGGCCCAGGTTGCCGCGCAGCATCAGCAGCGCCGCGATGTGCTGGATGGTCGCCACCGAATGCTGGTGCTGCGTGATGCCCATGCCCCAGCAGATGATCACGCGCTTGGCCTGCGCGTACAGGTCGCCGGCGGCGCACAGCTGCTCCTGCGACAGGCCGGACTCGGCCTCGAGCGCTTCCCAGGATTCGGCGCGGATGCTGGCCTCGAAGGCCTCGAAGCCATGCGTGTGCTCGGCGATGAAGCCCAGGTCCAGCACGCGCTCGCCGCCGGCGGCCACGGCCGCGTCATCGAGCTCGAAGACGCGCTTGCACAGCGCCTTCATCACGGCCATGTCGCCGCCGATGCGCAGCTGGAAGTAGTGGGTGGAGATCGGCGTGCTGCCCAGCGTCGCCATCTCCATCTTGTCCTGCGGATCGGCGAAGCGCTCCAGGCCGCGCTCGCGCAGCGGGTTGAAGCTGACGATCTTGCAGCCGCGCTTGGAGGCCTCGCGCAGCTCGCCCAGCATGCGCGGGTGATTCGTGCCGGGGTTCTGGCCGAAGATGAAGATCGCGTCCGCCTGCTCGAAGTCGTGCAGCGTCACCGTGCCCTTGCCGATACCGATGGTCGGCTTCAGGCCCTGGCCGGACGGCTCGTGGCACATGTTCGAGCAGTCGGGGAAGTTGTTGGTGCCGAACTCGCGCACGAACAGCTGGTAGAGGAAGGCGGCCTCGTTGCTGGCGCGACCCGAGGTGTAGAACATCGCCTCGTTGGGGTCCTTCAGCGCGTTCAGCCGCGCGGCGATCAGCTCGAAGGCGTCGTCCCAGGCGATCGGCACGTAGCGGTCGCTGGCGGCGTCGTAGACCAGCGGCTCGGTGATGCGGCCCAGGTTCTCGAGGTCGAAGTCGGACCACTCGGCCAGCTCGCTGACGGTGTGGCCGCCCAGCACCTGCGCGGTGGCGCGGTGCGAGGTCGCCTCGGCGGCGATGGCCTTGGCGCCGTTCTCGCAGAACTCGAAGGTCGAGCGGTGATCCCGGTCGGGCCAGGCGCAGCCCGGGCAGTCGAAGCCGTCAGGCTGGTTGGCCGACAGCAGCGTCTTGGCGCCCTTGACGGCCACGCCCTGCTGCTGCAGGTGCTTGGCGACGCTGCGCAGCGCGCCCCAGCCACCTGCGGGCCCCTTGTAGAAATGGATCTTCTGCTCTGCTGTCATTGGTGCCCCCGGATAGAACGGGCCGCGACCCGTTCTATCCACCCCCCGAGGGGGTGGCGGGCCGGCTTGGGGCGGCCCGGCGCTCGGCCCGCCCCTCGCTAACAAGGAAGAATGGCAGACCGAGGTCTGCCATCGATGGGTCACAGTATCGGCGCTGCTTCGCGGCGCCGTACGGTGAGGGTCAATTGAAGAACTTGGCGACCGTCAGCAGGGTCTTGTAGATGCCCCAGGACAGCGGGATGCCGACGGCCAGCCAGGCCAGGACCACCAGGCCCACCGGCGTCGCCTTGCCGGCGCCCGGACCGCTGCCGACTTCGCTGGCGGCGGCCTTCTCGTGGGCCAGCTTCTTCTCGATGGCCAGTTCCTCGTCGCTCATGAAGTGCTTCGCGGCGACCGGGCGGATGGCCAGGTTGGCGATCAGGCCGATCACCAGCATGCCGACCAGCACATACATGGTCTGGTTGTAGACCTGCTCGCGGGGGATGCCCAGGCCGAGCTGGTACTCGCGCATGTAGCCGATCACGACCGGGCCGAGGATGCCGGCGGTGGCCCAGGCGGTCAGCAGGCGACCGTGGATCGCGCCCACCATCTGCGTGCCGAAGAGGTCACCCAGGTAGGCCGGCACCGTCGCGAAGCCGCCGCCGTACATCGACAGGATGACGCAGACCGCGCCCACGAAGGCCAGCTTGTGACCCGCGGCGGCGCTGCTCGGCAGGCTGGCGTACAGCAGGCCGCCCAGCACGAAGAACACCGTGTAGGTCATCTTGCGACCCAGCTTGTCCGACAGCGAGGCCCACACGAAGCGGCCGCCGATGTTGAACAGGCTCAGCAGTGCGGCGAAACCCCCGGCGATCGCGGCGATCGCGGCCAGCTGCGTCTTGTCGAGGTCGGCGAACTTGGCGTCCACGCCGATCAGCGAACCACCGAAGATCTCCTGCAGCATCGGGCTGGCCATGCCGATCACGCCGATGCCGGCCGACACATTCATGCAGAGCACGATCCACACCAGCCAGAACTGCGGGATGCCCCACACCTTCTTCACGTGCACGTGGCGCTGCGTGATCATGGCGTTGTTGGCCTGCGCCGGCGGCGGGGTCCAGCCCTCGGGCTTCCAGCCGGTGGGCGGCACGCGGTAACCCAGCGCGCCCGCGACCATGAAGACGAAATAGATCAGCGCCATCACGACGAAGGTCTGCGTCACGCCCGGGTCGGTCGGCGTGGCGAAGCGCTTCATCAGCTCCACCGCCAGCGGCGAACCGATCATCGCGCCGCCGCCGAAGCCCATGATGGCCATGCCGGTGGCCATGCCACGGCGGTCCGGGAACCACTTGATCAGCGTCGACACCGGCGAGATGTAGCCCAGGCCCAGCCCGATGCCACCGATCACGCCGGAGCCCAGGATCATCATCCAGAACTGGTGCGTGTGAATGCCGATCGCGGAGATCAGCATGCCGCCGCACCAGCACACGGCCGACACCAGGCCCGCCTTGCGGGGACCGGCGCGCTCCAGCCAGCCGCCCCAGATCGCGGCGGCGCAGCCCAGGAACACGAAGAACAGCGTGTACATCCAGCCGAGCGTCGCGACGCTCCAGTCGCACTCGGTGGTGAACAGCTGGGCGAAGAAGCCCACGTCCTTGCCGCAGGCGGCACCGGCTCCGGCGGTCTGCAGCATCTTGGACAGCGGCAGCCAGAACACCGAGAAGCCATAGGCCATCCCGATGCACAGGTGAATGGCCAGCGCGCTGGGCGGCACGAGCCAGCGGTTGAAGCCAGGAGCGGCGATGGTGCGCTCCTTGTCCAGCCAGCTCGAGCCAGCGGATCCGACGCTCGGGTCGGTCAGCACAGTAGACATGGGTCCTCCTCAAACAATGAATGGCGACCGCGACGCGGCCCGCTGATGGGCGACCCTCTCCGAACCCTCAAACGGGATGGGTCGGCCGCGTCCCGCGTTCCGGGGTCCCGTGTCCCTTTCGGCATCAACGACCTGCAAACACAGCAGGGGTTGGTTACGGCCTGAAAGAGTTGAGGCAGAACGCTCGCGGCGGGCGCGATCTTGACGCATGTCATTGACATTCATTGACAACCACACATAGCAAACGGACATCTATCGCACGAAACCGACAGCCGGTAACTATGGGACGGCCGGCGGTTACCCGTAGAGGCGGCGTTAATTCGGGCGAATCGCGCACATCACCCCCGGTTCGGGGGCGATCCCCGGGGCGGCGATTGTTGAGCGCGCCACAACGGTGCATTTCCGCTCACGCATTTTTACGGTCCGGGTCTTTGCCTATTGTTGGGACCGTTCCCCCGTCTCCGAAGGCGTTCATCAGCGCCGTCTTCACCGGACCGCCTCTTTGAGGTCGTCCGGTTTTTTATTGCGCGGGAATCGCGCTTTCCCCGATGAACACGAGGATGTATCGGGGTGAAACCTGCCGTTTGTCCTACAAGACCTCGCGTCCTCTGCCCACGTTCCGCTCCCCGCCCACGGTCCACAGTAGGTCCTAACCGATCTCACCGATCGGCCCCTCAAGCCCAAAGGAGAGACTAGATGAACGCGACCAAATCCCTCGTGACCGGTGCCGTTGCCCTGACCGCCTTCGCCAGCGTGCTGGGCCTGGCTTACGCCCAGGTGGAGAACTCGACCGAGTCGACCCAGACGCAGACGACCCAGGAGCAGTACCCCGCCACGCAGACGGAGCAGCAGGCCCCCGCTGACCAGAGCATGACGCCGGCCGACCAGGCGGCCCCGGCGACCCAGTCGACCCAGTCGACCGACCCGCAGTCGCAGACCCAATCCGAGGCGCAGTCGCAGCAGGCTCAGCCGCAGTCCTCGGACCAGTGGCAGAACCAGCAGTCGCCGTCGTCGCAGCAGCCGCTGCCGAGCGAGCCGACCAGCGCTGGCGAGCCGGCCCCGCGCGCCGACCGCAACTGAGCGTGACCCGCTCATCGCCGTCCAGCCCCGCTGACGCCCTTCCCTGAAAGTCCCCCATGCTGCGCGCCTCCAGCGGCTATTTCTTCAGCGATCCCCCGCCGGCCGAGCCGGCGCGGCGGCGGATTCCTGAAGCGCTGAAGGAACGCGCCGGATGGGCGGCGCAGGGATTGGCGATCGGGCTGGCCGGTGCGCTGCTGGCCTGGCCGGCGGCGACCTTCCTGATGAAGCAGCTGCGCCCGGCGCCCGTCGCCGTCGCGAAGCACGTCCCCTCTTCCCCGGTCCAGCCCGTCGTCCAAGCCCCCGCGCCAGTGCCGCGGACCGGCACGGCCGATTTCGGCAAGACCAAGGTTTCCAAGCAGGCCCGCCAGCTGGCCCAGTGGGTGATGGCGGGCTGGGATCACAACGGTCGTCCGTTCGCGATCCTCGACAAGCGCCAGGCGCGCGTGCTCGTCTTCAACGCCGACGGCAAGCTGCAGGCCACCACGCCGGTGCTGCTCGGTTATGCCGCGGGCGACGACAGCGTCGCCGGCATCGGCCTGCGCCCCATCGCCGAGGTCAAGCCCTCCGAGCGCACCACGCCGGCCGGGCGTTTCGTCGCGCAGCCGGGCAAGAACGCGCTGCACGAAGACGTGCTCTGGGTCGACTACGACGCGGCCGTGTCCATGCACCGCGTGCGGCCGACCAACCCGGCCGAGCGCCGTCTCGAGCGGCTCGCCTCCCCGACGCCCAAGGACAACCGCATCAGCTTCGGCTGCATCAACATGCCGGTGAAATTCTTCGAGCAGACCCTGTGGCCCACCTTCGGCAAGCGCGGCGGCATCGTCTACGTGCTGCCCGAGAAGAAGTCGATGGAGCAGGTCTTCGCCGAGCAGATGCGCCGCGCCAAGGCCGGCCCTTCCACCTGACGCCCGGTCCATGACCGCGCGCCGCTCCGCCCGCCCTGCCCGCTTGTCCCGCCACGGCTCCGCCTGGCTCGTCGCGCTCGCGCTGGGCGCGGGGCTCGATGCGCCGGTGTCTGCGCAGGTCAGCCGCGCGACGGTCCGCGGGCTGGTCAACGCGCCGGCCGGCACGCAGTCCGGCGGACTGACGATCCTGGCGATCAATGCTGCCACCGGCGCGCGTTATCGCACGGCCACGCGGGCCGATGGCCGCTATGCGCTGATCGGCCTGGCGCCCGGCGACTACACCATCACCGTGATCGGCCCCGACGGCGCGACGCTCCGTTCCGAGCGCATCACGCTGTCCGTCG
This sequence comes from Roseateles sp. 22389, assembly GCF_052044995.1. Taxonomy (NCBI): domain Bacteria; kingdom Pseudomonadati; phylum Pseudomonadota; class Betaproteobacteria; order Burkholderiales; family Sphaerotilaceae; genus Roseateles; species Roseateles sp. 22389. The sequence continues at coordinate 253,581 of NZ_JBQEOF010000003.1, forward strand.
GCGAGAGCGCGGCGCTGGACCTGGGCGATGCGCCCGCGGCGCCCGGCGCGGCCGATGCGGTGCAGCTGGGCCGCGTCACCGTGCAAGGCAATGCGGCGCGCCAGGGCGTGAAGGATTCGCAGCTGGGGACCGTCGTCTCGCAGCGGATGATCGAGGCGCTGCCGCAGAGCACCCGCAACTTCCTCAGCGCCGCGGACCTCGCGCCGGGCGTGGCCTTCTCGACCGACGCGGGCGGCTTGAGCCGGGTGCAGTCGGGCGCGCAGGACTTCGACCACCTCAACGTCTTCATCGACGGCGTGGGCCAGAAGAACAACATCCTGCGCGGCGGCGTCAGCGGCCAGTCCGACACCCGCGGCAATCCGTTCCCGCAGTCGGCGATCTCCGAATACAAGGTGCTGACGCAGAACTACAAGGCCGAGTTCGACCAGGTCAGCAGCGCCGCGATCACCGCCGTGACGAAGTCCGGCACGAATGAATTCCACGGCGAGGTCTACGCCGATCGCACCGGCACCAACTGGCGCTCGATGAATGCGCTGGAGAAGGAACGCGAATCGCAAGGCGTGCCGCGCCCGTCGTCGCAGAAGTACGAGTACGGCGGCAGCATCGGCGGCCCGATCGTCAAGGACAAGCTGCATTTCTTCCTCGCCTACGACGGCAAGCGCATCGAGGACTCGCGCCAGATCGCCGGGCAGAACTTCGAGAAGCTGCCCGAGGCCGGCATCGTGCCCACGCTGCGCGCGCGCCGCGGCAGCCAGGTGGACCCGTTCCACGAGGACCTGCTCTTCGGCAAGCTCGACGCGCAGATCAACGATGAGCACAAGCTCACCTTGAGCGCGCGCCTTCGCCGCGAGACCGATCGCATCGCCGAGGACCGCAACCTCTCGCTGCCCGGCAACGACAAGGAGCGCCGCAATGACGAGACGCGGGTCGACCTGAAGCACGAGTGGTCGCGCGGCGACTGGCTCAGCGAGGCGCGCCTGGGCTACGAGGACTACCTCTGGAATCCCAAGTCGGCCGCGGACGCGGCGCTGGTGCGCTACAAGGTGTCGACCGCATCGCCGCAGGTGCTGACCACCTCGCAGGACGTGATCCTGGACGGCGGCTCGCCGGATGCGCAGCGGCGCCAGCAGCGCGGCGTCTTCGTGTCGGAGGAACTCACCTACACCGGCTTCGACGGTCACGTGATCAAGGGCGGCGTGAAGCTCAAGGCGATGCGCTACGACCTCAGCGGCACGGCGAATTCGGTCGACGCGGTCGACGTGCTGATCGACACGGCCACCGGCCTGCCCTATTGGGACGGCACCAACTGCACCGGCACCAACGTTTCCAACAACGGCAGCAGCAGCGACGAGTGCAACATCCGCCGCGCCACCGCGCCAGCGCAGGCCCGCTTCAACAACCGGCAGTGGGGCCTCTACCTGCAGGACGACTGGAGCGTGACGCGCCAGCTCGAGCTCAACCTCGGCGTCCGCTGGGACTACGAGGACAACATGCTGAACAACGCCTATGCGACGCCCGCCGACCGCGTCGCGGCGCTGCTGGCGGCGGACGTGCCGCGCTTCGGCATCGCGCCACCGGCGGGGCAGACCTACGCGCAGTCGCTGGCCAAGGGCGGCATCGACGTGTCGCGCTACATCAGCAGCGGCAACTCCCGCAAGGCCTTCAAGCAGGCGATCGCGCCGCGGCTGGGTTTCTCCTACGACGTCTTCAACGACCGCAACACGGTGGTCTTCGGCGGCTACGGGCGCAGCTACGACCGCACGATGGCCAACCACGCGCTCGACGAACTGCAGAAGAACCAGGCCCCGGGCGGCGAGATCTGGTTGATCCGCAACGACCTGAAGATGCCCTACGCGGACCAGTTCAGCATCGGGTTGCGGCAGGCGCTGTCGCCGACCTGGAACGGCGAGATCGCGCTGAGCCGCATCGAGGCGAAGCACCAGTTCGTCTGGTTCAGCGGCAACCGCGACGCCAACGGCGGCTTCGCGCAGCAGTCGGCGCTCGATCCGCTGTGGGGCGGCCCCGATGGCTTCGGGCAACTGGTGCTGGGCGACTCGATCGGCCGCACGCGCACCGACTCGGTCTTCGTGAAGGTGGACCGGCCCTACAGCGCGGCCTCGGGCTGGACGGCGACGCTGGCCTACACCTACAGCGATGCCAGGACCACCAACCTGCAGTGGAGCAACGACACCTTCGACTGGACCTACGGACGCGCGGGGCGCGGCTGGAATCCCAGCACGCTGGTCGACAGGCATCGGCTGGTCGGCGCGTTCATGACGGACAAGCTGCTGCCCTGGGGCCTGAGCTTCTCGGCCAAGGGCACTTACGCGAGCGGCTTCCCGCGGCGGCTGACCAACTGCCTCGGTGGCACGGACCAGTGCGTCCTGATGCGCGGCGATGCGCCGAGCTACCGCCAGGTCGACATCAGCCTCGGCAAGGCCTTCAAGTACGGCCTGCACCAGGTGGCGCTGCGGCTCGATGTGCTGAACGTCTTCGGCGCCGACAACTACGCCGGCTTCGACGACTGGGTCGGCATCGCCCCGCCCGCGGGCCAGCCGACGAATCGCCTGGGCGGCGACAACCTCAACCTCGACAAGCCCAATACCGCCCGCGGCGACAACCGCGCGCTGCGGGTGGTGCTGACCTACAAGTTCTGAAGCGTCCGGGCTATGCCGGGGGCGGGACGGGCGGCGGGAGCGGCGTATGCTCGCCGCTTTCTCCCCTGCCTGGCGACCGTCATGACCACTGCCCTGCTCATCATCGACCTGCAACGCGCACTGTGCGTGGGCGAGTACGCCTGCCACGACGTGGACGCGGTGATCGGCCGAATCAACGACCTGATCGCGCAGGCGCGCGAAACCGGCACGCCGATCGTCTTCGTGCAGCATGAGGAGGACGGCTGGGAACCGCTGCGCCATGGCAGCGAGGGCTGGCAGCTCGACGACCGGCTGCAGGCGCGGCCGCAGGATCCCCGGGTGCGCAAGACCTCGCCCGACTCGTTCCACCGGACCGAGCTGGACGCGGTTTTGAAGGGCCTGGGCGTGACACACCTGGTCGTGTGCGGCGCGCAGAGCGACTTCTGCGTCGACACCTCGACGCGACGCGCGCTCAGCGCGGGCTACGACGTCACGCTGGTCGAGGACGGCCACACGACGATCGCCAATGGCGCGCTGACCGCGCCGCAGATCATCCAGCACCACACGCTGATCCTGCGCCACCTCAACAGCTTCGGTCCCGCGATGAGCGCGAAGCCGGCGGCGGAGATCCGCTTCGGCGCGGCCTGAGCCGGCGGCCGCCGAGCGTCCCTCCCGCCGGCCGCCCGCCGCGCTACTTCAGCGCCGTGCGCGCGCTGGCCAGGCGCGACAGCGTCATGTCGCACTGGTCGACGGTGCCGATGCAGTCCAGCCCGCGCGATTCCACCTCGTTCATCAGACTGAGCCAGGCGTTCAGGCCCTCGAGCGTCACCTTCGTGCGCGAGGTCCGGCTCCAGCCGCGTTCGGCGAGCTGACCGAGGTAGATCCAGGTCTGCCGGCGCGACAGGCCCGACAGCTGCCCGATGCAGGCCTGCGACACCGGCAGCGCCAGGCTGTTGCTGGCCGCGCCGCCGCGCTGCGAGCTGCTGAGCGCCGCCGCCAGCGTGGCCAGCACGCTGATCAGGCGCTGGAAGCCGTTGCCGGCCAGTCGCATCGTGATCTGGTCCTGCAGCCGCGACGCGGTCGCCGCATACAGCTCGCCCGTGGCCGCGTCGCGTTGCGGGGCATGGGTGTCCTTCATCCGCGGCAGCGGGATGTGGATGGTGGTGACGTCGACCAGCGCCGTCACGTCGTAGCGCGCCGCCAGCTGGCCCAGTGGCGAATCCGCCCCGATGACGTCGCCCAGCCACAGCGCCGCCACCGCCACGCGGGTGTCGGCGGCGACCTTGGCCGCGAGGAAGGCGGCACCGCCGCTGATCGCGATCCATTCGGCCAGCGGGCTGCCGGCCTCGATGATCTTCTGGCCGCGTCGATAGGTCCGCACCTGGCCGTCGGCCAGCCAGTCGTCGGGGTTGTCCGTCTCGCCGTTGTGCGGCACCTGCGTCGCCTTCGTGTTCATGCTCATGCTGGATGGGATCCACCGGGCCAGGCTCCGCCCTCCGCGCTGCATGCGGAAGGTCTGCGAAGGCCTGACGGCGAACCGTGGGTTATAGAAGCGGACCGTCCCCGCCGATCGGTCGATAAGGCCGGTGAGGTCGGCCCGGTTTGCCGGTTGACCGCGCGCCGGTCACCAGATGGACAGGCTCCGCGCCAGGACGCGCTGCAGCCAACTGCGCGACGAGGCCTCGGACACATCGCCCTGCGCGACGCTCTCCAGGCTGGCGTTCACCACGTCGCGCGAAGCCACCACGTTGCCGGGGCGGATGTCGCGCGGATTGACGATGCCGGAGAAGCGCAGCGTGTTGACGCCCTTGTTCAGGCCCACGTTGCGCTCGCCCGCCACCAGCAGGTTGCCGTTGGGCAGCACGTTGATCACGCTCACCGCCACCTGCGTGACGAAGCTGTTGTCGGTCTCCGTCGTGCCCGAGCCCTTGAAGGCATCGCTGCCCGAGGCGGTCGCGTCGATGTTGAGCAGCCGCTCCACCGCGCCGACCTTGCTCTGGCCGCCCGGCCCGCGCACCGCGAGCCGGTTGTCGCGGCTGGTGTCGGTGGTCTGCTTCTGCGTGGCCTTGAGCGTCTCCTGGATGTCGACCTTCAGCGTGTCGCCGATCGCGCTGGGCCGCTTCTCGCCCGAGAACAGCGAGGTGGGCGACATGCCGGGCTGGTAGATCGCGCCGTTGCTGGGCCGCTCGATGTACATCGGCGCCTGCGGCGGCGCGACCAGCATCGGCCCGGGCACCGTGGGCGGCGCACCGGCGCAGCCGCCCAGCGCCGCGAGCGCGCCGGCGGCGGTCGCCAGCGCGGCGGCGCGGCGGGCCGCGCGCATGCGGTGGCGAGATTGCTTGCTCGAGATCACATCCCTCTCCCTCAGCTCTGGAAGCCGGTGACCAGCGCCTTCACGACCGGCGCGATCTTGTTGCGTGTCCCGGCCCATCGGGCCAGGCCGAAGTTCTCGTCCGCGACGTAGCTGCTGGTGGACAGCAGCGTGCCGTCCGACCGATGCAGGCTCAGCGACGCGGCGCTCAGGTTGGCGCGGTAGCCGCTGGCCATCGGCGGCACGCCCCATTCGATGGTGGCGACGTAGCGCAGCCACACGCCGCACTGCTGCAGGCCGGTGCCGGGCTCGTAGACGCGGCTGTCGACGCCCTGGCCCTTGAGCTCCACCTGCAGCGCCGGGACCAGGTCCTCGAGCGGCGCATTGCGGTTGAATTCGATGCACACCGCGCGCACCGGCGCATCGCCGTGATGCACGGTGTTGCTCGCCCGGGCCGGCGCGGCAGTCGCCAGCGCGGTCGAGGTGGCCGCGCTGGCGCCCTTCACCAGTTCCCAGGCGGGGACCGGGCTCAGCACCGCACAGCCACCGAGCGCCATCGCCGCGGCGTGGACCATGACGACGGCGGCGAGCGGCCGGACGAAGGACGGGCGCATGGCGGCGGGCCTCACACCAGCTCGTCGAGCACGGCGCCGCCGCCCAGCGCGGCCATCACGCCGTAAGCAACGACGTTGCCCAGCACCTGGCCCACGCTGCCGGCGACATCGCCGACGGTGTCGGTCACCGTGTCGGCGGCGGTCTCGACCGCGTCCAGCGTGTGGTCGGCCAGCGCCTGCAGGCCCTGGGCGCTGATGGTGGCGGTGACGCCGAGCACCGGTCCCAGCGTCAGGCCCGGACCGCCGCGGGACGGGCCCGACGACGCGCCGGACGGTGTGGCGCGGCTGGCCTCGGCGGAGAAACCGTCGGACGAGGTGGCGAGGCTGGCCAGGCCGGACAGGAAGGGCACGCTGCTCAAGGCGGACTCCCGGCGGGGTTCAAGGCCGCGCGGCCAGCGCGGCCGTGTCCAGCGACAAGGTGCTCGGCACCGGCGAGGCGGGCGTCGGCGAAGCAGCCATTGAAGGAGTGGGCGCCGCGGTGGTGGCTGCGGCGTTGGCCGCGTTCGCGACGGGCGACGCGAAAGGCGATGCGAGGGGCGCGGTCGTGGCCGGACCGGGGGCGGCCGCCTTGGCCTCGTTCAGCGCCTTGGCGAAATCGGCTGCGCCGGACTTGGCGCCCTTGGCCGGTCCCGAAGGCGCCGGCGCGCCGGCCCGGACGGCCGGCGACGGAGAAGCGGAGGACTTGACGTGCATGGCGAAGCGCTCTCGTTCGTTGGGGTGAACGGATTCTTCGCCGCGGCCGTCGGGCGGCATGCGCGGATGAGCGCGAGGAACTCAGCGGTCGCCGCGAGCTCGGTGAACTGCGTCACCGAGGCCGGGAACTGGGCGGCGTCGACCCCGTTCCCTCCGCTCAAGTTCGCGCGGAAGCGGCGTCGTGCGGGCGATCAACGCCCTCGGCGCGCGAGGCGCGTGCGGGCCGGCCATGAAGGGGGGAAGGGAACGCGGAAGGCAGTCAGGGGCGACGCTGGAGCTCGAGCGCCTCGGTCCACTCGTCCCAGCTGGACTCGCTGACCTCCAGGCCTTCCAGCGCGGGCGTGTCCTCGATGGGCCAGCCGGACGGGCTGAACGGGATGCGCCGCTGCAGCAGCAGTTCGGTCTGGCGCAGGATGTGCTGCATGACCGAACCGAGGGGGTGACCGGCGTCGCCGGTCGGGGGCGCGAATCGTTGTCGCATGGTCCTCTCCTGTCGAACCCCCACTATCGGCGGGGGCCGGCGCAAGTGCCATCCCACCATAGGGTGGACATGGAGGGATGCGGCCAGGAGCGGGACGAAAGGCGGTGGGGGACGGTCAAGCGGTCGCGGGGGATGCGACACGCGCGACGGCAGGCCGGCGCAGGATCAGATCGATCATTTCGAGGTGATCGATCTGATCATCCCGGTGGCTCAGATCACCTGCCGCAGCAGTGCATACAGCGCGATGCCGCCGGACACGACGGCGCAGGCGGTCTTCACCGAGCGATTGGCCACGAAGGCGCCGATCAGGCTGCTGACCAGGATGGCGGCGAGGAGGTAGTTGGTTTTCATGGGCCGCGATTGTGGCGGCGTGCCGGTGCCGGTCGACCCGGCGCCGCGGCGCGGATCAGACAGTCGGGCTCACGGGCCGGTTGATCTCGACGGTCACGTGAACAAGTTCCTCATGCACCGACAGCAGGCGGCGGACCTCGTCCGGCCGCGCCTCGGGATGGTCGGTGACCAGCGACACGATGCAGGCGTACTGGGCCCGGCCCACGCGCCACACATGCAGGTCGGTGATCGCCGCCGGCCAGGGGGCGGCGGCGATCACCTCGCGGACCTCGTCGACGACCGGCGCGTCCATCTCGGCGTCCAGCAGCACGCGGCCGGTGTCGCGCAGCAGCCCGCGCGCCCAGACCGCCACCAGCGCCGCGCCGGCGATGCCCATCGCCGGATCCAGCCAATCGGCACCCCAGAACCGCCCGCCCAGCAGGGCCACGATGGCCAGCACCGAGGTCGCCGCGTCGGCCAGCACATGCAGATAGGCGGCGCGGAGGTTCAGGTCGTCATGACCGTGATCGTGGGACGCCGCGTGGCCGTGGCCGTGGCCGTGGCCGTGGCCGTGGCCGTGGCCGTGATGATGGTGCTCGCCGCGCAGCAGCCAGGCGCAGGCGAGGTTCACGAGCAACCCGAGCGCCGCCACCGCGATGGCCTCGTCGTAATGGATCGGCGTCGGGGCGAGCAGCCGCTCGATCGACTGCCACAGCATCAGCCCCGCGACGCCGATCAGCAGCAGCGCGCTGCTGTAGCCGCCCAGCACCTCGATCTTCCAGGTCCCGAACGCGAAGCGGCCGTCCTTCGCCCAGCGCCGCGCCGCGCCATAGGCCAGCACCGAAACGCCCAGCGCCACCGCGTGCGAGCTCATGTGCCAGCCGTCGGCCAGCAGCGCCATCGAGTTGAAGAGATAACCGCCGGCGATCTCCGCCACCATCATCGCGACGGTGAGCAGCACGGCCCAGCGCGTGTTGCGGGCGGCGAGCGGGTTGCCCTCGTCAAAGACATGCGTGTGCTGCCAGGCGGCGATGGAGGTCGTGGAAGGCATGGGAAAAGCCGGTCCCGGCCGGCGTTGTCATACTCCCCCCCAGTATAGGAGCCGACCGCGCGGCGTCGCTAGAATGCCGCGCCATGGCACACACGACCTCCGGCCGGAAGAAGCTGCTCACCCGGATCCGCCGCATCCAGGGGCAGGCGGCGGCGCTGGAGCGCGCCGTCGACCAGGACGCGGACTGCATGGCCGTGCTGCAGCAGATCGCCGCCATCCGCGGCGCGGTCAACGGGCTGATGGCCGAGGTGCTGGAAGGCCATGTGCGCGAGCACCTCGGCGCGCCGGGCCTGTGCGCCGAGCGGCGCGCGGCCGAGACCGACGCGGTCGCGGCGCTGCTGAAGTCCTATCTGCGCTGAGCGCCCACGGGCGCGGGGCGCGAGGGGTAGACTCCGCCGCACCTTTCAAGACAACGGGGTCTCGGGTGGATACAGAGGAGCGGCGTCCCTTGCGGGTGGTGGTGCTGGGCGGCTCGGCAGGCAGCATCGACGCGCTCGGCGCCATCCTCGGTGCGCTACCGCACGAACCGGGCTTCGCGGTGCTGGTCATCACGCACCTCGATCCCAACGAGGAATCCCATCTCGCCGAGGTCCTGCAGGAGCGCACCACCCTGCCGGTGGAGCGGCTCGAGCACCTGGCCAAGGTCGAGCACGGCCGCGTCTACGTGCTGCCCGAGAACGCGGGCGTGATGGCGCTGGACGGCCACTTCCGCCTCACCCGCCGGCAGCCGGGGCTGCACCTGCCGATCGACGGCTTCCTCGCCACGCTGGCGCAGGATCCGGACCTGGACGGCGCGGTGGTCATCCTGTCCGGCACGGGCCAGGACGGCGCGGCCGGCATCGTCGACCTGAAGGCCTCCGGCGGCTTCGCGATCGCGCAGGCGCCGGGCACCGCGGCCCATGACGGCATGCCGGTCGCGGCGATCAACACCGGCCTCGTCGACGAGGTGCTGCCGCCGACGGACATCGCCGCCGCGCTGGTGCGGCGCTTCGGGCAGCCGCACCAGGAAGGCGGGCTCCCCGGCTCCGCCTCCGGCACGCAGGACGCCGATGCGCTGGAGACGGCGCTGTCGATCGTGCAGCAGAAGGCCGGCGTCAACCTGGGCTACGTGAAGGACGTCAACCTGCGCCGGCGCTTCCTGCGCCGCGTGCTGCTGCAGAAGGACCGCGACGTCGCCGCCTACCTGCAGCTGCTGCGCAGCGACCCCTACGAGGCCGCCGCGCTGCGCGACGACGTGCTGATCGGCGTGACGGCCTTCTTCCGCGATGCCGAGTTCGTCAACGTGCTGCGCCAGGTCGTGCTGCCCAAGCTGCTGGCGCTGCGGCATGACCCGATCCGCATCTGGGTGCCCGCCTGCTCGACCGGCGAAGAGGTCTACACCATCGCGATGCTGCTGAAGGAGGCGATGAACGCCGAGGGCATCGCGCGCCGCGTGCAGATCTTCGGCACCGACATCAACGAGGCCTCGATCGAGACGGCCCGCGCCGGCCGCTACGGCGCGGCGGCGCTGGAGAACGTGCCGCAGGCCTTCCGCGACGCGGCCTTCCTCCCCAGCGCCGGCGGCTACCTGGTGGCCAAGGACCTGCGCGAGATGTGCGTCTTCGCGCGGCACAACCTGCTGGCGCATGCGCCCTTCTCCGGCATGGGCCTGATCAGCTGCCGCAACATGCTGATCTACCTGCGCAAGGAAGCGCAGCAGCATGTCTTCGAGGTGCTGCACTACGCCTGCCGCAACGACGGCTTCATGCTGCTGGGCCGGGCCGAGGCGGCCTCGGTCGCCGATGGCTTCGAGCATGCGGGCGCGCCGCACCTGTACCGCAAGCTGCCGAACTCGCGCCGCCAGCGGCCGCTGTTCCCGATCGACGCGCTGCGCCCCTGGGTCAGCGACAGCGATGCGCCGCGCGTGCCGCAGGCGCCGCCGCCGGACCTGGTCAGCGGGGCGGCCGACCGCGTGGCGCTGGCGCGCTACGCCCCGCCCGGCTTCGTCGTGAACGAGAGCGGCGACGTCGTGCAGTTCCGCGGCGACGTGGCCGCCTTCATCGCGCCGGCCAGCGGCGAGGCGACGCTGGCGCTGCCCCGGCTGCTCGACGCCGAGCTCAACGTCCCGGTGCGCACGGCACTGATCGAGGCCAAGCGCACCGCGCAACCGGTGCGACGCGAGCGGGTGGCCTTCCGCGACCGCCGTTATGCGCTGGAGGTGCTACCGCTGGAGACGGGCGAGGCACTGCAGCACTTCCTCGTCACGCTGGCGCCCGAGCCGGACGAGCCGGTCGCCGGCGTGGCCTCGGCGCTGTCGGCGCCGCCGTTCTCGCCGGGCGGCGCGCGGGCGCGCGTCGACGAGCTCGAGCGCACCGTCACGACGCTGTCCGATGAACTGGAGGCCACGCAGGCCCAGCTGCGCACGCTGGTCATCGAGTTCGAGTCGGCCAACGAGGAGCTGCGCACCGCCAACGAGGAGATGCTCAGCACCAACGAGGAGCTGCAGAGCGCCAACGAGGAACTGCAGAGCGCGAAGCAGGAACTCGAGTCGGCCAACCAGGAGCTGATCTCGCTGAACGAGGAGCTCAAGTCGCGCAACGACGAGCTGGACCAGGTCAACGACGACCTCAGCAACCTGGTCGAGGGCATCCCGCTGCCGGTGGTGCTGCTGGACCGCCAGTTGCGCCTGCGCCACGCGTCGCCGCAGGTGGCGCAGCTCTTCGGCTTCGAGCCCGCGGCCATCGGCCAGGCGATCGGCCAGCCGGTCGCGCTGGTGACTTCGCGCTTCGCGGTCGGCCAGCTGGAGCAGCTGGTGCAGGCCGCCGTGCAGGGCCTGGCGCCGGTGGAGCACGAGCATCAGGACAACGAGGGCCGCTGGTGGCTGATCAACGTGCGGGCCTACCGCACCGCGGATGAGCGCATCGACGGCGCGGTCATCGCCTTCCAGGACATCCACGAGCTCAAGTGCGCGCTGGGCTCGGCCCAGCATGCCCGCGACGACGCGGAGCGCGCCAACACCGCCAAGGACGACTTCCTGGGCATGGTGTCGCACGAGCTGCGGGCGCCGCTCAACGTGATCGCCGGCTGGGCCTCGGTGCTGAAGCAGTCGCAGGAGCGCGGCGTGCTGGCCGAGGCCACCGCCACCCGCGCGATCAGCACCATCCTCAAGCACTGCCAGGCGCAGGCGCAATTGATCGACGACCTGCTGGACGTGTCCCGCATCGCCTCGGGCCACCTGACGCTGGAGATGCGGCCGCTGGACCTGTCGGCCTGCGTGCGCGCGGTCGTCGACGGCCTGCAGCCCACCGCCGAGGCGCGCGGCCTGACGCTGAGCGGAACCGGCCTGCAGCAGCCGCACCGCATCCAGGGCGACCAGCGCCGGATGCAGCAGATCGTCTCCAACCTGGTCGGCAACGCGCTGAAGTTCACGCCGCGCGGCGGCCGCATCGGCGTGACGCTCAGCCGCATCGGCCCCACGGTCGAGCTGGCGGTCGTGGACACCGGCATCGGCGTCGCCGTCGAGCTGCTGCCGCGACTGTTCGACCGCTTCACCCAGGCCGACATCACCCGCACCCGCGAGTACGGCGGGCTGGGCCTGGGGCTGTCCATCGTGCGCCACCTGGTGCTGGCGCACGGCGGCACGGTGACCGCGCACAGCGAGGGCGAAGGCCGCGGCACGCGGCTGACGGTGCGTTTCCCGGCGGCGGAACTGGTCTCGGACACACCCGACACGCCGCCGCGCGAAGGCGTCACCGCCGACCTGCGCGGCCTGCGCGTGCTGCTGGTCGACGACGACCCGCATGCGCTGGACGCGCTGCGGCACCTGATCGAACTGGCTGGCGCCCAGGTGCGCGCGGCCGGGTCGGTCGACGAGGCCTGGGCCGCGGTCTCGGCCGCGGCGCCGGACGCCGCGCCCCATGCGCTGGTCAGCGACGTGGCCATGCCGGGGGCGGACGGTTATTCGCTGATCCGTCGGCTGCGGGCGCATGAGCGCGAACGCGACGCGGCCGGCGGCCCGCCGCTCTATGCGGTCGCGCTGACCGGCCTGGCCACGCTCCAGGACCGCGATGCCGCGATCGCGGCCGGCTTCGACGACCATCTCGCCAAGCCGGTGGACGTCGACCTGCTCGTCGAGAAGCTGCTGATCGCAAAGCCACGCTGAGCGGGCCGCGAGCTCAAGTCATCACGAGGCCAGGTCGCAGCGGCGGATCAGTCCGCTGCCTGCGCGATGACCGCGGGCACGATCACGCTGCGGCGGCGGGCGCGCTTCACGTCGTACATGCGCTCGTCGGCCAGGTGCAGGGCCTGCTCGACGCTGAGCCCGGTCGGGTCCAGCGCGACGACGCCGACGCTCGCGCCGGCGTACTGCAGCGCATGGCCTTCCAGGTCGAAGTGCCCGACGCTGGCGAGCGACGCGCGCTGCTCCAGCGTGCGCGCCGCCTGGGCCGGCTCGCCGCGATCGAGCAGCGGCGCCTGCGCGGACGAGGCCCCGCCCAGCGCCACGCCGGGCCCGACCACCACGAACTCGTCGCCACCGACCCGCGCCAGCATGTCCGAGCCGCGCAGCTCCAGCGACAGGCGCTGGGCCATCTCGCGCAGGAACAGGTCGCCGCGGTGATGGCCGAGCTGGTCGTTGACGGTCTTGAAGCCGTCCAGGTCGATGCAGCCCAGCAGCACGCAGGTGCCGTCGCGCGCGGCCCGCTGCAGCTGGCGCTGCAGCTCGTCGAACAGCGCGCGGCGGTTCGGCAGGCCGGTCAGCGCGTCGGTCAGCGCATAGGTCGCCAGCTGCTCGTTGGCGGCGCGCAGGTCCGCCACCAGCCGCTCGCGCTGCAGGAATTGCCCCACCAGCGAGGAGAACAGCCGCAGCAGCGACTCCGCCTCCGGCGCGATCGGCCGGCGCTGCGCGCTGGCCGCGCACAGCGTGCCCATCAGCTCGCCGCCGTCGTCGCGCACCGGCGCGCTGACATAGGTCTGGATGCCCAGCTGGCGCGCCGCGTCGGAGTCGCCCCAGCAGTCCGCCACGTCGCTGGTGGCCATGCGGCCGGCGTCCAGCGCGCGCTTGCACAGGGTGTCGGACCAGGCCACCGTCAGCCCCTCGGGGACGGTCATCGCGCCGGTGTTGCGCGCGATCAGCACGTGCTGCTCGCCGGCGCGCAGGTCGATGGTCGTCAGGTAGGTCGATTCGAGCCCGGTGATCGACCCCAGCATCTCCAGCAGCGGGCGGGTGAGCTGGTCCAGGTTCCGGGCGACCGGCACGGTCGAGGTCAGGCGGGCGAGCAGGGCATCCAAGATCGGCATCGAAAGTCGGGACTGAAGCCGCCGATGTTGTCACAACTGCGCCGCGTCACCGGACGCCGTCCGTCATGGCGTTGGCGCCGTCCGCCGGATGCGCCCGACGACATCGCCGGCCCGGCGCGGCGGGCTACGCGCCAGCATGTGCGCCGGGCATGTGCGCCGAGCGTGCCCGCCGGGCCTGCGCGCCGAGGGGGCGTAGGGGTCCGCATGCGCGCCGGGCGTGTGAATTGCCGCGAACGCTTCATCGAAGGCACAGGGAGAACCCCCATGCAACGCGACGGACAGTACCGCGGCGTCTCGTACCGGGTCGAATCGACGCCCACGCCCGGCGGCGCCTACCTTGGCCGCTACCAGCTGCTGGATACCGGGCGACGGCGCCATGACGCGACCGATCATGAATTCCTCGGCGGCGGACCGGCCGCCAACGACGCGTTCGGTGAGGAGCTGGAAGCACCGCCGGCACGGCGCGCGGCGATGGACGCCGCTCCGGCGCGCGAGGCAGCGGCGTCCGGCGGGGCCGCGCTCGGAGCCGGCCCGGCGACCGGCGCCGAGGACGTCGTCCACCCCTCGCTCGACGCCGTCTGGGCGACGGAGAACGAAGCCCTCAGCTACGCCACCGAAGCGGCCTGCCACGCCATCGAGATCATGCAACTCGGCCGCCCGCAGGCCCAGGGTCGCGGCAGCGGCTCGAGCTGGCGCCGCACCGACACGCTGGGGCAATGAGCGCCGGATGAAAAACGGCGCCGGCCGCGATGCGGTCCGGCGCCGGAGCGCGGGCGGGGCCGCCGCCGGCCTCAGGACGGCTGGCGCGCGGGGTCCAGGCCGCCGCCCAGCACCTTGTAGAGCTGCACCTGGTTCTGCAGCTGCGCCAGGCGCACCTGCAGCGCCGCCTGCTGCGCCGCGAAGCTGGCGCGCTGCGCGTCCAGCAGGTCCAGGCTGGACGCCGCGCCGTTGCGGTAGCTCAGGTCCACCAGCTCGAGGCGTGTCGCCTCCGCCGCGGCCTGCGCATCCTGGGCACGGAGCTGCTCGTCCAGCGTCGCGCGGCCCGCCAGCGCGTCCGCCACTTCCTTGAAGGCCGTCTGCACGGTCTTCTCGTACTGGGCGACCGCGACCTCGCGATTGGCCCTGGCCGCCGCGACGTTGTTCTTCACCCGTCCCGCGTCGAAGATCGGCATCAGCGCCGAGCCCGCGATGCTCCACGCGCTCTGGCTGAACAGGTCCTTCAGCGCGCTGCTGGCCGTGCCCACGCTGCTGGTCAGCGTGATGCTCGGGAAGTAGGCCGCGCGGGCGACGCCGATGTTGGCCTCGGCCGCCACCAGCTGCTGCTCGGCCTGGCGCACGTCGGGCCGGCCCACCAGCACCTGCGAGGGCACGCCCGCCAGCAGCGCGCCCATGGTCTGGTCGCTCAGCGGGCGCGCTTGCGGCAGCGCGTCCGGCAGGGTCTGCCCCACCAGCAGCGTCAGCGCGTTCAGGTCCTGCTGGCGCGTGCGCTCGGCCTGGGCCAGGGTGGCCCGCGCCGATTCATAGGACGACTTGGCGGTGCTCAGGTCCAGGTTGGACGCGGCGCCGTTGTCGAACTTCAGCTGCATCAGCTTGAGGCTGTCCTCGCGCGTGGCCAGCGTCTGGCGCGTGAGCGCCAGCAGTTCCTCGTCGGCCTGCACCGCCAGGTAAGCCTGGGCCACGCCCGCCACCAGGCTGATCCGCGCCGAGCGCGCCGCCTCGTCCGTCGCCAGGTACTGGGCGAAGGCCGCGGCGCTCTGGTTCTTGACGCGGCTGAACAGGTCGAGCTCGTAGGAGGTGACCTGCAGCCCCGCCTGGTAGACGCTGACGATCTGGCTGTCGCCGCTGGACGTGGTCTGCGGACCGCGCTGCGCCGACAGTCCGAGATTGACCGTCGGCCAGCGGTTGGCCGCGGTGACGTTGGCCTGCGCCCGGGCCACGTCGACATTCAGCAGCGCCACGCGCAGGTCGCGGTTGTTCTTCAGCGCGAGGTCGATCAGCTGCTTGAGCCGCTCGTCGCGGAAGAACTGCTGCCATTGCAGCTCGGTGGCGGCCTTGGCGTCGGCCGCCTCGGCGCCCGGGCCCTGCGGCCATTGCGGCGCCACCGGTGCCTCGGGGCGCTGGTGCTCGGGCGCCAGGTTCACGCAGCCCGCCAGCAGCGCCACCGTGGCGGCGGCCGCGGCCATCACTGAGAGTTTTCTTTTCATCATCGTCAGACTCCGTCCGCGTTCTTCGCGGCGTGGGCGGCCCGGGTCGCGTCGGGACCGTCGAGCTCATGCGCGTACAGCTTCTGCTGGCGCTCGCTGCCCTTGAAGAAGCGGCGCACCACCAGGAAGAACACCGGCACGAACACCACCGCCAGCACCGTCGCGGTCACCATGCCCGACAGCACGCCGGTGCCGATCGCCCGCTGGCTCGCCGAGCCCGCGCCCGAGGCGAAGAACAGCGGCGTCACGCCCAGGATGAAGGCCATCGAGGTCATGATGATCGGGCGGAAGCGCAGGTGCGCCGCCTCCAGCACCGACTCCACCAGCCCCTTGCCCTGCGCCTGCAGGTCCTTGGCGAACTCGATGATCAGGATCGCGTTCTTCGCCGACAGGCCGATGATGGTGATCAGGCCGACCTTGAAGTACACGTCGTTGGGCATGCCGCGCAGCGTCGCGCCGAGCAGCGCGCCCAGCAGGCCCAGCGGCACCACCAGCATCACCGACAGCGGGATGGACCAGCTCTCGTAGAGCGCGGCCAGGCACAGGAACACCGCCAGCAGCGAGAACGCCAGCAGGATGCCGGCCTGCGAGCCGGAGAGCTGCTCCTCGCGCGACAGGCCGGTCCACTCGTAGCCGATGCCCGGCGGGAGCTGGCGGATCATCGACTCGAGTTCCTTCATCGCCTGGCCCGTCGAGGCGCCGGCCGCCGCGTCGCCGGCCAGGCGCATCGCCGGATAGCCGTTGTAGCGGGTGGCCTGCATCTGGCCGGTGATCCAGCGGCTGGAGGCGAAGGCCGACAGCGGCACGTTGGCGCCCTGCGCGTTGGTCACGTTGATGGCCAGCACGTCCTCCGGCGTCATGCGCTTGGGCGCGTCGGCCTGCACCACCACGCGCTGCATGCGGCCGGTGCTGGGGAAGTCGTTGACATAGGTCGAGCCCAGCTGGATGCCCAGCGTGCGCGCGATCGTGTCGTAACCGACGCCCAGCGCCTGCGCCTTGTCGCGGTCGATGTCGACCTGCAGCTGCGGCGCGTCCTCCAGGCCGTCGGGCCGCATGCCGGTGATGATCTTGCTCTTCTGCGCCATGCCCATCAGCTGGTTGCGCGCATTGAGCAGGGCCTCGTGGCCGAGGCCGCCGCGGTCCTGCAGGCGCAGCGCGAAGCCGGTGGCGGTGCCCAGTTCCGGGATCGGGGGCGGCGAGAGCGGGAAGATGAACGCGTCGCGCACGCCCACCATCATCGCGCCCATCACGCGGCCGGCCAGCGCCTGCGCGCTGTGGTCCTTGCCCTTGCGCTCCTCCCACGGCTTGAGCGGCACGAACACCAGCGCGGCGTTCTGGCCCTGGCCGGAGAAGGAGAAGCCGATCACGCCGATGGTGTCGGCCACTTCCGGCTGCTTGTGCAGGAAGTTCTCGACGGCGGCGACGGCGGCCTCGGTCCGGTTGGAGGTCGCGCCCGGCGGCAGCTGCACGTTGACGATCAGGTAGCCCTGGTCCTCGTTCGGCAGGAAGGAGGTGGGCATGCGGATGTACAGCCAGCCCACCACCGCGACGACCGCGGCGAAGGCCACCATCATCGTGCCGCTGCGCTTGAGCAGCCTGGCCACCCAGCCTTCGTAGCCCTTGGCGGTGCGCGAGAAGCCACGGTTGAACCAGCCGAAGAAGCCGCGCTTCTCGTGGTGATGACCCGCCTCGACCGGCTTGAGCAGCGTTGCGCACAGCGCCGGCGTCAGCGACAGCGCCATCAGCGCCGACAGCGCCATCGAGGCCACCATCGCCAGCGAGAACTGGCGATAGATGTTGCCCACCGAGCCGGCGAAGAACGCCATCGGCACGAACACCGCGATCAGCACCGTGGTGATGCCGATGATGGCGCCGGAGATCTGGCCCATCGCCTTCTTGGTCGCCTCGCGCGGGCTCAGGCCCTCCTCGCTCATGATGCGTTCGACGTTCTCGACGACGACGATCGCGTCGTCGACCAGGATGCCGATCGCCAGCACCATGCCGAACAGCGTCAGCACGTTGATCGAGAAGCCCAGCGCCAGCATCACGCCGAAGGTGCCCAGCAGCGCCACCGGCACCACCAGCGTCGGGATCAGCGTGTAGCGCCAGTCCTGCAGGAACAGGTACATCACCAGGAACACCAGGATGATGGCTTCCACCAGCGTCTCGACGACCTGCGAGATCGAGATCTTCACGAACTTCGAGGAGTCGTACGGGACGGTGTAGACGACGCCCGCGGGGAAGTACTTCTTCAGCTCCTCCATCCGCTGCTTGATCGCGGTGGCGGTGCCCAGCGCGTTGCCGGTGGGCGAGAGCTGCACGCCGATGCCGGTGGAGGGCTGGCCGTTCAGGCGGGTGTAGGTGGCGTAGCTCTGGCCGCCCAGCTCGATGCGGGCGACGTCCTTGAGCAGCACCTTGGAGCCGTCGGTGTTGGCGCGCAGGACGATCTTCTCGAACTGCGCCTTGTCCTCGAGCTGGCCCTTGACCACGATGGTGGCCGACATCGTCTGGCTGCTCGTGTTCGGGCGGTCGCCCAGCACGCCGGCCGGCACCAGCGCGTTCTGCGCGGAGACGGCGGCGCTGACCTCGGCCGGGCTGAGGTTGTAGGACTGCATCTTGGCGGGGTCCAGCCAGATGCGCATCGCGCGCTCGGAGCCGAACAGCTGCGCCTGGCCGACGCCGGGGATGCGCTGGATCTCGGGGACGATGTTGCGGGCGGCGTAGTCGCCCAGCGCGATCGGGTCCATCGAGCCGTCCTGGGACGCCATGGTCACGAACAGCAGGAAGTTGGAGCGCGACTTGTCCACGCGCACGCCCTGCTGGGTGACCGCCGCCGGCAGGCGCGGCGTGGCGCGCGAGAGGCGGTTCTGGATCTCGACCTGCGCCAGGTCGATGTTGGTGCCCGATTCGAAGGTCACCGTGATCGAGCCGGTGCCGTTGGCCTGGCTGATCGATTCCATGTAGGCCAGGCCGGGCGCGCCGTTGAGCTCCTGCTCGATGACGGAGACCACCGCCTCGTCCAGCGTCTTGGCCGACGCGCCGGGGTAGGCCACCGAGATCACCAGCGAGGGCGGTGCCACGGTCGGGTACTGCGCCACCGGCAGCTGGGTGATCGCCACCCCGCCGAAGACCAGGATGAACAGGGCGATCACCCACGCGAAGATGGGGCGATCAATGAAGAAACGTGCCATGTCTTGAATCCTTCCTGAGCGTCAGGCGCTCAGCGGCTCGCCGCGCCGGAGGCGGCGGGCGCCGCGCCGGAGGCCGCTCCGGACGCCGCGCTGGCCGGGTTGAACGGCACCGGATTCACCGGCGCCCCCGGCACGAACATCTTCTGGAAGCCGTCGGCGATGACCTTCTCCCCGGGCTTGAGGCCGTCCAGCACCACCCACTGGTTGCCGATCGCGTTGCCGATCTTGACCTTGCGCGGCGCGGGCTTGTTGTCGGGGCCGACCACCAGCACCGTGTCGCCGGTGGAGCCGCGCGTCACCGCCTGCTGCGGCAGCAGCACCGCCGAGGGCAGTTCCGCCTGCGCGACGCGCACCCGCACGTACTGGCCGGGCAGCAGCAGGCCGTCGGGGTTGGGCACCTCGGCGCGCAGCGTCACCTGGCCGGAGGTCGGATCGACGCTCAGGTCGGTGAACAGCAGCTTGCCGGTACGCGGGTAGACGGTGCCGTCGTCGCCGACGACCTCGACCTGCGCCGCATTCGCGCCCGCGCTGCGCAGCTGGCCCGCGGCCAGCGCGCGGCGCATGGCCTGCACCTCGTTGGCCGACTGCGTGAAGTTGACGTAGACGCTGCTGACCTGCTGGATCAGCGCGAGCTGCGTCGCGTCGGACGCACCGACCAGCGCGCCCTCGGTCACCAGCGCGCGGCCGATGCGGCCCGAGATCGGCGCGTAGACGTGGGCGTAATCCAGGCTCAGCTTGGCCTGCACGACGGCCGCCTTGGCCGCGGCCACGTCGGCGGCGGCGGCCTTGGCGGTCGCCACCGAGGTGATGTATTCCTGCTGGCTGATCGCCTTCGCGTCGGCCAGCGGCTTGTTGCGCGCGGCCTGCGCGGCGGCCTGTGCCTCGTTGGCCTGCGCCTTGGCCAGGTTGGCATTGGCGCTGTCGAACTGCGCCTGGTAGGGCGCCGGGTCGATCAGGAACAGCGCCTGGCCGGCCTTGACCTCCGAGCCTTCGGTGAAGAGCCGCTTGAGCACCACGCCGTTGACGCGCGCCCGGACCTGCGCGGTGCGCAGCGCCTCGACCCGGCCAGGCAGCTCGGTCTGCAGCGCGACCGCCTGCTGGCCCACCGTGACCACGCCGACATTGGCCGGCGGCATCCCACCGCCGCCCGGACCGCCCTTGCCGGCCGCCGCCTCGTCCTTGCCGCAGGCGGTCAGCACCGCCGCGATCGAGATCACCAGCGGCAGCAAGTAGAGCATGCGCGCGCCGGCCTTCAGGCTCGGGCGCTCCGACCCCGGCGTTGCTTTTGTCAGAGGGGTAGACATCACGATGGGATTCCTCTCGCAGTACAGATCAGTTCTTCGGATGAGCGGCCCGGCGCGACGTCGCCAGGCGGGAGATCGGCGGCCGCTTCCGGCAAGCCCGGGCCCTCCCCGCCACGACGCCTGGCGCCATCACGGTTCGACCCAAAGTCGCGCAGTATATACATACATTCATGCATGTATGTTTCTGGAACGTGCTTCTACAATCACGCCCCATGGCCCGCCGAACCAAACAAGAAGCCCAGGAAACCCGCGCCCGCCTGCTGGACGCCGCGGAGCAGCTGTTCCATGAACGCGGCGTCTCGCGCACCTCGCTGCAGGACATCGCGCAGGCCGCCGGCGTGACGCGTGGCGCCGTCTACTGGCACTTCGAGGACAAGGTCCAGCTCTTCAATGCCATGATGGAACGCGCCACCATGCCGCTGGAGGAGGACTTCGAAGCCTCGGTCTCGCCCGGTCCGGACCGGCCATTGGACGACTTGCGACTGCGCCTGATGAACGTCATGCACTGCGCTGCGTTCAACGCTCGCACACGCCGGGCCTTCGAGATCGCCAACACGCGGGTCGAGTTCGTCGGCGAAATGGCCACGGTGCGCGAGCGCAAGGTCGCCGCGCACCGCGAATGGACCGGCCACAACCGCGAGGCCTTCGAGCGCGCCAAGGCGCTGGGCCAGTTGCCGGCGGAGGTGGACTCGCAGCAGGCGGCGATCGGCCTGATGGCGCTGGTGGGCGGGCTGCTGCACCACTGGATGCTGGATCCGGAGGCCTTCGACCTGATCGAGGTCGGGCAGGCGCGGCTGGAGCATTACCTCTCCTCGTTGACGGTGGCGGTGCCGAACCGCTTCGCCCCGCTGACCGCCGCCGAGCGCGGCGCGCTGGGGCGCCAGCCGGTGTGCTCGGCCAATCGGGCGGAAGACGACCGCGGCGACGACGGCGACGACCACTGAAGGTCGGCGGACACGGCCGTCCATCGTCGCGATTAACCGTTAATCCGGTGGAAAGCCCTGCATTTGTGCAGGGTCCCCTCAGGGAAACCCCAGGGTCCGGCGACAATAGCCGGTTGCCCACGCCCGAGCCGCCGCCGTGTCCATCGCCCCGCCTCCCACCCGTCCGCTGTCCGATCTGAAGAAGACCGGCCAGAAGGCGCTGACCGCGTACCGCCCGTTCTGGGCCAAGCGCTTCGGCCCCGCACCCTTCCTGCCGATG
Source organism: Roseateles sp. 22389 (assembly GCF_052044995.1). NCBI lineage: Bacteria > Pseudomonadati > Pseudomonadota > Betaproteobacteria > Burkholderiales > Sphaerotilaceae > Roseateles > Roseateles sp. 22389. The sequence goes on from NZ_JBQEOF010000003.1 coordinate 274,876, forward strand.
TCGCGCGAGGAGATGACGCAACTGGGCTGGGACAGCTGCGACATCATCATCGTCAGCGGCGACGCCTACGTGGACCACCCCAGCTTCGGCATGGCGGTGATCGGGCGCACGCTGGAGGCGCAGGGATTCCGGGTGGGGATCATCGCGCAGCCGGATTGGAACTCGGCGGATCCGTTCCGGGCCCTGGGCAAGCCCAACCTGTTCTTCGGCGTGGCGGCCGGCAACATGGATTCGATGATCAACCACTACACGGCCGACCGGAAGATCCGCTCGGACGACGCCTACACGCCGGGCGGCGCCGCGGGCAAGCGGCCGGACCGCGCGACGCTGGTCTACACGCAGCGCTGCAAGGAGGCGTTCAAGGACGTCCCCGTGATCATCGGCGGCATCGAGGCCTCACTGCGGCGCATCGCGCATTACGACTACTGGCAGGACAAGGTCCGGCGCTCGATCCTGGTGGATTCGAAGGCCGATCTGCTCGTTTACGGCAATGCCGAGCGCGCGATCATCGAAATCGCCCACCGCCTGGCGCAGAAGAAGCCCATCGAATCGATCACCGACGTGCGCGGCACCGCCTTCATGCGCAAGCCCGACGACGCGTCGCTGGACGGCTGGTTCGAGATCGACTCCACCGAGGTCGACGCGCCCGGCAAGATCGATGCGCTGCTCAGCCCCTACATGACGACCGAGGAAGCGGCCGCCGACCAGGGCACCGATTGCTCCAAGCAGCAGGCGCAGGCCGCGGGCGCGGATGGCGCCTCCGCGGGTGCGGCAGCTCCGGCGTCGGCCGGCATGCCGGAGATCAAGCCGATCAAGATCGTCCGCCAGACGCTGGCGAAGAACGGCAGCGACGGCCGAGCGCTCGTGACGCCGCGCGACCGCACCGTGATCCGCCTGCCCGCCTACGAGCAGGTCAAGAGCGATCCGGTCCTCTACGCCCACGCCAACCGCGTGCTGCACCTGGAGACCAACCCGGGCAACGCCCGCGCGCTGGTGCAGCGGCATTCGTCGGGCGGCGTCGACCGCGACGTCTGGCTGAACCCGCCGCCGATCCCGCTGACGACGGTCGAGATGGACCACGTCTTCGACCTGCCCTACGCGCGCAGCCCGCATCCGGTCTATGCCGACGAGAACGGCAGCCACGACCACGGCACCAAGATCCCGGCGTGGGAAATGATCCGCTTCAGCGTGAACATCATGCGCGGCTGCTTCGGCGGCTGCACCTTCTGCTCGATCACCGAGCACGAGGGCCGCGTGATCCAGAGCCGCAGCGAGGACTCGATCATTCGCGAGATCGAGGACATCCGCGACAAGGTCAAGGGCTTCACCGGGATCATCTCGGACCTGGGCGGCCCGACGGCCAACATGTGGCACATCGGCTGCAAGAGCCCCGAGATCGAGGCCGCCTGCCGCAAGCCCAGCTGCGTCTATCCGGGCATCTGTCCCAACCTGCACACCGACCACGGCCCGCTGATCAAGCTGTACCGCCGCGCGCGGGCGCTGCGCGGGGTGAAGAAGATCCTGATCGGCTCCGGCCTGCGCTATGACCTGGCGATCGAATCGCCCGAGTACATCCAGGAGCTGGTGACGCACCATGTCGGCGGCTACCTGAAGATCGCGCCCGAGCACACCGAGGGCGGCCCGCTGTCCAAGATGATGAAGCCGGGCATCGGCACCTACGACCGCTTCAAGCAGCTGTTCGAGCAGGCCAGCGCCGCCGCCGGCAAGAAGCAGTTCCTGATCCCCTACTTCATCGCGGCGCATCCGGGCACGGCCGACGAGGACATGATGAACCTGGCGCTCTGGCTCAAGCGCAACGGCTTCCGCGCCGACCAGGTGCAGACCTTCTACCCGAGCCCGATGGCCACGGCCACGGCGATGTACCACTCGGGCAAGAACCCGCTGAAGAAGGTGACGCGCGACAGCGAACCGGTCGACATCGTCAAGGGCGAGCGCCGGCGTCGCCTGCACAAGGCCTTCCTGCGCTACCACGACCCGAGCAACTGGCCGCTGCTGCGCGAGGCGCTCAAGGACATGGGCCGCGCCGACCTGATCGGCAACGGCAAGCATCACCTGATCCCGACCTTCCAGCCCACGGGCATGGACGGCGGCTACGAGTCGGCGCGCCGGAAGAACTCGACGAACGCGGGGCAGAAGGTCGCGCCGAACAAGCCGCGCGCCGGCCAGCTGCTCACGCAGCACACCGGCCTGCCGCCGCGCGAGACCGGCGCGGCCCGCGCGCCGCAGCGTCCGGCCGCCGCCGACGCTCGCCCGGCCGGCAAGCCCTTCGCCAAGCCGGCGGGCAAGCCGGGCGCGAAGCGCGGTCCGCGCTGACGCGGCTTCAGCGAGCGGGCGTCGAGGGGGACGTCGGGCGGGCGCCCGGTGTCGCGTTGCCGGCGGCCTCGGTCGCCGGCGCGGGCTTCACCCACTGCCACACCTTCCATCCCAGGCTCAGCCACGCCCACAGCCGCGCGATGCGGCCCGGCCGGCTGTCCGCCGCATCGGGATCGCGCCGGCGGAAGGCGCGCGTCAGTCCCGCCAGGCCACCCGCCGCGGCCAGCGCCGCCACCGTGCGCCACAGGCGCGGCAGGCTGCCCGCCAGGCGATAGAGCGCATGGCCGCGTTCGGCCCATTGCATCGGGCGCNCCCGCGCCTCGTGCAGCAGGCCCAGGCGCAGCTCCGCGCTGCGCAGTTGCAGCTCGAGCTGCCGCAGCTTCAGCCGCTGGCGCGCATCGCCCCACATCATGGCCGCGCCCCCGGCTCCGTCTCGGGCTCGAGCGCGCGCTGATCGCGCGCCAGCTCCGCCACGCTGGCCGCGAACGGCCGCCCCGCCGCCAACTGGCGCTTCGCCCAATACCAGCTGCCCACCGCCCCCAGCATGAAGGCCGCGCCCAGGCCGGCGCCCAGCGGCGCGCGCCAGGCATCGGGCACCCACAGCAGCGCGGCGAAGACCAGCATCAGCAGCGCGGCCACGCCCAGCAGCAGCGCCAGCAGCAGCGCGGTCAAGGCGCCGAACAGGCGCAGCAGCTCCGCCTGCAGCTCGACGCCCAGCAGCTCCAGCCGTACGCGGGCCAGTTCAAGCGCCCGCTCGGCCATCCGCCGCAGCCGCTCCGTCAGCCCCGGATCGCGTGATTCCATCGAACGTCTCTCCTCTGTCTCCGGCCCCTCCGGTGTGCGGAAGCTATCACTGAATCGGGGGAAACGAGGGCGTTCTTTGTCCATACCGGCTCCAGGCCTTGGGCTACAGTGCGGTAACGCTTGGTTGCGCGGACCCCGCGCGGCCGGCCTTTCAAGGTTGATTCAATGCCTGATCGCCAGCACACGCACTCCGACGTCGTCGAGGACGACGACCTGCTGCAGTTCCTGGACGACCACGAGCACGCCGTCCTCGACGACCTCCCGCCACGCAAGCCCTGGCGGGTGCTGATCGTCGACGACGACACCGACGTCCACAAGGCCACCGAGCTGGCCATGCAGGGCCTGCAGGTCGAGGGCCAGCCGCTGGCCTTCCTGCATGCGAAGTCCGCGGCCGAGGCGCGCGCGCTGTTGCGCCAGGAGCCCGACATCGCCGTCGTCCTGCTGGACGTCGTGATGGAGTCCGACGACGCCGGCCTGCAGCTGGTGCGCCACATCCGCGAGGAACTGCGCCTGCGCGCCGTGCGCATCGTGCTGCGCACCGGCCAGCCCGGCTACGCGCCGGAGATCGAGACGGTCCAGGCCTACGACATCAACGACTACAAGACCAAGTCGGAGCTGACCCGTACGCGGCTGTACACCGTGCTGACGGCGGCGATCCGCTCCTACCGCCAGATCCGCGCGTTGGAAGCCAACCGGCAGGGGCTGGAGATGATCGTCGAGGCCAGCACCGAGCTCGGCCGCCAGCACGGGCTGCACCGCTTCGCCGAGGGCGTGGTGACGCAGCTGTGCGCGCTGCTGGGCACGCTGCCGGAAGGGCTGGTCTGCGTGCAGGCGCACAACGACGCCAGCGGCGATGCCCGCGTCATCGCGGCCGCCGGCCAGTACAGCTCGCTGATCAACCGCCCGCTGCACGCGGTGCCGGCGGGCAAGGTGCGCGACCTGCTCGCGCGCTGTCTGGCCGTCGGCCACAACCTGCACGAGGACGGCTGCACCGTGCTGTTCTTCGGCCTGCCCAGCGGCCGCGCCATGGCGGCGCTGGTCGAGGTGCAGCGCGAGCTCGACGAGCTCGACCGCCAGTTGCTGCGCGCGTTCTGCTCCAACATCGCCGTCGGCTTCGAGAACGTCATGCTGTACACGCAGCTGACCGACCAGGCCTACAACGACCCGCTGCTGCAGCTGCCCAACCGCACCCGCTTCATCGAGCTGCTCGAGCACAACCTCAAGTCGCCCGAAGGCATCACGCTCGCGCTGATCGACCTGGACGACTTCGCCGACGTCAACGACGCCTTCGGCCACCGCTTCGGCGACCAGGTGCTGCAGGCGGTCTCCCAGCGGCTGGCGCAGCGGCTGGGCTTCAACACCGCGATGGCGCGGATCTCGTCGAACGCCTTCGGGCTGCTCGGGCCCGACGACATGGTCAACGGCCACCGCATCGGCGGCGTCTTCGACGACCCCTTCACCGTCGCGGGCGAGCGCCTGCAGCTGTCCGCCACCACCGGGCTGGTGCGGCTGGCCCAGTCCCGGACGCTGGGCTCGGAACTGCTGCTGGACGCGCAGATCGCGCTCAAGCGCGCCAAGGCGGGCAACCGCGGCGCATCGCAATACTTTTCGCCGGAGATGGGCATCGACGCCCGCGAGCGCTTCAAGCTGCTCAAGGGCCTGCGCGCCAGCTTCGAGGAGCGCCGGCTGTTCGTCGTGTACCAGCCGCAGGTGGAGCTGGCCTCGCTGCGCGTCATCGGCGCGGAGGCGCTGCTGCGCTGGCGCACCGCCGACGGCAAATTCGTCCCGCCCGACCAGTTCATCCCGCTGGCGGAGCAGTCCGGCCTGATCGTCCCGATCGGCGAATTCGTGCTCCGCGCCGCCTGCCGCCAGGTGCGCCAGCTGCGCGACGCCGGCTACGCCGACTTCCGCATCGCGGTGAACATTTCGCTGGCGCAGTTCCGCCATCCCGCTTTCATCGACACCGTCCGGCGCGCGCTGGCCGATGCCGACGTGCCCGGCGCGGCGCTCGAGCTGGAGATCACCGAATCGATGGCGATGGAGGAGGTCTCGGCCGTGCTGCGCGTGCTGGCGGAGATCCGCGGCACCGGCGCGTCGGTCGCGATCGACGACTTCGGCACCGGCTTCTCGTCGCTGAGCCAGCTGCGGCGGCTGGACGTCGAGCGGCTGAAGATCGACCGCGCCTTCGTGCGCGAGGCGCAGAGCTCGGCGGCCGGCGCGACCATCGCGCAGATGGTGGTGAACCTGGGCTGCAGCCTCGGCATGCGGGTCGTCGCCGAGGGCATCGAGACCGAGGAACAGCGCCAGCACCTGCTGGCGCTGGGCTGTCACGAAGGCCAGGGCTGGCTGTTCGCCAAGCCGATGCCGGCCGAGGAACTCGATCGCTGGCTGGCCGCGCCCAAGTCCTGGGAACTGGCCCCCGCGCCGGCAGCAGCGACGGCAGCGGCGGCCCAGCCGGTGGCGGGGGCGCCTTGCGTCGCCCCCTGTGCCGCGGCGTCCGGCGCCACGGCGTCGCCGATCAACGGCGGCTGATCAGCAGGCCCAGCAGCAGGCCCACGCCGGCGGCCACGCCGATCGACTGCCAGGGGTTGTCGTGCACGTAGTCGTCGGTCGCCTTGCTGGCGGCCTTGGCGCGCTCGACCGCGGCGGACTGGAACTCGCCCAGGCTGGACTTGGCGCGATCCAGCGTCGACTGCACGCGCGCGCGCAGCTCGGACGCGCCGGCGCTGGTCTGGTCGGCGGTGGCCCGCAGCAGCGACTCGGCGTCGGTCACCACCTGGTGCAGGTCGGACAGCAGGCGGTCGGAGGGAGAGGTCTTGGCCATGAGCGGGCTCCTTTTGGTCGGGTTGTGAGGATCGGGACGCGCATCGGCGCGGAACGAAGTCCGGTTGTACGTCTGCCGAGCAACCTCCGGCAAGTCGCCCTGACGGGTGTCCGACCGCGGCACACGGTTTTGACGATGCGCGAGGCTCGGTGGGTCTCCGGCAGATTTCGCTCCCGGCCTGGGCACCCATTCGGCGGCCCCAGCCGTTCGCTCATCCCGAGGAAGGGGGATCGTCGCCGCAAACGGTATAGCGGCGCACCAGGAAATAGCTGCTGCGCCGTTCCCCTTCGACGATCAAGACCTGGCCCTCCAGCGCTTCCAGTTCCGGATCGCGGAAGGGATTGGCGCCAGCGCGGCGCAGCACGACCCGGTCGCCGTCGTCGACGACCAGCAGCACCGCCAGGCGCTCGCTCTTGCTGCCGAGGTCCAGGCGCTCGCGGCACAGGCGTCCGCGCAGGCAGTCGGCGGTGCCGTCCGCGGTGGCGTCGCGATCAGCGGGCATGCATGCGCCTCACGTGGAGCAGCCGCCCGTCCTGCTCGGTCGCGATCAGCGCCAGCAGGCGGCGTTCGACCCAGCCCTTGTAGACATGGATCGCCCGATGGCCGGGGGCGCCGGAGATCCGGTAGCTGACCCGCGCGCAGTGCTCGGCGTCCAGGCCGGATTCCTTGAGCATGGGGCGCACCGCCTCGAGCACGGCCGGGGCCGGCGCCGCCTCGGTGGGCAGCAGGCGCGGCAGCGAACGCGCCAGGTTGCGCCCCTCGCGCTCCAGGCGCTCGCGGCGCAGGCCGCGCACGCCGCGGTCCTCGACGGCGGCGAAGGCCTTGCGGAAGGCCTTGGTGCGGGCCAGCGCATGCGACACGCCGGCCACCGGCTGCAGCGACGGGTCGCCCAGCAGGTAGAACTGCCCCAGCGTCTTGAGGTCCATCGGATCGAGGTGGGTGCGCTCGCCGGCGAATTTCTGGCGCGCCTCCAGCAGCGCCCGGCCCAGCGAGGCCCCGGCCAGCACGCGTTGCAGGAAGTACTGGCACAGCAGGTCGGCGGAGCCGTTCCCGTCGCTCGGTCCGTAGGCGATGGTGGTGCTGCCGAGGAAGGCGCAGGCGCCGTCGGTCAGGTAGCGCAGGGCCATGGGCCAGTCGCCGTCGGCCAGCGCCGGGTCGAAGAGCTGCGCGCCATAGCAGCATTCCGCGGCGACGACGGTCCCCGCCGTGACCCGGTCGCGCAGCAGCGCCGAGCGCATCGAGACCGGGAACTCCTCGCCCCGCTGGCCGTAGTACTCCGGCATGTCCGCGGCGCCGTGGCAGTTGATGAAGTGCATGCGCGGCGCCAGATCGGCCTTGTTCCACTTCGGTCCGTCCGGTGGCGACAGGCGCAGCCCGTCCGCGTGGCCGAAGGTGTTGGTCAGGCTGAGCCGCGTCGAGCCCTGCCAGACCTCGGCCGACAGCGCGAAGCTGTCCACGAAGGACGCGCGCGGCAGGCCCTTGTGGCGGGACGCCGCGCGGATCAGCTGCAGCAGCAGGTCGGGCCGCGTCGCGCCGGGGAGGTCGGGCAGCCGCCCGACGACCCGCGTCGGCCCGAGGAACCGGTTCGGGTCGGTCGAGTAGGCGGCCTCGCAGGCGTAAGGCAGGTCGCTGGGGACGATGCGGTCCTCGTCGCCCAGCTCGCCGCCGTGGGCCGGATTCTTCAGCGGCACCATCGGCAGCAGGTCGGGGCCGCCCAGCAGCATCAGGTAGTGGGGCTGGCGGGCGCGGACCAGCGCGTCGACGGCCGTCTTCAGCGCCTTGGCGTCGGGCCGGGCCGGCACCGGCGCGGCGCCATAGGGCTTCATCGCCGAGGCGAGGTCGACCGCCACCACTAGCGTGTCGACGCCGCGCCGCTTGTCCGCGGCGGCCAGCGCCTTCAGCGCCGCGTCGACCTTCGCCAGCGCGGTGGCGCCGTACTTGGCGCGCAGCGCGCCGCGATGAACGATGACCAGCTTGTCCATGTGAAGTCCCTCCCCGTCCGGGACGGCGCCCGGAAAGCCGGATCGTAGGCAGCGGCGGCGCGTGCGGCAATCCACAAGCTGGGGAGGCCTACGCCGGACTGTCATCAAGCCTGCATGCGGCCTTCGCAACATCCGGCCCGCCATGCAAACTTCTGTTACTCCTCCCCGCAAGACCGAGCTGGCGCGCCAGATGCTGGCGCCGGGCCAGCGCCAGTTGCCGCCCGCGTTGCGAGCGCTGCTGATCACCGTCGACGGCAAGCGCGACGCGCAGGAGCTGCAGCGCCTGGCCCGCGGGCTGGGCCTGGGCGACGACGGCCTGTCGCGGCTGGTCGACCAGGGCCTGGTGGAGCTGCCGCGGGCCCTCAAGCCTGCGGGGGCCACTGCGGCACCGACACCGACACCGACACCGGCGTCGGCATCGGCCTCGACATCGACGACGTCCGCGATCCAGGCCGTGGACGCCGACGAGGTCGCCGAAGCGGCCGCCCTGGCGCGCGAGGCGCAGGCGCGGGCCAAGCGCCTGGTCGCCACCAAGTTCTTCGCGCTGGACCTGGTCACGCGGATGCTGGCGGGCCGCGAGGGCGAGCTCCGCGACCTGGTCCGCCAGGTCGACACCGAGAGCCGCTTCCAGGATTGGGTCCACCACTGCTGCGAGCGCATCGAGGCGCATGCGGACGCCGAGCGCGCGGCGAAGTTCCGCGACAGCGTCGGCCAGACCCTCGCCGCCGGTTGAGCGGCCCGGCCGAGCGGGCCGCCCGCTAGGAGGTCAGCACGGCGACATACAGCTGCGCGACCTTCGGGTACTGGCGCAGGACGCGGCTGGCCGCCTCGAGGGTGACGCCGGTGTCGATGTGGTCATCGATGAGCAGCGCGTTCCATCGTCCCGGGTTGCGGATCTCGTCGTGCAGCGAGAAGGTGGCGACGAGCCACCCCAGCGTCTCTTCGCGGGTGGCGCAAGCGCGCGCCGCGCTGGCCTGCGGGGCCTTGAGCAGCAGGCGCTCGAACACCGGCACGCGCAGTTGCTGCCCCAGCGCGCGCGCCACCAGGGCCACGGGCTGCCAGGGCCGGGCGCGCGACGGCGGCATCGGCACGATGAAGCCGATCGGCCCGAGGCGCGGCAGCACGCGGAGGCGCAGCGCGCGGGCGAGCGGCTCGGCCTTCGAAAGGTCGCCGCGGTGCTTGAGCTGGAACAGCGCCTCGCCGACCTCGGTGCGGGTGGTCGTGATGCGCGGCCGCCCGGCCGGGTCCTCGCCGAGGTAGGCGCTGGCGAGCAGCGTCCGGTCCAGCACATAACCCTCGGTCCAGGGACCTTCGATCGGTCGCAGGGAGACATCCATCCGGCTGCCTTCAGGAGGTGGAAAGCCGGGTGGGTTGGTCCACCGCACGGGTGGTTCGACACCGCCCGGGGAGGGATGTCGCCGTTCAGGCTTGCGGACGCCGGGAGGCGACGCCTATGCTGGATGTTTCCTCGATCCGGGAGTCGCCATGAAGCCCACGCCCGCCGGTTGGCCGCGTCTGTCCAGCGCCGTGTTCTACGAGAGCGCCGCCAAGGCCATCCCCTGGCTGTGCGAGGCCTTCGGCTTCGAGCTGCAGCTGCGCATCGACGGCGACGACGGCTCGGTCGTCCACAGCCAGCTGACCTTCGGCGAGGCGCTGATCATGGTCGCCGAGGGCGGCGAAGGGCAGCGCTCGCAGCGCTTCGGCATCCCGCTGCGCAGCCCGAAGGGCGTCGGCGGCGCCAACACGCAGAGCCTGATGCTCTACGTCGACGATGCGCAGGCGCACTGCGAGCGCGCCCGCCGCGCGGGCGCCACCATCGTCCACGAGCCCAAGGTCGAGGACTACGGGCCCGAGTACTGGGCCGACAAGAACTACGGCGTGCTCGACCTCGACGGCCACCTGTGGTGGTTCGTGGAGCGCGTGCGCGGTTGAGCGCCAGAGCCGCGGCCGTCAGCCCTTGCGCTTGGCCAGCACCGCCTTGCCCACGCGCGACACCGGCGGGCGACCCAGCACGCCGGAGATGAAGGCGCCCGCATCGACCAGCTTGTCCAGGTCGATGCCGGTCTCGATGCCCAGGCCGTTCAGCAGGAACACCACGTCCTCGGTCGCGACGTTGCCGGTCGCGCCCTTCGCATACGGGCAGCCGCCCAGGCCGGCCACGCTGGCGTCGAAGGTGTGGATGCCGAGCTCCAGGCAGGCATAGATGTTGGTCAACGCCTGGCCGTAGGTGTCGTGGAAATGCCCGCTGACCTCGACCAGCGGGTAATGCTTCAGCGCCCGCGCCATCGCCGCCTGCACCTTGCGCGGCGTGCCCACGCCGATCGTGTCGGCGACGCCGAGGTGGTCGACGCCGATGTCCTTCATCAGCTTCACGACGCGCTCGACCTCGTCGGCCGAGACCTCGCCCTGGTAGGGGCAGCCGACCGCGCAGGACAGCGCGCCACGCACCTTGATGCCGGCCTCGTGGGCCGCGGCCACGACCGGGGCGAAGCGCTCGATGCTCTCGGCGATCGAGCAGTTGATGTTCTTCTGCGAGAAGGCCTCGGACGCGGCGGCGAAGACCACGATCTCATCGGGCCGGGTCGGCAGCGCGCCCTCCAGGCCCTTCATGTTGGGGACCAGCACGCTGTGGCGCACGCCGGGGCGGCGCTCGATGGCGGCCATCACGGCGGTGTTGTCGGCCATCTGCGGCACCCACTTCGGCGAGACGAAGCTGGTGACCTCGATCTCCTTCAGGCCCGCGTCCTGCAGCAGCGACACCAGCCGGGCCTTGTCGGCGGTGGCGACGGTGTCCTTCTCGTTCTGCAGGCCGTCGCGCGGGCCGACGTCGACCAGGGTGACTCGTGCGGGCAATGTGGTCATGGCGTGATCCTTGGGCTTCTGACGTATCGCGTGCGAGGTCTTCAGGCTGCCTGCAGCCGCAGCAGTTCAGCGCCATCGCCGACTTGGTCTCCGACCGCGAACAGCAACTCGGCCACGACGCCGTCGCGCGGCGCGGTGATCGTGTGTTCCATCTTCATCGCCTCCATCACCGCCAGCGGCTGACCCTTGGCGACCGTGTCCCCTGCCTGTGCCAGGAAGGCGACCAGTTTGCCGGGCATCGGCGCGGTCAGCCGGCCGCCTTCCGATCCCCCCTCGCCCGCATGGGCGATGACGTCGACCTCGGTCACCAGCGCCGAGCCGTGCGCGCCGAACACCGCCACCTGCTCGCCGACCTTGTAGGTCGACACCGCGACGCGCCGCTCATTCAGATGCAGCTCATGCCGCTCCGGCGAGGCCGAGCGCACCGCCAGCGCGATCGCCTCCCCGGCCGCGCCGCCCGGCAGCATCAACGACAGCCCGCCGTGATGGTGCCGCGACAGCAGCACCTGGTGATGCACGCCGTCGACGTCGAGCTCGAAGCGCCGCTGCGCCGCGCCGAACAGGCGCCAGCCATCGCGGCGGCTCCAGGGGTCGGCGGACTCGGTGGCCGACTCCTCGGCCAGCGTGTGCGCGACGACCGCGGCGGCGGCCTCGGCCAGCGGCAGACCGGGCTGGCCGAACAGCGCGTCCTTCTCGCGCTCGATCAGCGCGGTGTCCAGGTCGGCATGCGCGAAGGACGCCGTCGCCGCGCAGCGGCGCAGGAAGGCGACGTTGGTGTGCAGGCCCACGATGTGCGTGTCCCGCAGCGACGCGTCCAGCAGCGCCAGCGCCTGCTCGCGCGTCTCGCCCCAGACGATCAGCTTGGCGATCATCGAGTCGTAGAACGGACTGATCGCGTCGCCCTCCCCCACGCCCGAATCGATGCGCACCGCCGCGCGGCGGAAGGCCTCATGCGCCGGCCAGCGCGCCACCGACAGCGTGCCGGTCGCCGGCAGGAAACCGCCTTCGGGGTTCTCGGCGCAGATGCGGGCCTCGATCGCGTGGCCGTGCATGCGCAGTTCGTGCTGCTTGAGCGGCAGCGGCTCGCCGGCCGCGACGCGCAGCTGCCACTCCACCAGGTCCTGCCCGGTGATGGCCTCCGTCACCGGATGCTCGACCTGCAGCCGGGTGTTCATCTCCATGAAGTAGAACCGGCCGTCCTGCTCGGCGATGAACTCGACCGTGCCCGCGCCCTGATACCCGACCGCCTTCGCGGCCGCGACCGCGGCGGCGCCCATCTCGGCGCGGCGTTCGGCCGTCATGCCGGGCGCGGGCGCCTCCTCCAGCACCTTCTGATGGCGGCGCTGCACCGAGCAGTCGCGCTCGAACAGGTAGACGCACTCGCCGTGGCTGTCGCCGAAGACCTGGATCTCGATGTGACGCGGCCGCTGGACGTAACGCTCGATCAGCACCGCGTCGTCGCCGAAGCTGTTGATCGCCTCGCGCTTGCAGGACGCGAGCGCGGCCTCGAAGTCCTCGTCCGCATGCACCGCCCGCATGCCCTTGCCGCCACCGCCCGCGCTCGCCTTGATCAGCACCGGATAGCCGATGCGCCGGGCCTCGCGGCGCAGCAGCGCGGGATCCTGATCGGCGCCGTGATAGCCCGGCACCAGCGGCACGCCGGCCTGCTCCATCAGGCGCTTGGATTCCGCCTTCAGCCCCATCGCCTGGATCGCCGACGGCGGCGGGCCGATGAACACGAGACCCGCGTCCGCGCAAGCCTGCGCGAACTCCTCGTTCTCGCTGAGGAAGCCGTAGCCCGGATGGACGGCCTGCGCGCCAGTGGCCTTCGCGGCATCCAGGATGCGCTGCCACTGCAGGTAGCTGTCGCGCGGCGCGGGGCCGCCGATGCGAACGGCCTCGTCGCAGGCGCGGACGTGGCGCGCATTCGCGTCGGCATCGGAATAGACGGCGACCGTCTTGACGCCCAGGCGCCGGGCGGTGGCGGCCACGCGGCAGGCGATTTCACCGCGGTTGGCGATCAGGATCTTCTTGAACACGGGTGTCTCCTCATGCTGTCAGGTCCTCGGCGCGCCGCGGCTTGTGACCGCGGGCGCCGGGTGCGCTCGAATGGCGCGCAAAGCCGCGCAAGGGCGCGATCAGTGACGATGGCCGCAGGACGCTGCGGCGCCCTCGCCCGCAGGCGCGCAGCCGGCGCGATCACCGCCGGCATCGGCGCTCAGCCCGGCCTCGGTCGCGCAGTGCATGCCCAGGCGCGCGATCAACTGGCGGTCCTTCTCGGCTTGCGGATTGCTCGTCGTCAGCAGCTTGTCGCCGTAGAACATGCTGTTCGCGCCGGCCAGGAAGCACAGCGACTGCATGGTCTCTGGCATCTCCTCGCGGCCGGCGGACAGCCGCACCATCGCGCGCGGCATCGTGATGCGGGCCACCGCGATCGTGCGGATGAACTCGAACGGATCCAGCGCGGCGGTGCCCGCCAGCGGCGTGCCCTCGACCTGCACCAGGTTGTTGATGGGCACCGACTCCGGATACGGATCCAGGTTGGCCAGCTGCGCGATCAGGCCGGCGCGCTGGCGGCGGGTCTCGCCCATGCCGACGATGCCGCCCGAGCACACCTTCAGGCCCACGCCGCGCACGCGCTCCAGCGTGTCCAGACGGTCCTGGTAGGTGCGCGTCGTGATGATCTGGCCGTAGAACTCTGGCGAGGTGTCCAGGTTGTGGTTGTAGTAGTCCAGGCCCGCCTCGCGCAGCTGCTCGGCCTGGCCGTCGCCCAGCATGCCGGCGGTCAGGCAGGTCTCCAGGCCCAGCGCCTTGACCTCGGTGATCATCTCGCCAATCGCCTCCAGGTGGCGCTCCTTGGGCGAGCGCCAGGCCGCGCCCATGCAGAAGCGGGTCGCGCCATTGGCCTTGGCGGCGCGGGCGGCTTCCATCACTTCCTCGAGCGGGATCAGCTTCTCGGCCTTCAGGCCGGTGTCGAAGTGCGCGGATTGCGGGCAGTACTTGCAGTCCTCCTCGCAGCCGCCGGTCTTGATCGACAGCAGCGTGGACAGCTGCACCGCGTTCGGGTCGAAGTGCTCGCGGTGGACCTGCTGCGCGCGGAACAGCAGGTCGTTGAACGGCAGCTCGAACAGCGCGGCGATCTCGTTGACGGTCCAGGGCTTGGCGTTGCGACGCAGTTCGTCGGTGGTCGGGGTCAGCGTCTGGATCTGGTTGACGGTCTGCTTCATCGTCATGCTTTCAAGGCGTTCAGCAGCAGCGCTTGCTGCAGGTGCGCGGCCACGGCCGCGGGAGAGGGATCGGGAAGGCGGGGCACATGGCCCCAGCACGGCGCGCCCAGGGCCTGGTCGAGGCCGGCGCGCAAGGCGGCCAGATTGTCCGCCACATGAGCCTGGTGGGGGTCGGCGGTGTTGGCGACCCAGCCGGCCAGGCGCAGCCCGCGCGCGAGGATGGCTTCGGCTGTCAGCAGCGCATGGTTGATGCAGCCCAGCCGCAGGCCGACGACCAGCACCACCGGCATCGCCAGGTCGACGGCCAGGTCGGCCGTATCCCAGTCGCCGGTGAGCGGCACGCGGAAACCGCCGACGCCTTCGATCAACGCGAAGTCGCCCTTGGCCGCCGAGCGCCGGATCGCCGTCAGCAGCGCCAGGCGGTCGATCGCGCGGCCCTCGAGCCGCGCGGCGATGTGCGGCGCGCAAGGCTCGCGGAACTGCAGCGGGCCGACCTCGTCCATCGTCATGCCCTGGCGCTGCGCGGCGTGCAGCAAGGCGACGTCCTCGTTGACCCAGGCGTCGCCGGCGTCCTGCGTCTGGCCGGCCGCCAGCGACTTGATCGGCGTGACGTAGCGGCCCAGGTCGTCGAAGGCGCGCGTCAGGCCGGCGGTGATGCAGGTCTTGCCGATCTCGGTGTCGGTGCCGGTGATGAAGAAGCCATGCAGCGGATGCGGCGTCGTGGCCGGGTTCGGTGCCAGGGCATTCGTAAACGGGGTCATGCGCAGGCCTCCAGTGCGGCGAGCAGCCGGTCGACGTCGGCCTCGCTGTGGGTCGCGCACAGCGTGATGCGCAGCCGCGCCTCGCCCTTGGGCACGGTCGGCGGCCGGATGCCCGGCACGCGCAGGCCCTCGCGCTCCAGCGCGGCGGCCAGCGCCATCACCTCGGCATTGCCGCCGACGATCAGCGGCTGGATCGGCGTCTGCGAGTCGGCCAGCGTCCAGGTGAGCGTCGGATGGCGCTCGAGCAGCGCGCCGATGCCGGCGCGCAACCGGGCCTGCAGGGCGCGCAGCGCGGCGCGGCGCTGCGCACCGACCTCGCCGCGGATCAGGTCGAGGCTGGTGAGCAGCGCGTGCTCCACCGCCGGCGGCGAGGCGGTCGAGAAGATGTAGTTGCGAGCCGCCTGCAGCAGGTAGTCGGTGACCGTCCGATGCGCGACGACGAAGGCGCCCGCCAGCCCCGCCGCCTTGCCCAGCGTGCCCACCAGGATCAGCCGCTCGCTGCGCAGCCGGAAGTGTTCCAGCGTGCCAACACCGGTCTCGCCGAGCACGCCCAGCCCATGGGCGTCGTCGACGATCAGCCAGGCGTCGAAGTCCTCGGCGGCCTGCAGCAGCGCGGGCAGCGGCGCGATGTCGCCGTCCATGCTGAAGACCGCATCGGTGACGATCAGCTTGATGCGCGCGCTGCTCGCGCCGAGCTGCGCGCGCAGGTCCTCGACATCGCAATGCGCGTAGCGCGACACCCTGGCCTTGGCCAGCCGCGTGCCATCGATCAGCGAGGCATGGTTCAGCGCCTCGCTGAAGATCTCCGCGTCGGCATCGCCCAGTGCGGTCACGACCGCGAGGTTGGCCATGTAGCCGGTGCAGAAGCCGATCGCCTTGGCCTCGGGGATGTGCGGCTCGAACCAGCGGCCCAGCAGCGCCTCGACCTCGTGGTGCGCCCGCGAATGCCCGCTGACCAGCGGCGACGCGCCGGAGCCGCCGCCATACACCTGCGCGCCCTCCGCCAGCGCCTCGGTCACCGCCGGATGCGCGGCCAGGCCCAGGTAGTCGTTGCTGCAGAACATCGTCAGCTCGCGCGCGACGCCGTCGGCGCCGCGCACCGTCTGATGCGGCGCGGTGCCGGTCTCGGCGATGCGGGTGAAGCGCGTCAGGTCCTGGGCGCGGATCGCGTCCAGCTTGGCTTGCAGGTGATCAAGCAGCATGGACCACCTCCTCCAGCGTTGCGGCCACGGCCGCCGCGAGGAACTTCGCGGCGGGCTCGTCGATCAGGTAAGGCGGCATCAGGTACACGGTCTGGCCGATCGGACGGATCAGCAGCTCGTGCCGGCGCGCGGCGAGGTGGAACTTCTCGGCGAAGCGCTCGACGGGCACGGTCGTCGCCGGATTGATGTCGAAGGCCAGGATCATCCCGCGCTGACGCAGGTGCGTGATGCGCGGATCGGCCGCCAACGGCGCGAAGGCCTCGGCCAGCCACGCGGCCTGCTGCTGGTTGCGCTCGAGCTGGCCCGCGTCGAAGCGGTCCAGCACCGCGTTGGCCGCGGCGCAAGCCAGCGGATTGCCGGTGTAGCTGTGCGAGTGCAGGAAGCCGCGCGTCACGTCCTGGGACCAGAAGGCCTGGTAGACCTCGTCGGTCGTCAGCACCAGCGACAGCGCCATCGTGCCGCCGGTGATGCCCTTGGACAGCAGCAGGAAGTCGGGCCAGTCGGCCTTCGTGGCCGGTGCCGTCTGCTCCCAGGCGAAGAAGGTGCCGGTGCGGCCGCAGCCGACCGCGATCTCGTCGGCGATCAGGTGCACCTCGAACTCGGTGCACAGCGCGCGCAGCGCCTTCAGGTAGCTGGGCCCATACATCGACATGCCGGCCGCGCCCTGCACCAGCGGCTCGACGATGACGGCGGCGATGTGCTCATGCCGCTCGGCGAGCAGCGCGCGCATCTCATCGAGCGCCTGCGCCTCGTTGCCCAGGCGCTGGTCGGGCGAGGCCACGATGTGGCTGCGCATCAGCAGCGGGTCGTAGGCATCGCGGAAGATCGCGACGTCGGTGACCGCGAGCGCGCCGATGGTCTCGCCGTGATAACCGTTGCGCAGGCAGACGAACTCACGCTTGTCCGCGCGGCCGCGGTTGCGCCAGCTGTGGAAGCTCTGCTTGAGCGCGATCTCGACCGCCGAGGCGCCATCGCTGCCGAAGAACAGATGGCCCAGCGCGCCGCCGGTGCGCGCGGACAGGCGCTCGGCCAGGCGCACGGCCGGCTCGTGCGTGCAGCCGGCCAGCATCACGTGCGGCAGCGTATCGAGCTGCTGCTTGATCGCGTCGTTGAGGGCCCGGTCGGCGTGGCCGAACAGGTTGACCCACCACGAGCTGTTGGCGTCGAAATAGCGGCGGCCCTCGTGGTCGATCAACCAGGGGCCCTCGCCGCGGGCGATCGGCAGCGGCGGCACGTCCTGCGCGCGCGCCATCTGCGTGCACGGGTGCCAGACCGCCGCGAGGCTGCGGCGCTGCCAGTCTTGTCGTACTGCTTCAGACATTCGGAACTCAGCTCTCGGGAAACAGCGGCGCGGCGCTCGAGCGGGGCGATCGCGACGCGTCCGTCAGGCCAGCCATGACGGCTTGCCCTTGGACAGGAAACTCTGCACGCCCTCGCGCCCTTCGGCGCTGGCGCGGATGTCGGCGATGCGGCGCGCGGTGTCGTCGCGCAGCGTCTCGGTGATGGGCGCGTGGGCCACGTCCTGCACCAGGCGCTTGCAGGCGCGCACCGCGGCCGGGCCGTTGGCCAGCAGCGACGCGACCAGCGCGTCGACCTTCGCATCGAGCGCCTCGGCGTCGGCGGCCAGTTCATGCACCAGGCCCAGGCGATGGGCCTCGGCGGCGGAGAAGCGCTCGGCGGTGACGAAGTAGCGACGCGAGGCCTGCTCGCCCAGCGCGCGCACCACGTAGGGACCGATGGTGGCGGGCAGCAGGCCGAGCTTGGCTTCGGACAGGCAGAAACCGGCAGCTTCGGACGCGACGACGATGTCGCAGACCGACACCAGCCCGACGCCGCCGGCGTAGACATCGCCCTGCACGCGCGCAATGACCGGCACCGGGCAGCGGTAGAGCGTCCACAGCATGTGGGCGAGGCGGCCGGCGTCGGCGTGGTTCTCGTCCCAGCTGTAGCTGGCCATCGCCTTCATCCAGTTCAGATCGGCGCCGGCGCAGAAGGCCTTGCCCTCGGCGGCCAGCACGATCGCGCGCAGCGACGGATCGGCGCCCAGGGCCTCGAACACCGCGGTCAGCTCGCCGATGACGGTGTCGTTGAAGGCGTTGCGCACATCCGGTCGGTTCAGCGTGACGCGCGCGACGGCGCCTTGCGGGCCGGAGCGCTCGACGCGCAGCGTGGTCGGGTTCGGGTCGGTCGAGGTCATGGCGATGATCGATGCGGAGGGACGATGGCGATGTCGGTGGCGCACGGGCCGGGGCTCACGGGGCGCTCCAGACGATGGTCCGGTTGATGGCGTAGAGGCGGCAGCGCTCCTCGCCATCGGTGAACTGGTCGCACAGCGCGAGCGCGCGCGATGCGGCGTCGTCGCCGACGGCCAGGCCCCAGTGGCTGCCGTTGGTGGCGAAGGCGCGCGGCTCCCTGGCCGCCAGGAACTTGCGATAACCGTTGACGATGCGGCCGTCGGCCGGCAACGCGGCCGTGTCCTCCACCGCGCCGCTGCCGACGCCGGCCACCCGCAGCGCGCCAGGGATGGGGAAGCCGAGCGGCTTGAGGAATTCGTCGACGACCGGTTGCCAGACGTCGTTGCCCTTGGCGAAGAGCTGGTGACCGTCCTCGCCGAAGGCGGGCATGAGCCGCGTCTGCGCCAGCCCACCGGCGTCGCGGTAGGCCGCGGACCAGCGCTCCTGGTAGCGGGGTGCGATGAAGCGGTCGTTCTCGGTGAAGACCCACAGCGTCGGCACCGGGTGGCCGCCTTGCGCGGCGCGCCGGCCGAAGTCGGCGAAGCGGCGGGCAAGCTCGTCGGGCCGGCAGGGCTCGCCGGTGTGGGTGTCGGGGTTGCCGCCATGACCTCCGGCGAAGTCGATCGCCGCGACGACACCGGGCAGCCGTTCGCCGGTCGCGGCCATCGTGGCGAAGCCGCCCAGCGATTGGCCGGCCAGCACGACGCGGCTGGCGTCGATGTCGGCGGCCGATTGCATGTGGCGCACCACCGCGGCCACCTGCGCAGCCGCGGCGGCGGCGGCGGCCTCATAGCGCGGCGCGTCGCAGCGGACGCTGGATTCGGGATCGCCGGCGCCCGCCAGCTCGCCGTAGCCGATGCGCGTGGGCACGGCCACGGCGAATCCCTTGCGCACGAAGAAGCGCGCGGCGCCTTCCAGGCGCTGGCGCTTCATCGCCGCCCGGTCCTGCTCGGAGACCGGCCGGCCATGATTCAGCACCGCCAGCGGGAACGGCCCGGGACCGGCCGGGCGGAAGGTCGTCACGATCAGCTCGGCGTCGATGCGGCGGCCCTGGTGGTTCTCGACCGAGACCGGCACGCGGATCACCGCTTCGCGGATGTCGTTGGCCAGTCGGGGCGGCGAGCCGGTCGCGGAGGCCGCGGGCGGCAGGTCGCCGGTGGTCGCGTCCTGCGCGCGCGCGGCGGACGGCACGCCGAGAACGAGTCCGCCTCCGAGCAAGGCCGCCAAGCCCAGCACGGCGAAACGCGACGTGCCCCATCCCGTGCCGGTGCCGGCGCCATCAATGATCGTGCGGTGCTTGACGCTCATGGGTGGGCCTCCGTCGACGCCGTGGGGCCGAGCGCCTTGCGCATCAGCACGCTGCGGTAGGTCTTGCCAGCCCACTGCACGTCGCCGATCCGCGCGTAGCCGCGGCGCTCGTAGCGGCGGCGCAGGGCTTCGGCGGGCACGGCCGTATCGAGCGCGACGTGCGCATAGCCCTGCGCGTGCGCCCAGTCCTCGGCGATGTCCATCAACCGCTCGGCCACGCCCTGGCCGCGGCACGCCGGATGCACCGCCAGCTGCGCCAGGATCGCCGTGTCGGGCTGCGTGTAGCAGTCCGGCACCGGGTCGCCGAGGTAGCGCCCATCGGGCCGCTTCGGCGGCGCGATGGTCACCGTGCCCACGAGCTCGCCCGAAGCGCTCAGCGCCACGAAGGCCTGGCCGGCCTCGACCCGCTCGCGGGTGGTCTGCACGCTCTGGTTCACCGCCGTGAAGTTCCAGCCCTGCGCCGCCAGCGACGCATAGGAGGCGTGCAGCAGCGCGGTCAGCGCCTCGATCGAATCGGTGGCGGCAAGCGGTCGCAGGGTGATGGCGGTCATCGTCGGAGCGTGGGCAGCGGTCGGAGGCCGGACCTTACATCCGGAACACGCCGAACTTCGTCTCGGGGATCTCGGCGTTCAGCGCGGCGGACAGGCCCAGCGCCAGCACGCGGCGGGTGTCGGCCGGATCGATCACGCCGTCGTCCCACAGGCGGGCGCTGGCGTAGTACGGATGACCCTGGTCCTCGTACTGCTGGCGGATCGGCGCCTTGAACGCCTCTTCCTCGTCGGCGGACCACTGGCCGCCCTTGGCCTCGATGCCGTCGCGCTTGACGGTGGCCAGCACCGACGCGGCCTGCTCGCCGCCCATCACCGAAATGCGGGCGTTGGGCCACATCCAGAGGAAGCGCGGCGAATAGGCGCGGCCGCACATGCCGTAGTTCCCGGCGCCGAAGCTGCCGCCGATGATCACGGTGAACTTGGGCACCTGCGCGCAGGCCACGGCCGTCACCATCTTGGCGCCGGCGCGGGCGATGCCCTCGTTCTCGTACTTGCGGCCGACCATGAAGCCGGTGATGTTCTGCAGGAACACCAGCGGGATCTTGCGCTGGCAGCACAGCTCGATGAAGTGGGCGCCCTTGTTGGCGCTCTCGGCGAAAAGGATGCCGTTGTTGGCCACGATGCCCACGGGCATGCCCTCGATGTAGGCGAAGCCGCAGACCAGCGTGTTGCCGTAGCGGGCCTTGAATTCGTCGAACTCGCTGCCATCGACGATGCGGGCGATGACCTCGCGCACGTCGAAGGGCTTGCGGGTGTCGGTCGGGATCACGCCGTGCAGTTCGGCCGGGTCGTAGGCGGGCGGCTTGGGCGGCTGGGTCAGCAGCTCGCCCCGCTTGCGCCAGTTGAGGCGGGCCACCGACTGGCGCGCGATCGCCAGCGCGTGGGTGTCGTTCTCGGCCAGGTGATCGGCCACGCCGGACAGGCGCGTGTGGACATCGCCGCCGCCCAGGTCCTCGGCGCTGACCACCTCGCCGGTGGCTGCCTTCACCAGCGGCGGGCCGCCCAGGAAGATCGTGCCCTGGTTCCTGACGATGACGGTCTCGTCGCTCATCGCCGGCACGTAGGCGCCGCCGGCGGTGCAGGAGCCCATCACCACGGCGATCTGCGGGATGCCCTTGGCCGAGAGGTTGGCCTGGTTGAAGAAGATGCGGCCGAAGTGGTCGCGGTCCGGGAAGACCTCGTCCTGGTTGGGCAGGTTGGCGCCGCCGCTGTCGACCAGGTAGATGCACGGGAGGCGGTTCTGGTCCGCGATCTCCTGCGCGCGCAGGTGCTTCTTGACGGTGATCGGGTAGTAGGTGCCGCCCTTGACGGTGGCGTCGTTGCAGACGATCACGCACTCGACGCCCGAGACGCGGCCGATGCCCGCGATCACGCCGCCGCCCGGCGCGGCGTTGTCATACATGTCCAGGCCCGCGAGCGGGGCCAATTCCAGGAAGGGCGTGCCCGGATCCAGCAGCATCTCGACGCGGTCGCGCGGCAGCAGCTTGCCGCGCCCGACGTGCTTGGCCCGCGCGGCCTCGCCCCCGCCTTCGGCGATGCGGGCCAGGCGGGCGTTGAGGTCGTCGATCAAACCGCGCATCGCGTCCGCGTTGGCCTTGAAGTCGGCCGAGCGGGCGTTGAGCTTGGTGGACAGCTGGGGCATGGTGAGGGGTCTCCGGGCATCTGCGCTCAACGGCCGGCATGGCCGCTGAAACGCTCATATGAGCCGCGCTCAATTCTGTGGAGCGAGCGCTGGTGGGGCGCCGCCACCCGGGATCGCCGGGCCGGCGCAAGGCGCGAAGCATACGCGAGAAACTCAAGGCGCCGCCAGATGTCCGGCTGCGGAAACCGCCCACTTGAGCCGAACTCAATAAATCGGGAGAATCCGCCCCTCATGAGCGCCTCCGCCCCCCTCCGCCCCGATGCCGGCGCCATGCCGGCGTCGGCCGCCGCGCTGCCGGCCCGGCGCCGCTCGCCGGTGGGCGCCAAGGCCGAGCAACGGGTGCGGGACATCCTGCGCGAGAGCCGGGTGGTGTTCGCCGAACGCGGCTACGAGCGCGCGACGACGACGGAGATCGCGCAGCGGCTGGGGATCTCCGAGGCGACGGTCTTCACCTACTTCCGCGGCAAGCGCGAGCTGTGCATGCGGGTGATCGGCGACTGGTACGACGAGATCATCGACGCGATCGAGTCGGGGCTGCCGCGAGGCCGGCCGATCCGGGACCAGCTGGAATTCGTCGTGCACACGCACCTGCGGTTGTTCCTGATCCAGGGCACGGGGCTGTGCGAACTGGTGCTGTCGGAAGGCCGCAAGCGCGAGGCGCCGGTGACGCGCGGCGAAGGCCAGGACTTCGGCGCGGCCTTCGTGGACCTGCAGCGTCGCTACACGGCGCCGCTGATGGACCTGCTGGCGCGCGGCCAGGCGCAGGGCGAGGTGCGGCAGGACATTCCGCTGCGGCTGCTGCGCTCGCTGGTCTTCGGGCCGATGGAGCACATGCTGTGGGAGGTGATCATCGCGGGCCGGCAGATCCAGGTGGACGCCGCGGCGCGCGACCTGGTCTCGCTGCTGTGGCCGGCGCTGCAGGCGCCGGACCAGGAGCTCAAGGCGCTGCGGCGCATGAAGGCGCGCGTGGCGCAGGCGCTCGCCGAGGCGGGGGACGAGGGCGAGGGCTGAGGCTTGACGGCCAGTCAGCGACCCAGCGCAAGACTCGAGAGGGTCAGACGCGCAGCAGTTCGAGTCATGGCGCGAGCAACTCGATTCGGCCACGATGGCTGCTCCGACTTTCGAGTCGATTCCTGGAGTGAAACATCGTGAATGACCAGCCCCGCCTCGCCGCAGATGCGCTTGCCGCCGCTCATCCTGCGCCCGCCCAGCGCCCACCGACCTCGCCAGGTGGGCCCCGCCCCGACCTCGATGAGGACCAGTTCGATCAGGAGGCGTGGGACGAGTGGTACCGGGAGCGCATTCGCCGCTCCCTCGAGGACCCTCGCCCCCCGATCTCTCATGCGGAACTGGTGGCGGCGACTTCGCAGTTCCTTTCCGAGTTGGAGGTGCGCCATGTCAGCAAGGCAGCTTGATTGGCGCATCCAGGCCGTGGAGAGCATGCGCGTGATCCTGGAGCACATTGGCGAGCACAACCTCGACGCGGCCAAGGAGCTGTTCGGCGAGATCTGCAAGCGTCTCAAGCTCGTGACGGATTTCCCCAACCTGTACCGCGCCTCGGCGCGGGTCGAGGGCCTGCGCGAGATCGTGGTGACCGCGAACTATGTCGTGCCTTATCGCATCACGCCGGACGCCGTGCAGGTCGTGGACGTCGTTCATGCACGACGCAATTGGCCGCATCTGCCGCAGCCGACCTCCTGAGAGCTCTCACAAGACCGTTGCCGGCGGCGTGCCGCCGACGCTGAGCGACGTCGAGCGCGATCACCAAAATAGAAGGGGCCCGAAGGCCCTTGTGGTTGGAGGCCAGGGGCCGGCGGGCGAGGCCGCCGGCGTCCCTGCGAAACGCTCAGATCACAGCGAGTAGCTCAGCGTGGCGCGGAACTGGCGGCCACGGGTGTCGTACAGGCTGAAGTCGTACAGCGAGGTGCTGCTGAAGCCCGGGTCATGCGGAGGCATGCGGTTGAACACGTTCAGGACCGACACGCTGGCCGTCAGCTGCTTCGTGATGGCGTAGCGGCCGAACAGGTCCATCGTGGTGTTCGAGCGGACACGGGTCGGGAACACACCGGTCTGGAAGCGCGGATCCTGCGGCGTGAAGTAGCTCGCGGCCAGCAGTTCCTGACGCACATGGTGCGTGTAGTTCAGGCCGGCGGTGACCGACCAGGGGCCGTAGTCGAAGTCGGTCGAGAAACCGGCGCGGATGCGCGGGATCGTGTTCGCACCGCCGTTCGTGCCCACCACCTGCACGCCGTCTTCCTTGAAGGAGCTGACGTAGATCAGGTTGCCGCGGAACGTGAACTTGCCCAGGCTGGTCGGAACGCGCAGCGTGCCGTCGATGTCCACGCCACTGGTCTTGCGCGAAGACAGGTTCTCGTAGTTCGACAGGATCGTGATGATCTGGTTGGTCTGCGGATTGCCGTCGCGAATGATCGTGGGCGTCGACGGGCAGTTCGGCTGCGTCGGATCCGCGCCGGTGCCGCCGTTCGGGCAGGACTCATCCAGGATGTCCTGGAAGTTCCGCGATGCCACCACGTTGCGCCAGTTGATCTTGTAGAAATCCACGCCGAAGTTGAAGTTCTTGGTCGGCTCGAACACGAAACCGATGGTCGTGCTCGTGGACTTCTCCGCCTTCAGATTGGGGTTGCCCGCGAACACGCCGGAGATCTGGCGGGTCACGCCGTCCTGCGGGTCGATCACGGACTGGAAGAACGAGGCAGCCGACGGCGAGATCTCCGGCAACGTCGGCGCACGGAAGCCCTTGCCCCAGTTGGCGCGGAACAGCAGGCTGTCCAGGGCCTGGAACTTCGCGCCCAGCTTGGGCGTGGTCGACGTGCCGTAGTCGCTGTACTTGTCGTAGCGGATCGCGGCCTGCACCTCCAGCTTCTTGGTGAAGGGCATCGAGATCTCGGAGAACAGCGAGATGTTGTCGCGACGACCGTTGGTGGCGGTGATGCCCTGGCCGATGATGCCGCCGCTGGCGGCGATCTCCGCGGGCGTGTCCTTCAGCTTCTCTTCACGGAACTCGGCGCCGATCGCCAAGCCGATGTCGCCACCGGCCATCTGACCGACCGTGGTGTTGGCCTTCGTGTCGACGAAGGTCATCTCCGACTTGGACTTGCGGTCGAAGTTGCCGCGCATGCTGTCACGGACCGCCTGGCTGTTGGTCGTCCACTTGTCGAGGTTGTAGCTCGATGCGCTGGACAGCGGCACCGGCGGCTGCGCGCTGGTCGGAATGCCGAAGGCGGCGGAGGTTCCGGCCAGGGTCAGGCGGTTCAGGTTCTTCGAGGTGGTGTCGGTGCTGGAGTAGCCGACCGCACTGTCGAAATCCCAGCTGCCGATGGTGTAGCTGACGCCAGCCACCGCGCGCAGCGAGTCCGAGCGGATCTCGTTGTCGCGGGTGCCCATGTCATTGAGCACGCCGACATAGCGGGCGCGATTGGAGAAGGGGTTGCCCGCCACGCCGGGGGCGAAATTGGCGGTGTAGCTGAACGGCTGCAGCTGGCCGGCGACCGTGGTCAGGCCGGTGCTGACGAACGACGCGGACTGGAAGGTCTGCGTGGTGTCCGAACGGCTCAGCCCCAGTTCGAAGTAGCCGGTGGCATTGGGCGAGAAGACCTTCGTGCCGCGGGTCAGCAGGCCGATGCGCTCGGTGCCGGGCAGCGCGGTGAACTCGTCCTTGAAGTCACGCATGCAGTACGTGTTGGACGCCGCGGTCATCGCGATGTTGGCCGCGGTGTTCGGGTTGATCAGGCCGGCCGCCAGGGCTTGCTGGCCGTTGATGACCGTTCCCTTGCAGTCGCTGATGGCGCGGTAGTTGTTGGTCAGCGTGCCGTTGGCCGCCACTTCGCGCCAGGTGCCGCCACCAGTCAGGGACTGGTAGTTGCGGCCGCCGGCGTACTTGCGGAAGTCGCGCGACTCGGTGAACTCCACGTCCTTCTGCAGCAGCAGGTCGCGCTTGTAGTAGTCGAGCGTGGCAAAGATGTTGTAGCCATCGCTTCCCAGGTCGCCAAATCCGCCGGCGGCGGTCACGCGATAGTCGTTCTTGCCTTCGAAGAAGCCACCGGAGGCCGAGATGTCGAAGCCCTGGTAGTCCTTGCGCAGGATGATGTTGACCACGCCGGCGATCGCGTCGGAGCCGTAGATGGCCGAGGCACCGTCCTTCAGGATGTCGATGCGCTGGACCGCCGCGGAGGGGATCGAGTTCAGGTCGACGAAGGTGTCCTGCAGGTTCTGTGCGAAGCCATAGCCGGCGACGCGGCGGCCGTTCAGCAGCACCAGCGTCGTCTTCTGGCCGAGACCGCGCAGCGAGAAGCCAGCTGCGCCCGGGGCGAAGCTGTTGCTGAAGCTTTCGCCCAGGCTGCCGGTGTTGGACGGCAGGTTGCGCAGCACGTCCGCCACGGTCGGCTGGCCGGTCCGCTCGATCTGGTCCCGCGAAATGATCTGCACCGGCGACACCGTTTCGGCGTCGATGCGCTTGATGTTGGAGCCGGTGACTTCGACGCGCTCCAGTTGCTTGGACTCTTGCGCGACGGCCACGCCGCAGGCCAGCGTGCTGGCAATCGCGATGCTGGTCAGTGCCAGCGCCCTGTGGGTCAGTTGACGAGACATTACGGTCCTCTTTTGAAAAGGGGTCGCACCCGGTGATGGCGCTGCTTCCCGACGTCGCAGCGCGCCACGGAATCGATAACTCCGGTGCGGTGCGCAACGCGATTTTTTCAGTGACGCAAACGTGTGGTTCACCAACAAAAACATTTGCTACAGCACGCAGCAAAGATGCGACAGACCTATAAGAAGAAACCCGTGATGAACGCGTCAAGCGCGGGGGAACCCTATCCTCAGAAACCCCCTTAAATAGAGGCGGGACTACTACGGATATGTGGGGTGAATAACCATGACGAGGCAGTCCCAATGCCAGAAGCCATGTGGATCACCCATGCCAAAGGTCATGGAGCCGCTCCCGCGAAGGACGAAAAAAAGCCCGGACAAGCCGGGCTTCGCGAGGGGTGGAAGGCCGCGGGCGGCGGCCTTCCAGAACGCGCGGGGCGCTCTGATCAGAAGTCGTAGGACGCGCCGATCTTGTAGCTCCGCGGACGGACGCGGTAGCCATCGCGCAGGTTCACCGGACGCTCGTCGCCCATCAGGTTGTTGATGTTCAGCGACAGGCGCAGGCTCTTGATGCCGGTGTAGCCCAGGCTGAAGTCGGTGCGCAGGTCCTCGTCGATGTAGCAGGGCAGCGCGCCCGGCTTCAGGCGGGCCTGGCACGCGGACTCGCCCCAGCTGGCCAGGTCGGTCTCGTCGCGGTTCAGCGCGGTGCGGGACGTGTAGTTGAAGCGCAGTCCGGTGGTCCAGTCGCCCTTGTTCCAGTAGGCCGAGAACACCGCCTTCAGGCGCGGGTTCTCATACATGCCGACCTGGTTGGGACGCCACTTGTTCGCGTCGATGTCCCACGCCTTGTAGGTCAGCGCGTAGGTCGCCGCCACGCCCAGGTTCAGCGTGCCGAACGAACCCGCCGCCACGCGGCCCTTGACGTCGATGTCCACGCCCGAGGTCTCGGTCTTGCCGAAGTTCTCGTACTGCAGCAGCAGCGAGGTGATCTGGCCGGCCTGCCAGGCCAGCGAACCGCCCGACAGCTGGTTGGCGCGGTCCACCCAGGCCTGCTCCTGCGCGGTCAGCGTGGCGCGGCTGATCATGGTCTCGTAGCCGGGCTTGCCTTCGCGCTCCAGCACGTAGTCCGGATCACGCGAGTTGATCTCGTTCTTGCGCTCGATCTTGAAGTAGTCGACGGCGATCGACGCATTGCGGGTCGGCTCGAACACGAAGCCCAGGGTGATGCTCTTCGACGTTTCCGGCTTCAGGTTGGGATTGGCCGAGATCATCGCCGGCACCGAGGCGCGGCAGCCGCTGGCCAGGGCCAGCGCGGCGTCGGCCTGGTCGGCCGCCGTGCCCTTCTTGAGGATGTCGCTGACGGCCGTGGCGGTCGCGCAGCGCGCCGGGTCCACCGTGTTGTTGAAGAAGCCGGTCACGCCGACCTGGCCCAGCGTCTCGGGGATGTTGGGCGCGCGGAAGCCGCCAGCCACCGTGCCGCGCAGCAGCAGCTGCGGCGACACCTCGTAGCGCACGCCCAGCTTCGGCGACACGCGGCCGTCGAAGCCGCTGGCCTTGTCGAAGCGCAGCGCGCCATTGAGCTCCAGGCCCTTCCACACCGGGGCGTTCAGCTCCAGGAAGGCGGCGTCGAGGTTGCGCTCGCCGTCGATCAGCACCGAGCCGCGGCCCACGATCTGC
This sequence comes from Roseateles sp. 22389, assembly GCF_052044995.1. Taxonomy (NCBI): domain Bacteria; kingdom Pseudomonadati; phylum Pseudomonadota; class Betaproteobacteria; order Burkholderiales; family Sphaerotilaceae; genus Roseateles; species Roseateles sp. 22389. Next base: position 302,889 of record NZ_JBQEOF010000003.1, read on the forward strand.
GCCTTCAGGACGTTGTCGGTCGACTTGATCGACACGCCTTCCTGGCGGTGTTCAGCGCCCAGCGCGAAGGCCAGCGGACCGCCCGGCAGCTGCATCAGCTCGCCGCTCAGCTTGGCATCCACCCAGGTCTGGTGGTTCTTGCCCTTGGAGCCGTTGACCGGGAACAGGCGCTCGAGCAGCTCGCGGCTGTTGCCGCCGCCGATCTTGTACTCGCCGGATTCGACGGCCGCGAACAGGTCGCGCGAGCCCCAGCGGGCCAGCTTCTCCGCCTCGGCGGCGTTGCGGCCGACCGAGACTTCCCAGTCCATGTCGCGGAAGGTGCCTTGCAGACCGGTCAGCACGCGGTACTGCTTGCCGGTGCCGTCGTAGTTGAACAGGCTGGGGTCATCCATGAACCGGTAGTCGATGCCACGCGGCTGGCCGGTCGGGTTGGCCGGGTTGGTGGCCGACAGCACCGGGTGCGGCACCGACTGGGCCACCTTGTTGTAGCCGTCGTACCAGCGCGAGGTGGCGCCGGCGCCGATGGCCATCGGCACCGTCAGGTACTCGGTGGTCGTCTTGGAGTAGCTCAGCTCGGCGAAGGCCTGGATGTCCTCGGTGACCTTCGCGCGGGCGGCGCTGAACAGGTTCACGCGCCTGGCCGGGTCGGAGACCGCATTCAGGCCGTTGATGTCGGTCACGCACTGGCCGGCCGAATTCAGCGTCGTGCAGCCCGCCACCGGCACGCGGTTGGTGCCCACGCGCAGGTTGCCGGGGTAGGAGTTCAGGCTGGGGTCGCCGAAGGACGCCAGGTAGAAGGACTTGTGCCACGCGGGGTAGTCGTCCTTGACGTCGGCCACGGTGTAGCCCTCGCGGCGATAGGCCTCGATGTTGGCGAAGACGTTGAAGCGGTCCTTCTCGAGGTCGCCGAAGCCGGCCACGATGCTGGCCTGGCGCTGCGCGCCCAGGCTGGGGTTCTCGTTGAAGGTGTAGCTGGCGGACGCGCCGACGCCGTTGTAGCTGCGGCGCGTGATGATGTTGATCACGCCGGCCATCGCGTCCGAGCCGTAGATGGCGGAAGCGCCGTCCTTCAGCACTTCCACGCGCTCGACGGCATCGGCCGGGATCGAGTCGACGTTGACGAAGGTGTCCTTGGCGCCGTCGGCCAGGCCGAAGTTGGCGACGCGGCGGCCGTTCAGCAGCACCAGCGTGGCGCCCTTGCCCAGGCCGCGCATCGACACGCCCGAGGCGCCGGAGGCGAAGCTGGAGGTGTTGCCGTCGTCGCGGATCTCGGTGCTCGAGGTCGAGGTCAGCGTGTCCAGCACCTGGCGCACGGTGTTGGCGCCGGTGCGACGGATCTCCTCGCGGTTGTAGACCTGCACCGGCGAGGCGGTTTCGGACGCCAGGCGCTTGATGTTGGAGCCGGTCACCTCGACGCGCTGGAGCTGGGTCGTGTCCTGTGCCTGGGCTTGCGCGATCTGGGCGCAGCACAGCAGCGCCGCGGCGGCGCTCAGGGACAGGGAGAGCTGGTTGTTCTTTCTCATACTTCCACTTGCGAATTGATGAAAGGCCGGATGGGTCGCATCGGCCGAGGAGACCGGTGCCCGCGAGCAGGACCGGATCGCGCCCGGGGGATCACCCGATGGGCGCGAGGGGGCGGATTCTGGGGAGGGGCCTCCCCCCTGTCCCTCGTCATCCATTGCAAATCAGCAACAAACCTTCACGCCGCGCCGTCCGTTATTCGCAAAACCGGGCGCTTCTCGCGCGAGTGCTACAAAAGTGGGCTGACTTGGATGGGGGACGGTCCGTTACCTCACCCAAAGCACGGGAAAACCCTCCCGCCTTTGAGCGGCACCATTCGGGTGCGCCCATCGCCCTCTCGTGCGGGTGAACCCTGCCGGGTTGACCCTCGAAGGCGGCATCAAGACCTGTCCCCGCACGGCTTCGAGGCGAAAGCGCTACCCTTGCGCACCCCCGCCGCAAGACCCGGCCCCTTCGGGAAGGACCGGGCGCGGTGGATCCGCCCCAGGCGTCCCCAGGAGGAACCCCCATGTCCATTTCGATGACCGTGAACGGCAAGGCGGTGACGCTCGATGCCGATCCGCAGATGCCGCTGCTGTGGGCGCTGCGCGAGGACCTGCAGCTGACCGGCACCAAGTTCGGTTGCGGCATGGCGCTGTGCGGCGCCTGCACCGTCCACCTGGACGGCCAGCCGGTGCGCGCCTGCCAGACGCCGCTGGAGGCCGCGGCCGGCAAGAAGATCACGACGATCGAGGGCGTGGCCGCCACGCCCACCGGCCGGGCGGTGCAGAAGGCCTGGCTCAAGATCGACGTGCCGCAGTGCGGCTATTGCCAGAGCGGCCAGATCATGAGCGCCTGCGCGCTGCTGGCCGGCAAGAAGAAGCCCACCGACGCGGACATCGATGGCGCGATGAGCGGCAATGTCTGTCGCTGCGGCACCTACAACCAGATCCGGGCGGCGATCCACGACGCCTCGGCCACGCTGGCGAAGGGAGGCTGATCATGGGCATCACCGTGGAATCCCCGAGCCGCCGCGGGCTGCTCAAGACCGGCGCGGCGCTGACCCTGTCCTTCGCGCTGCCGCTGGCGACGACGCGCGCCGCGCTGGCGCAGGCCGCCTCGGCGCCCGCCAGCAACACCTTCGCGCCCAACGCCTGGCTGCGCATCACGCCGGACGGCAAGGTCACCGTGGTCTGCGGCTCGGCCGAGATGGGCCAGGGCGTGCTGACCGCCATCCCGATGATGGTGGCCGAGGAACTGGACGCCGACTGGGCGCTGGTCTCGGTCGAGCAGGCGCCGGCCAGCGCCGCCTACAACAACCCGATGTTCGGCATGCAGGCCACCGGCGGCAGCACGACGGTGCGCGCCCACTGGACGCCGGTGCGCCAGGCCGGCGCGGCAGCGCGCCAGATGCTGGTCGCCGCCGCGGCGCAGCAGTGGGGCGTGGATGCCGCGTCGCTGCGCACCGAGCGCGGCCAGGTCATCGGCCCGAACGGCCGCCAGCTCAGCTACGGCTCGCTGGTCGAGGCCGCCGCGAAACAGGCCGTGCCCGAGAAGCCGGTGCTGAAGGACCGCAAGGACTTCCGCATCATGGGCAAGCCCACGCGCCGCCTGGACAGCGCGGCCAAGATCAACGGCACCGCCAAGTTCGGCATCGACGCGCACGTCGAAGGCATGCTGGTCGCGGTGATGGCGCGCGCGCCGATCACCGGCGCCAAGCCCAAGGCCTTCGACGAGGGCAAGGCCAAGGCGATCAAGGGCGTGCGCAAGGTCATCGCGATCCCGTCCGGCGTGGCGGTACTGGCGGATGGCTACTGGGCCGCGAAGCAGGGGCGCGACGCGCTCGGCATCGAGTGGGATCTGGGCGCGCACGCGGACCTGTCCACCGACAAGGTCTCGGCGACGCTGGACGAAGCCCTGCAGAACCCCAGCGCGATCGCGCGCGAGACCGGCAACGTCAAGGATGGCAGCGCCAATTCGGCGCGCAGCCTGACCGCGCAGTACGACGTGCCCTACCTCGCGCACGCCTGCATGGAACCGCTGAACTGCCTGGCCTGGGTGCGCGGCGACGAGGTCACGATCTGGGCCGGCACGCAGAGCCAGGGACCGGCGCAGGGCATCCTGTCGCAGGTCGCGCAGGTCACGCCGGCCAAGGTCAAGGTCAACACGCTGCTGCTGGGTGGCGGCTTCGGACGCCGCTTCGCGCCGGACTTCACCATCGACGCCACGCTGCTGTCCAAGCTCAGCGGCAGCCCGGTGAAGCTGGTCTACACCCGCGAGGACGACATGGCCGCGGGCTACTACCGCCCGACTTCGCGCGTGCGCTTCGAGGCCGGACTCGACGACAAGGGCCAGCCGCTGATGCTGCGGGCCGAGGTCGCGAGTCCCTCCATCATGGCCGCCTCCGGCTTCATGAAGATCCCCGACAACGGCGTCGACGCGATGGCCGTCGAGGGCCTGGCGGACCATCCCTACGAGATCCCGCATCAGCGCGTCGCCTATGGCCGCGCCGAGCCGGGCCCGCAGGTGTGGTTCTGGCGCTCGGTGGGGCATTCGCAGAACGCGTTCTTCATCGAGAGCTTCATCGATGAACTCGCGCACGCGGCCAAGGCCGATCCGCTGAAGTACCGCCTGGCGCTGCTGGAGAAGCATCCCCGCGCGCGCGGCGTGCTGCTGCTCGCGGCGGAGAAGGCCGGCTGGAGCCGCCCATTGCCCAAGGGCCGGCACCGCGGCATCGCGGTGGCCGAAAGCTTCGGCACCTGGGTGGCGGAGGTGGCCGAGGTGTCCGTCGGCAAGGACGGTGCGATCAAGGTGCATCGCGTGACCGCGGCGGTGGACTGCGGCCAGACCGTCAATCCGCAGACCATCGCCCGCCAGATCGAGGGCGCCGTGGTCTACGGCCTGTCCGCGGCGCTGTATGGCCGCATCACCTTCAAGGACGGGAAGGTCGAGCAGAGCAACTTCCACGACTACCCGGTGCTGCGCCTGAACGAGATGCCCAAGGTGGACGTGCACATCGTGCAGAGCAGCGAGGCGCCGGGCGGCATCGGCGAGCCGGGCACGCCGCCGATCGCGCCGGCGGTGGCCAACGCGATCTTCGCGGCCACCGGCAAGCGGCTGCGCCAGCTGCCATTCGACGGCGAGGCGCTGAAGCGGGCCTGAGCGCCCGCGGCGGACTCAGGAGGCCGGCGGGTAGCCGGCCTCGCTGAGCACGCCGGCCAGTTGCTCGCGGCTCAGGCCGCTTTCCACCCGCACCGTCTTCTGCGGCAGGTCGACATCGACCTCGGCCCTGGCGTCGGCCTCCTTGACGGCCTCGGTCACGGCGGCGAGGCAGTGGCCGCAGCTCATGTCGGGCAGCTTGAATTCATGCATGGGGAACTCCTGGGAAACAAGGAACGGGAGGAACGGAAGGAACGGTCCGAAGGTTAAACCTTGCCATCGTGGCAGGGTCAAGGCGAGCGCCGCATGACGCTTCTCCCATCCGGGGCATGGCCTTGACCTTCCCATCATGGCAAGCTTGAGACTGCCGCCATGAACACCGCCCCCACCCCCACCGCGCCGGCCGGCGAGCTCCAGCTCGCCGTCGCCGGCATGACCTGCGCGAGCTGCGTCAACCGCGTCGAGCGCGCGCTGCGCAAGGTGCCCGGCGTCGAGGACGCCCAGGTGAACCTCGCGCTGGAGACCGCCACCGTGCGCCTGCTGCCCGGCGTGGACGCGGCCGCGCTGGTCGCGGCCATCGGCAAGGCCGGCTACGAGGCCCGCCAGCTTGCCGTCGAGGACGACGCGGCCCCCGCGCCGCCGCCCTGGTCGGCCACCGGCTGGCCGGTGCTGACCGCGGCGCTGCTGACGCTGCCACTGATCGCGCCGATGGTCGCGATGCTCTGGGGCGGGCACCTGATGCTGTCCGGCGGATGGCAGCTGGTGCTGGCCACGCCGGTGCAGTTCTGGCTGGGCGCGCGCTTCTACCGCGCCGGTTGGGCCGCGCTGAAGGACCGCAGCGGCAACATGGACCTGCTGGTCGCGCTCGGCACCAGCGCCGCCTACGGGCTGAGCGTCTACGAGCTGCTCCGGCAAGGACCGGCGAGCGGCGCGCTGTACTTCGAATCGGCGGCCGCGGTGATCACGCTGGTGCTGCTGGGCAAGTGGCTGGAGGGACGCGCCAAGCGCCAGACGCTGAGCGCCATCGCCGCGCTGAAGCAGCTGCGCCCCGAGCACGCCCGCGTGCGCCGCGGCCCGGCCGATGCGCCGCTGGAGATCGACGTGCCGCTGGCGCAGCTCCGGCTGGGGGACCTGATGGTCGTGCGCCCCGGCGAGCGCATTCCCGCCGACGGCCGCATCCGCGAAGGCGCGGGCCACGTCGATGAATCGCTGATCAGCGGGGAGAGCCTGCCGGTCGAGAAGGCCGAGGGCGACCGCGTCGTCGGCGGCGCGGTCAATGGCGAAGGCCTGTTGCTGGTCGAGGTCACCGCGCTGGGGGCCGAGTCCACGCTGTCGCGCATCGTGCGGCTGGTCGAGTCGGCGCAGGCGCACAAGGCGCCGATCCAGCGCCTGGTGGACCAGGTGAGCGCGGTGTTCGTGCCGGCGGTGCTCGTCATCGCCGCCATCACGCTGGTGGGCTGGGGCCTGACGAGCGGCGACTGGGAGCGCGCGCTGATCCATGCGGTCGCGGTGCTGGTGATCGCCTGCCCCTGCGCGCTCGGACTGGCGACGCCCGCCGCGATCATGGTCGGCACCGGCGTCGCGGCGCGACGCGGCCTGCTGATCAAGGATGCCGAGGCGCTGGAGCAGGCGCGGCGTGTCGATCTGGTCGTGTTCGACAAGACCGGCACGCTGACCGAGGGCAAGCCGCGGCTGACCGCCTTCGTCGCGGCGCCGGGCCACGACGAGGCCGAAGCGCTGGCGCTGGCCGCGGCGCTGCAGCAAGGCAGCGAGCATCCGCTGGCGCGCGCGGTGCGCGACGCCGCGTCCGGGCGCGCGCTGGCGCCGCTGCCGGCCACCGCCGTCCGTGCGGTCGCGGGACGCNGGGCCGCGTCCAGGACCGCGCGCTGAAGCTGGGCAGCGGGCGCTGGATGGCGGCGCTGGGCGTCGACCTGTCGCCGCTGGCCGCGCAGGCGGACGCCGAGATGGCGCGCGGCCACACCCTGTCGTGGCTGGCGGCGGTCGAGCCCGAGGGCGCGCCGGTGCTGCTGGCGATGCTGGCCTTCGGCGACCGCGCCAAGCCGACCTCGGCCGCGGCGATCGCCGAGCTGAAGGCGCTGGGCCTGCGCACGCTGATGCTCAGCGGCGACAACGCCGCGGCGGCAAAGGCCGCGGCCGACGCACTGGGCCTGGACGAGGTCCGCGCCGAGCTGCTGCCGGAGGACAAGGCGCGCATCGTCGCCGAGCTGCGGGACGGCGGCGCGCGCGTGGCCATGGTCGGCGACGGCATCAACGACGCGCCGGCGCTGGCCGCCGCGGATGTCGGCCTGGCGATGGGCGGCGGCACCGACGTGGCGATGGAAGCCGCCGGCATCACGCTGATGCGGGGCGACCCACGACTGGTCGCCGATGCGATCGCGCTGTCGCGCGCGACGGTCGCGAAGATCCGCCAGAACCTGTTCTGGGCCTTCATCTACAACCTGCTGGGCGTGCCGCTGGCGGCGCTGGGACTGCTGAGCCCGGTGATCGCCGGCGCGGCGATGGCGCTGTCCAGCGTCTCCGTGCTTGGTAACGCGCTGCTGCTCAAGCGCTGGAAGGGATCCGCCCGATGACCGCTGCCGCCCCGATGAGGACCCGCGCCGCCGGCGCCAGGCACCGCCGCGACGAGGCGGCCGACGCCGGCAACGGCGTGCCCGCCAACGACGCCGCGCCGCTGACGATCGGCCAGGCGGCCGAGCGCTCCGGTGTCTCGCCGAAGATGCTGCGCCATTACGAGTCGCTCGGCCTGCTGCCGCCGGTGGCGCGCACCGGCTCGGGCTACCGCCTCTACGGCGAGAAGGAGGTGCACACGCTGCGCTTCATCCGCCGCGCGCGCGACCTGGGCTTCTCGATGGCGGAGATCGCCGAGTTGCTCAAGCTCTGGCAGAACCGCCGCCGCGCCAGCGGCCAGGTCAAGCGCATCGCCGAGGCCCACATCGCCGACCTGGACCGCCGGCTGGCGGAGATGCAGGCCATGCGGCGCGCGCTGGCCGAGCTGGCCCGCTGCTGCCACGGCGACGACCGCCCCGACTGCCCCATCCTCGACGACCTCTCACAAGGAGCCCTCCCATGAGCGTCCCCCTCGACCCGGCCATCGGCCCGCATGCCGACCCCGTCCCCGCCCGCTGGGAGCGCATCGGCGCGCACCTGGGCGATGTCGGCGGCCTGAGCATCCGCCGCGCGATCCCCACCGCCAGGCGCCGCATGATCGGCGCCTGGTGCTTCCTGGACCACGCCGGCCCGGCCGACCTCACCCCGGAGACGGCGATGCGCGTCGGCCCGCATCCGCACACCGGGCTGCAGACCTTCAGCTGGATGATCGAGGGCGAGGTGCTGCATCGCGACAGCCTGGGCTCCGAGCAGATGCTGCGGCCCGGCCAGGTGAACCTCATGACCGCCGGCCGGGGCATCAGCCACACCGAGGAATCGCAGTCGGACCGCCTCCAGCTGGCGCAGCTGTGGATCGCGCTGCCCGACGCGGTGCGCCATCGCGAGCCGGCCTTCCAGCACTTCCCGGAACTGCCGTCGTTCGCGACCGGCGGCTTCGACACCATGCTGCTGGTGGGCGAGTTCGGCGGTCAGCGCTCGCCGGTGCCCAGCCACACGCCGCTGCTGGGCATGGACCTGAGCGCGACGCGCGCCGCCGAAGCGACGCTGCCGCTGCATCCGGACCACGAGTACGGGCTGATGGTGCTGGAGGGCGAGCTCTCGGTCACGCTGGACGGCGAGTCCGCCGGCGCCAGCAAGCCCGGCGAGCTGCTGTACCTGGCGCCGGGCGCGCAATCGCTGAAGCTGCTGTCGGGCGGCGGCAAGAGCCGCGCGCTGCTGCTGGGCGGCCCGCCGTTCGGCGAGCCGGTGCTGCTGTTCTGGAACTTCGTCGGCCGCAACCGCGAGGAAATGCAGGCCTATGCCGAGGAATGGAACAGCCGCGAGGACGGCGGCCGCTTCGGCGCGGTGCAGGGCTTCGACGGGCCGCGGCTGCTGGCGCCCGTTGTGCCGCCGCTCAAGACGCCGCGCTGAGGCGTCATGGGCGGGGCGCGGGTCCCCGCCCGCGGTCGGCCTGTCGGGCCGACGGCTGCCGCCAGCGGTCACGCGCCGCCCGCGACCCGGAAGGGTCGCCGGCGGCGCGTCAGGTCAGACCGGGGCTCAGGCGAACTTGCCGGCCTGGAAGTCGCGCACGGCCTGGAGCAGTTCGCCTTCGGTGTTCATCACGAACGGGCCGTACTGCGCGATCGGCTCGCCCAGCGGCTGGCCGGCCACGAGGATGACGCGCGCGCCTTCCTCCGACGCGGTGAGCCGCACGCCGTCCGAGCCGGCCGTGTTGGCCAGGATCGCCATCCGGCCGCTCGGCACCAGGCAACCAGTGTCGAAGCGCAGCGCTCCGCGGTACACGTACACGAAGGCGTTGTGCGACTCGGGCAGCGCCTGCTCGAAACTCGCGCCGGGCTCGAGGCGGATGTCGAGGTAGGTCGGCTGCGTCGCGTCGCGCTGCACCGCGCCCGCCACGCCCTGGCTCTCGCCCGCGATGACGCGCACCGTCGCGCCCGGCAGCGCCAGCTCGGGGATCTCGGCGCTGGTGATGTCGCGGTACCAGGGGTCGCGCATCTTGTCGCGGCCGGGCAGGTTCAGCCACAGCTGGAAGCCTTCCATGCGGCCTTCCTGCTGCTCGGGCAGCTCCGAATGGATCACGCCGCGGCCGGCGGTCATCCACTGCACGCCGCCCGGGCCCAGCAGGCCTTCATGGCCGGCCGAGTCGCGATGGCGCATCCGGCCTTCCAGCATGTAGGTCACGGTCTCGAAACCGCGGTGCGGATGGTCGGGGAAGCCGGCGATGTAGTCGTCGGCATCGTCGGTGCCGAAGGCGTCGAGCATCAGGAAGGGATCCAGGCGCCGCTGCAGGTCCTGCGTCAGCACGCGCGTCAGCTTGACGCCCGCGCCGTCGCGGGTGGCCCTGCCCTGCACCAGGCGCTCGACCTGGCGGGGCGTCCGAAGAGGGGTGGCAGGGGTGGCGGCGGTCATGGTGGATCCTTTCCAGAAGGGGAGATTGTCGAACGAGGGGGAGAGGCCCTTCCCCCGGAGGGGCCCACCCGCATCGGGTGGGCAACGGTCGAAATCGGTCGAAAGCGGTCGAGCTCAGGCCGGCTGGGCTTCGCCGAAGAGCGCGGCGATTTCCTCACGGGCGACCGCCAGGCCCTTGGCCGCGGCTTCCTCGCCCATGTTCAGGCCCTCGGCCAGCACGAACTTCACATCGGTCATGCCCAGGAAGCCCAGCGTCACCTGCAGGTAGGGAACGATGTTGTCGGTCGGCTGGCCGCGGTGCACGCCGCCGCGCGAGCTGACGACGATGACCTTCTTGCCGGTGACCAGGCCGACCGGGCCGTTGGCGCCGTAGCTGAAGGTCACGCCGGCGCGGGCCACGGCGTCGATCCAGTTCTTCAGCTGCGAGGACACGCCGAAGTTGATCATCGGCGCGGTCAGCACGATCACGTCGGCGGCCTGCAGTTCGGCGATCAGCTGGTCGTTGAACGCCACGCGGTCGGCCTGCGCCTGGCTGCGGGCGTCGGCCGGGGTGAACAGCGCGCCCAGCGTGGCCTCGTCCATCGGCGGCAGCGGACGCACCGCCAGGTCATGCACCACCGTCTTCGCACCGGGGTTGCGCTCGACCAGTTGCTGGACCACTTCATTGGCCAGCAGGGTGGAGACCGAACCCTGGCCTTCATGCAGACGGCGGGCGCTGGAATTGATCTGGAGGATGTTCATGGTGCGTTTCTCCGGGCGTTTCGGCTGAATCAGCCGGGGGTGTGATGGGATGGAATGAACTGTATTGATCCCCCTCCGGCACCAGAAGACGCCGTACTGGATAAGATTGTTCCATTGGACGAACAATCCACCTCTCCCTCTCCCTCTCCCTCTCCCTCTCCCTCTCCCTCCCCTCTGCTCTTCCCTCGTTCCCTCCTCTGTCCCCCTCTTCGACGGATGCCCCCATGAGCCTTGATGCCGACGACCTCCTCGTCTTCGCCCGCGTGATGGAGAGCGGCAGCTTCAGCCGCGCGGCCGAGCGGCTGCAGTTGCCCAAGTCGACGGTGTCGCGGCGGATCGCGGCGCTGGAAGAGCGGCTGGGCGAGAAGCTGCTCCAGCGCAGCACCCGGCGGCTGACGCTGACCGAGTTCGGGCAGGGCGTGCTCGAGCATGCGCGGACGCTGGCGGGCGAGGTGGACGGCGCGCTGGCGCTCGCGCTGCATCGGCAGCAGCGCCCCACCGGTCGGCTGCGGGTGTCGATGCCGGCGGACTTCGCGCACCAGATGCTGACGCCGATGCTGAGCCGCTTCGTCGGCGACTACCCGGAGGTGCAACTGGAGCTGGACCTGTCGCCCCGGCGCGTGGACCTGATCGCGGAAGGCTTCGACATCGCGGTGCGCATGGGCCAGCTGCCACCGGACAGCCAGTTGGCGGCGCGTCGGCTGGCGATCTTCAGCAGCGGGCTGTACGCGTCGCCGGCCTACCTGCAGCGCCATGGCGAGCCCCAGCTGCCCGAGGGCCTGCTCAGCATGCATGGCCTGATGATCCTGGGCCGCGCCGGCGAGCCGCTGCCGTGGCGACTGTCCGGGATCGTCGACGGCAAGGCCGACCAGCGGACGGAGTGGGTCGGCGTGCCGGACAGCCGCACGCTGGTCAACGCGCCGGACATGCTGCTGCACATGGCGCGCGCGGGTCTCGGCATCACCTGGGTCGGCAACCAGTACGCGCAGGGCTTCGTCGACCGCGGCGAGCTGACGCGCGTGCTGCCGCACTGGTGCGCGGAGCCGTCGACCTGCTGGGCGGTGTTCCCGCAGCGACGGCTGATGCCGCTGCGCACGCGGCTGTTCCTCGACGCGATGGCCGCGGAGCTCGCGCCCTTCGACCAGGCGGCGATGTACGGGCTCTGAGCGTCGCCGTCGCGGCGGCGCCTCGCGTCAATCGACCTGGAAGCCGATCTCCACGCTGACCTGGCGCGGTGTCGGGATCGGCTCGAAGCGCCATTGCTTGACCGCGTTGATCGCGGCGGCGCTCAGCTTGCGATCGGGCGAACGCATCGCCTGCGCCGCATCGACCGAGCCGTCCGGCCGGACGGTGAATTGCACCAGCACCGATCCCTGGCGCTGCTGGGCCAGCAGGGCGCGGGGGTACTCGGGATCGACCTTGCGGACGAGCTTGAGCGGCACCGGCTCGTCGGCCTCGGGTGGTTCCGGCTCGGGCGCACGGCCGGCCGGTGCGGCCATGGACGGCGCGGCCATCGACACGACCTGCGGCGCGGGCGCCTCCGACAGCGGTTGCGGCGCGGTCGAGGGCGGCGCGACTGTCTGGGCTGCCGTCTGCGTGAGAGGCGCAGGCGAGGCGCTGGCCGCGGCGATCGCGGGCGCCTCCTGCGCGGCGTTGCGCGTGACGAGCGCGCGTTCGGCCGCGGGATCGAGGTCCTGGCGGCGCGCCGCGGGCGCCGGCGCCGGCGCGGCCGTGGCCACCGCACGGGCAACGGGCTTGGCCGCGTCGGCCTTGGCCTCGTGTCGTTCGGGGGTCTTCTTCTCGCCCTTCTCGGCGTGGAACTTGATCCACTGGAAAACCTTGTCGGCATCGCGCTTGGCGCGGTCGACATCGCTCATCGGGGCCTTGGGATCGGCGGGCGCGGCGGACGTCGCCGTCTGCGCCTGCGCGGCCATCGCGACCAGGGACAAGCTCAAGACCTGGCACAGCGCCAGACCGTGACGCCGGACGTTCAGGAGACTACGGCTGCTCATCACTCCACCCTCTCGATTGCGCTGGTTGCTCTCTTTTGGAGACAACGCCGGTCTTGTCTACGGCTCTTGGTCTTGGTTCTCGCGCCCCGGCATGAGCGCCGCAGTGTAAGAAGTCACCACCGTGACGAGACCTCGGGGTTTGCCCGGAATCAGGATGTAACAGCGGGCCGCAGGGCCGATGGCGTCGAGGAAGTCACGATCTCGTGGGCCCGCGCACCGACCGGCCTATACTGCGCGCCTGCTCCGGGGTGCCCTGGGCCGATCCGCGCGACAGCGCGGCGCGGCACGGGCTGAGACATGGCGATGAAGCTGTGGACCCGCTGAACTTGATCCGGTTCGTACCGGCGTAAGAAGAGCCCGCCCTTCCAGGCGCACCTCGGCGATCCCCGCGCATTCCTCGCGCGCCGCCCGTGCGCCGTGCCACGAGAAGGGCCCAGTTCCTCACGCCCGCGTTCCCTTCAGTCCAGCCTCCGGCGCCCAACCGGAGACCCTGATGCTGGACCTGACGCACGACCTGCCCCCGACCGCCGCAAGCCCCGATGCCGCCGCGGAGTTCCATGACCGCCTCGCCGCCAGCCGCGCGCCGCTGCCGGCGTCGACCAAGACGCATGAGGCCGGCGTGCTGCATCCGCAGCTGCGCGTGCCGCTGCGCGAGATCGCGCTGACCAACGGCGAGCGCATCGCCGTCTACGACACCTCGGGTCCGTACACCGATCCCGCCGTCACCACCGACGTGCGCCGCGGCCTGCCCGCCACGCGCGCCGCCTGGGTCGAATCGCGCGGCGACACCGAGGCCTACACCGGCCGCCCGATCCAGCTCTTCGACGACGGCCTGCGCGAGGCCGCGCAGCAGCAGGCGCTGCGCGCGCAGAGCGCGGCGCTGAACCGCACGCCGCGGCGCGCGAAGTCCGGCGCCAACGTGACGCAGATGCACTACGCGCGCCGCGGCATCGTCACCGCCGAGATGGAGTACGTCGCGATTCGCGAGAACGGCCGCCGCGCCTGGATGCACGAGTACCTCGCCGACAGCGAGCGCGAGCAGCGCCTGGCCGGCCAGGGCCTGGGCGCGCGGATCCCCGGGATCATCACGCCCGAGTTCGTCCGCGACGAGGTCGCGCGCGGCCGCGCCATCATCCCGGCCAACATCAACCATCCGGAACTCGAGCCGATGGCCATCGGCCGCAACTTCCTGGTCAAGGTCAACGCCAACATCGGCAACTCGGCGGTGAGCTCGGGCATCGAGGAGGAAGTCGAGAAGCTCGTGTGGGCCACGCGCTGGGGCGCGGACACGGTGATGGACCTCTCCACCGGCCGCAACATCCACACCACGCGCGACTGGATCCTGCGCAACAGCCCCGTGCCCATCGGCACCGTGCCGATCTACCAGGCGCTGGAGAAGGTCGGCGGCGTGGCCGAGGACCTGACCTGGGAGCTCTTCCGCGACACGCTCGTCGAGCAGGCCGAGCAGGGCGTCGACTACTTCACCATCCACGCCGGCGTGCGGCTGCCCTTCGTGCCGATGACGGTCAAGCGCCGCACCGGCATCGTGTCGCGCGGCGGCTCGATCCTGGCGAAATGGTGCATCGCGCATCACCGCGATAACTTCCTCTACACGCACTTCGAGGAGATCTGCGACATCATGAAGGCCTACGACGTCAGCTTCTCGCTGGGCGACGGGCTGCGGCCGGGCTCGCTGGCCGACGCCAATGACGAGGCCCAATTCGCCGAGCTGCGCACGCTGGGCGAGCTGACCAAGATCGCGTGGAAGCACGACGTGCAGACCATGATCGAAGGCCCGGGCCATGTGCCGATGCACATGATCCAGGCCAACATGACCGAGCAGCTCAAGCACTGCGACGAAGCGCCCTTCTACACGCTGGGCCCGCTGACGACGGACATCGCGCCCGGCTACGACCACATCACCAGCGGCATCGGCGCCGCGATGATCGGCTGGTTCGGCTGCGCGATGCTGTGCTACGTGACGCCCAAGGAGCACCTGGGCCTGCCCGACCGCGACGACGTCAAGCAAGGCCTGATGGCTTACAAGATCGCGGCGCACGCGGCCGACATCGCCAAGGGCCATCCGGCGGCGCGCGCGCGCGACGACGCGCTGTCCAAGGCGCGCTTCGAGTTCCGCTGGGAGGACCAGTTCAACCTGGGCCTGGATCCGGAGACGGCGCGCGAGTTCCATGACGAGACCCTGCCCAAGGACAGCGCGAAGGTGGCGCACTTCTGCTCGATGTGCGGGCCCAAGTTCTGCTCGATGAAGATCACGCAGGACGTGCGCGAGTACAGCGCGCAGCTGGAGGACGGCATGCGCGAGAAGAGCGCGGAGTTCCGCGCCGGCGGCGCCGAGCTCTACATCCCGATCCGCCAGGACTGAGCGCGATGGCCGCGATCGCCATCGCCGGGGCGGGGCTCGCCGGGCGGCTGCTCGCGTGGGCGCTCGCGCGCGCCGGGCATCGCGTCGAGGTCTTCGACGCGTCGCCCGGTCCGGCGCACGCCTTCGACGCGCAGGGGGCCGCCGCGTTCAGCGCGGCCGGCATGCTGAGCCCGCTCGCCGAGCAGGAGCAGGGCGGCGCCGCGATCGCCGCGCTGGGATGGCGTTCGCTGGCGCTGTGGCCCGGCATCGTGGCGGCGCTGCCGCTGCCCGTGCCGCTGCAGGCCAACGGCAGCCTGTTGCTGGCGCATCGCGCGGATCTGGGCGCCGCGCAGCGCGCGCTGATGCGCATGCCGGGCGCGGAGCCCCTCGACGCCCAGGCGCTGCGCGCCCGGGAGCCGATGCTCGCGCCAGGCCTGCGCGGCTGGCTGCTGCCGCGCGAAGGCCTGATCTCGCCGCTCGCGGCGATGACCGCGCTGCAGGCAGGCGCGGCCGATGTGCGTTGGCACTGGGGGCGGCCCGTCGACCAGGTGCTGCCGGGCGAGTTCCATTGCGCCGATGGCGGGCATTGGCGCGGCGATTGGGCGATCGATGCGCGCGGTCTGGGCGCGCGGCCACCCTTGCCGCTGCGCGGCGTGCGGGGCGAGATCGTCACGCTGTCGCTGCCGGGCCATGGGCTGAGGCATCCCGCGCGGCTGCTGCATGCGCGCCATCGCGTCTATCTGGTCCCCCGCTCCGGCGAGGAAGTCGTCGTCGGCGCCAGCGAGATCGAGAGCGAGGACCGCAGCCCCATGTCGCTGCGCTCCGCTGTCGAACTGATGGCCGCGGCGCAGAGCGTGCTGCCGGCGCTGTCCGAGGCGCGCATCGTGCGGCTGGATCGCCATCTGCGCCCGGCCCTCCCCGATAACCTGCCCTTCACCCATCACGAGCCCGGCCTGCTGCGGCTCAACGGCCTGTACCGCCACGGCTGGCTGCTGGCGCCCGCGCTGGTCGAGCGGCTGCTCGGCGAGGCCGGCCTGGCCGAGCTGGGCGTGCTCATCGGCGAGCGCGCCCCAGTCATCGAATCCCTGGAGACTGCCCCATGACCGCCCTGCCCTCGATCACCGTGCGGCTCGACGACCGCGCCGTGGCGCTGCCTGCCGGCGCGACGCTCGCGCAACTGCTGGAACAGGAACGGCGTGAGCCGGCCGCCGTCGCGACGGCGCTCAATGGCCGCTTCGTGCCGCGCGACGCGCGTCCGGCGACGGCCCTCAGCGACGGCGACGTCGTGCTGTTCTTCCAACCGATCGTCGGAGGCTGAGATGACGAACATGACGAACGGACCCGATCCGCTGCTGATCGACGGTGTCGCGCTCGGCAGCCGCTTCTTCCTGGGCACGGCCGGCTATCCGAGCCCGGCGGTGCTGTGCGAGGCGATCCGCGCGTCCTCGTCGCAGGTGCTGACGGTCGGCCTGAAGCGCACGCTGCAGGCGGGCGACAACGGCGCGCTCGCGCAGGCGCTGGCCGCCGGGCGCGAACAGGGCGCGCGGCTGCTGCCCAACACGGCGGGCTGCCGCAGCGCGCGCGAGGCGGTGCAGCTCGCCCACATGGCGCGCGAGCTCTACGGCACCGCGTGGATCAAGCTGGAGGTGATCGGCGACGAGCACACGCTGCAGCCCGATCCCTTCGAGCTCGTCGCCGCCGCGACCGAGCTGACGCGCGAGGGCTTCATCGTCTTCCCCTACTGCACCGAGGACCTGATCCTGGGCCGCCGGCTGCTCGACGCCGGCTGCCCGCTGCTGATGCCCTGGGGCGCACCGATCGGCTCCGGCCAGGGCCTGCTGAACCTGCATGGCCTGTGCACGCTGCGCGAGCGCCTGCCCGACACGGTGCTGGTCATCGACGCCGGACTGGGCGCGCCGTCACAGGCGGCGCGGGCAATGGAACTGGGCTTCGACGCGGTGCTGCTGAACAGCGCGGTGGCTCAGGCCGGCGACCCCGTCGCGATGGCGGGCGCGTTCCGCGACGCGGTGGGCGCGGGACGGCGAGCCTGGCGCGCCGGCCTGATGGCGACGCAGTCGTTCGCCGTCGCGAGCACGCCGGTCAGCGGCCACGCCTTCCTGCTGGGGGACGCATGAGCGAACGCGAGAACCGCCGGGCATCGCCGTCAGGCAGCGCGCTGCCTTCGCCGCTGGTGCCGCATCCGAGCCTGCCTTCGCCGTGGGCGGAGGCGGTCGATCCGGATCTCGCGGCGCTGCGGCCCTGGACCGACGATCCCGAGCCGCCCGTGATCTGGAGCGTCGCCGGCACCGACAGCGGCGGCGGCGCGGGCCTGAGCGCCGACACGCGCGCCGCCGCGGCGATGGGCGTGCATCTGTGTCCGGTGGTGGCAGCGGTCACGGCGCAGCACTCGCAGGGCGTGAACGCGGTATTCCCCTTGCCGGTGAACCAGGTGCGCGCGCAGTTGAGCGCATTGCGCCAGGACCTGTCACCGCGCGTCGTAAAGACCGGACTGCTGGCGAGCGCGGCCACCGTCGATGCATTGCTCGCGCAGCGTGGCGATGCCCTGCTGGTGGTCGATCCGGTGCTGGGCGCGAGCGCCGGTGGCGCCGCGTTCTGCGACGACACGCTGCTGGGCGCCTATCGCCATCAGCTCGTACCGGCCGCGGCCCTGCTGACGCCGAACCGGCGCGAGGCGGAACGGCTGCTGGGCGTCCCGCACGGGCAACTGCCGGTGCCGGAACTCGCCGCGATGCTGCGCGGCCTGGGCGCGCAGGCCGTGGTGGTCACCGGCGGCGACGACGCGGCACTGGCCGACGGCCTGTCGCTGGACTGGCTCGACAGCCCGCTGGCGACGGGCTGGATCGCGCTGCCCCGGCTGTCCGGCCGCGATGGCGCGTCGGCGCATCACCACGGCAGCGGCTGCACCTTCGCGACCGCGGCTGCGGCGGCGCTGGCGCGCGGATTCGCGGTGCCGGACGCGGTGATCCTCGCGAAGATGCTGACCTGGTCGGCGCTGCGCGACGGCCATGCGGCCGGCGCGGGCCCCGGACCGCTGCGACCGGACCGCCGCTTCGTCGACGACCCGCGCGCGATGCCGGTGATGGGCTTCGGCGACGACATCGCGCCCGACCGGGCGACGCTGACGCGCTGGCGCGAAGTCCTGTGGCCGGCCTCGCGCCGGTCGCCGACCTTCGCCGGCGGCCTCTACGCGATCACCGACCGCCCGGAGCGTGTCGCCGCGATGGCGCTCAGCGGTCGCTTCGAGCATGTGCAGCTGCGCATCAAGCGGGGGACTGGCGTCGACGACGACCGACTCCGCACGGCGATCCGCGATGCGGTGCGCGACATGGCCGGCCGTTCCAGCTCGCTGTGGATCAATGACCACTGGCGGCTCGCCCTCGACGAGGGCGCGCGGGCGCTGCATCTGGGCCAGGAAGACTGGGCTGGCCTGAGCGGCGAGGACCGCGAGGCGTTGTGGCAGCGCCGCGCGCGGCATGGCGTCCGGCTGGGCCTGTCGAGCCACAGCCTGTGGGAGTTGTGCCGGGCCCGCGGCCTCGCGCCCGACTACATCGCCTGCGGTCCGCTCTGGCCGACGACGACCAAGGACATGCCCTGGCTCCCGCAGGGGCTGGCGCAACTGCGCTGGTGGTCGCGGATGGCTGGCGTGCCGGTGGTCGGCATCGGCGGCGTCCTGGAGGACCGGCAGTGGCGCGCCGGCCTTGCCGCCGGCGCGTCGGCGATGTGCCTGGTGCGGGCAGCGGAGGCGATGGTCCCCCAGGGGGATCGGGCCGAGCCCTCGGTCCGAGCCTGACGCCTGGCTTTCAACCCCCACCATCGCCCCCCAAACGGCCCGCCGATTCCCCCGATGGGCGGCGCCCTTCTTGGCGATTTCCGATCGACGCCGACTCGTGGACGATGGTTGCTCGTTCGATGCATGCCGCCGCAAGGTCCGTCGGTCGACCGCTTCCGGCGGCCTTTCCGATCAGGCAACGAACGTACAACTTTGTTTTACTTGAGACCGTCAGCCTGCCTAGAATGCGGACCTGTCTGCCGCGGGAAGGAACGGTCATGGAAGTGGTGTTGAAGAAAATGGGGAACAGTACCGCGTTGATTCTCCCGCCGCCCGTGCTGCGGGACCTGGGTCTGGCCGCCGGCCACGCGTTGACGCTGGAGACGACGGCGGACCGCCGGCTCGTCCTGACGCCCAGGCGCAAATACACGCTCGACGAGATGATCGCCGCCTGCGACCTGTCGGCGCCCCCCCCGGCCGACATGGACGCCTGGGACGGGCTCAAGCCCGAGGGAGGTGAGGCGTGGTGAGGAAGGCTTTCGACCGCGGCGACATCGTCGCCGTGCCCTTCGATCCCACGCTCGGCCGCGAGCAGCGGGGGGCGCGCCCGGCGCTGGTGCTGACGCCGCAAGCGTTCAATCGGCTCGGCGACGTGCTGGTGGCGCCCATCACGCAGGGTGGCGACTTCGCCCGCCATGCCGGCTTCGCGGTGATGCTGACGGGCACGGGCTGCAAGACCCAGGGCGCGGTGCTGATCAACAAGATCCGGATGATGGACCTCGAAGCGCGACAGGCCCGCCGCATCGAGCGCGCACCGCCGGAGGTGATCGAGGAGGCCGTCGCGCGGCTGTCGGCGATATTGGCTTAGCGTCGCCGGCCGCCGGCCGCCAGCCGCCTCAGCCGCCAGCCGAGGATCGCCGGTTGCCGGTCGCCGTGTCGACGGGTCGCCCGCAGTCGCTACCGCGCCGTCGCGGCGCTCACCGTCGCGGCGACTTCGCCGGCCGCTTCGCGCCCGAGGCGTCGGCGGGCGCCGTCGTGCCCTTGACCGCCGCCTGCGCCAGCTTGAAGAACACATCGGTGTTGTCGATGACGCCGGTGAAGGCCAGCGCGCCGGGGCCGAAGGCCGACAGCGGGATGTCCGTCGCCGTGTGCACCGCCTGCTCGCCGGGCACCTGGCCGGTGACCAGGAATTCGCCCTGCGCGTCGTCGCGCTCGGCCGCATTGGCCGGGTACCACTTCAGCGGCTCCGACTTGGCCAGCGGCTGCTGCGCATCGCGCAGCGGCGTCTGGTTGGTGCGCCAGTCCTCGTAGCGGTCCGCGTTCGCGCCATAACCCACCAGCAGGCGGTAGTCGATGTCGGTCGCTTCCGGATAGCCGTCGGCGGCGATGCGATAACGCGGGAAGCCCGCCTTCTCGTAGACGCCGACCACCTTGTCGCGCAGGTTGGCCGCGCCCTTCTTCGTCGCCGCGTCCAGCAGCGCCTGGTCGGCCAGCATCGAGCCCCCGATCAGCGCCGCGCCCGAGCACTCGTGGTCGGCGGTGACGATCACCAGCGTGTCACCCTGCTCCCGCGCGAAGTCCTGCGCCACCTGCACCGCACGGTCGAACTCGATGGTGTCGAGCATCCAGCGCTCGCTGTCCATGTTGTGCGCCTGCTTGTCGATCGAAGCGCCCTCGATCATCAGCACGAAGCCCTGGGGCTGCTTGCGCAGCGTCGCGAGCGCGGCCTGGGCCATCTCGTCCAGCATCGGCTGGTCGGGGAAGCCGTAGTCGTCCACGACGCTGCCGCCGGCCAGGCCCTTCTTCGCACCACGGCGGCCATCGATCTTGTCCAGCGCCACATTCATGTTGGAGAAAGCGAACAGGCCCAGCAGCTTGTCGGCACCCGCGCCGGCGACAGCGGCGTCCAGCGCCGTCCGGGTCGGCGCATAGCGGTAGCCCGCGTCCTGGAACTCCCGGGTCAGGTCGCGGCCCTTGTCCTTCGCGCCCGGCGCCGCGCCCCAGCGCTTCACGATCTCGGCGGTGTGCGGGTCGCGCGCGGAGAAAGCGTAGTCGCTCGCCTCGGCGCGCTCGGAGCCGGCCGTGCCGGCGGGCAGGAACCACTTGCGACCGCCACCCAGCAGCACCGTCAGGCCGGTGCGCGCGCGGTCGTCGAAAAACTGGTCGACGATGCCGGTGCCCGCGCCGCGATTGCTGGTGTGCACCGCGTTGCCGGCGGGCGTCGCGTCGAAGACGTCGGCGGTGGTGACGACGCCCAGCGCCTTGCCCTGCGTGCGGTGCAGGTATTCGGACAGGTATTCGATGCGCGGGTTGTCGAAGGCATCGACCGTGTCGTCCGGGAACACGCCCTCTTCATTGTTGTTGTTCTTGTTGCCGGAGACGTAGGCCGTCATGCCGGGCGCCGAGTCGGTCACCACCGAGTTCAGCGAGGCCGTCTTGACCATCCCGGTCGCCGGGAAGGTGTCCATCGCCAGCGGCTGGATCACCTTGCCCTGGGCGTAGCCGCCCTTGACGATGCGCGCGGCCGTGCGCTGCGCCGCGCCCATGCCGTCTCCCACCAGGATGATGAGGTTCTTGACCTTGGGCCCCATGGCCGTGGTGAAGGGCACCACGTCGAGGTTGCCGGTGGCGCTGACCGTCTGTCCGTCGGCCTGGGTCGCCTCGACGCTGAAGGTGTGGCGGCCGGCCTTCTGCAGGCTGACCGCGCGCACCGTCGCGATCGCGGTTTCCGCCGCCACGCCCTTGACGCAGCCGGCCGCGCAGTCGCGCAGCGCGACGGTCGCGTCGACCGACTTGCCGTCGATCAGGAAACGCGCGGCGGTGATGCGCTGCCCCGCATCGGGCTTGATCGTGGCCTGCAGGTCGAAACGCTGGCCAGGCAGGAAACGCGCGATGACCGGCTCGGGACGGCCGCTGGAGAACAACTCGCTGGGCGGCGTGAGGCGCGTCACGGTGGGAGCCGCGTGGGCGCCGCTCAGCGCCAGCAGCGCGCAGGCGCCGGCGAGCAGGGAAGGCAGGTGTTTCATCGTCGGGGCTCGAATCGAAGGAATCGAAGAAATCGGTAGAAGTGCGGAGGGGCTGCGGGGACGCCGGGCGTGCGCGGGCGCGCTCAGTGGCGATGGCCGGCGCCGTCGGGCCGCGCGGCCGTGGCGGCCTCGGCCTCCAGTGCTCCGGGCGGCAGGCGCAGGCGGATCCAGGACACGCGGCCGGTCTCGTCCTCGACGCGACCCACCGACAGCGTGCCGGTCAGCGACACCAGCCCGTCACGGTGGGCGACAAGGCGATCCTGCTGCGACGGATCAAGCAGCACGGTCACCGTCGCGGCGGGCAGGTCGTCGGCTTCGCCGTCGGCGTGCTCGCTCATGCGCACCGGCCGCGGCGTCAGCCAGAAGCGGCCCGGCCGGGCCTGTTCCTGCGCGACCATGTAGCCGACCAGGCGCACCGGACGGCCGTCGGCGGCGCGCAGCACGTCCGACAGTTCCAGGCCCGCGGGGCCGATCGGCGTCTTGAAGAACTGGGAGAACTTGAGGTCGGCCGCCTCGGCCGTCGCAGCGACCGGCGCGGGGGTGTCCCGGGCAGCGGGTTCCGCTCGCACCGTCAGCATGGTGCCGATGGTGAGCAGGGTCGCGCCAAGGGCCGAAAGGAAGGCCGAAAGGAGGGCCGGGAGGACGCGGGCGGCACGCCGGGCAAGCCGCGTACCTGTGGTGAGTTCGACGCACATGGGCCGCGATTCTTTCGGCAGCGGATGACGGTTCCGTGACGCACCGTTTTTCTTGCTTGACACCGCGCGAGGCGCCACGCGAAGCTGGCCCGCGAAAAAAAGGGAGCTCATGAACACGCCCGACACCCGGCCGGCGCTGCAGGCCCTGAACGCGCTGTACGCGCGCCGCGCGCCGATCTACGACTACGAGCTGATGCCGGTGGCCCCGCTGCGGCGCGAGGCGATCGCGGCGCTGGCCCTGGCGCCGGGGCAGACGGTGCTCGACATCGGCGCCGGCACGGGCCTGAGCCTGCCCGGGCTCAGCGAGGCGGTCGGACCGACGGGGCAGATCGTCGCCGTCGAACCCTGCGAGACGATGATGCGGCAGGCCCGCCAGCGCGCGCTCACCGATCACCTCGAAACCCCGGTCGACTACCTCCCGACCACGGCCGAGGAGGCACCGTATGCGTCCGCGCTTGGCGCTCGCCGCGCCGACGCGGCCTTGTTCTTCTTCACGCACGACGTGCTGCAGAGCATCGAGGCCGTCGACCGCGCACTCGCCGTGCTGAAGCCGGGCGCACGCATTGTCGCGGCCGGGCTGGCCTGGGCGCCGCCGTGGATGCCGATGAGCAACTGCTTCGTGCTCGGCGCGGCGATGCATTCGATCCTGCGCATGGATGGGCTGGACTGCCCCTGGCGACATCTGGAGGCCCGGATGGCAGACGCGGAGGTCGAGCGCCGCTGGCTCGCCTCCGCGTATCTGCTCAAGGGCCGCCGCTGAGCGGCCGAAACTTCAGTCCTCGATCGGCACGAAGATCCACAGCAGGAAATACAGCAGCATCCCGCCGCCGGCACACATCGTCAGCGCGACGAAGACGATGCGCCAGAACCATGCGGCCAGGCCGCTGAGCCGGGCGAGGCCGCCGCACACGCCGCCGATCCAGCGGTCGTCGCGGCTGCGCCGGAAGGCATTGATCGCGTTGACGGCCGGCGCGCCGCCCTGCGGCGCCGCGTAGGCGTAGGTGGTCGATGCGGACGGGCGGGTGCCGGCATTCAGCACCCGATCCTTGGCCCTGGCGAACTCCTCGTCGCTGAGCACGCCGCGCTGGTGGAGATCGGCCAGGCGGTTGAGTTCTTCGCTGTCGGACATGGGGGGCTCCTTTTCCTGAAAGTCGCGCATCGAGGGATGCGATGGAATGCAGGCTACGCAGCCGCCTGCGCTGCCGCGACCCGCGTGCGACCGGATGCAGGTGGGCGCGATGCGGAGCGGATGTCGCGCGACAGGGCGTTTCCACCCAGTGCCAGCGCGGCATCGCGGACTAGCATTCCCGCCCATGACGCTCGAAACCCTTGAATTGCAGACGCGCGAGGCGCCCCGTTTCAGCCTGCTGGTGTTGCACGGGCTGGGCGCGAATGGCAAGGACTTCGTGCCCGTCGTCCAGGCGCTGGATCTGTCGCCGGTGCTGGCGCATGGCGGCTTGCGGGTCGTGCTGCCGAGCGCGCCGGAGATCCCGGTGACGATCAACGGCGGCATGCGCATGCGCGCCTGGTACGACATCCGCCATGGCGACCTCAGCCAGCGCGAGGATGCCGACGGCCTGCGCGCGTCGCAGGCGTTGATCGAGGAGCTGATCGCCCGCGAGGAGCGCGAGTTCGGCATCCCGCCGGATCGGGTGGTGCTGATGGGCTTCTCGCAGGGCTGCGCGATGACGCTGATGACGGGCCTGCGCTACCCCCGGCGGCTGGCCGGCCTGGTCGGCCTGTCGGGCTACCTGCCGCTGCTGGACACGACCGAGGCGCAGCGCAGTCCCGCCAACGCGGCCACGCCGATTTTCCTGGCCCACGGCACCGGCGACGGCGTGGTGCTGCCGGCGCGGGCGCAGGCCTCGCTGGCCGAGCTGCGCCGCCTCGGCCATGCGGTCGATTGGCACGAGTTCCCGATGGCGCACGAGGTCAGCATGGATGAGATCCAGGCCCTGCAGGCCTGGCTCGTGAAGACCTTGATCGCCGCCGCCTGATCGAGCGTCCGCGCCGCGCTTACGCGGATGCCGCCCCTCGCCCCTTCCGCCCCATTTGCCCTCTCGACCCCATGTCCTCGTCCTCGACCATGCCCACCCGGCTTCTTCCGCCTTCGCTGGTCGCGCTCTCGCTGGCGCTGCTGCCCTTCGTCCCGCTGAACGCGGCCACGCCGCCGCAGGCGACCACGCCGGTCGCCGCCGCGGCCGCAAGCGCTGTTCAACCCAGCTCGGCCTTGGCGCCGATCACGCACGACGTCTACGCCACCTGGCGCAGCATCCAGCACACGCAGCTGAGCCGCGATGGGCAGTGGATCGCCTACGCGCTGGTGGCGCAGGAGGCCGATGGCGAGCTGGTCGTGCGCCGCTTCGCCGATGGCCGCGAGTACCGCACGCCACGTGGCACCGCGCCGCAGTTCAGCGCCGACGGCCGCTTCGTCGCCTTCGCCGTGCAGCCGACGCGCGCGGAGATCGACAAGGCCAAGAAGGACAAGAAGAAGGGCGACGACGCGCCCAAGCCCGGCGCGGCCTGGATGGACCTGGCGACCGGCAAGGTCGAGACGGTCGAGCGCGTGAAGCGCTTCGGCTGGGGCAAGGACGGCGGCGTGCATCTGGCGATGCTGCTGGAAGCACCCGCGAAGAAGGACGGTGCGAAGGATCCCAAGGCGCCGGCCGCCAGGGCCGACAGCGAGGCAGGAACGGCGGGCGAGGTCCTGGTCGACGCGGCGCTCGACGCCGGCACGAGCCGCGCGAGGGCGGGCGCCACCCTCGACCAGGAAGCGCCGGCCGAAGGCGGCGCGCCATCCGCGAAGAAGCTGCCCGGCAATGATCTGCTGCTGATCGACGCCCAGACCGGCCAGCGCAACACCTTCAAGGACGCCGCCGATTTCGCCTGGAACAACGGCGGCACCCTGCTCGCCTACGTGGTCTCGGTGAAGGAGGCGAAAGCCCCCGCTGGTGCCCCCGGCGCGGCGAAGACGACGCCGGCCGCCGCGCCGGAGACCCGGCCGGCGGAGCCGTCCGTCCCGGCTTCGGCGAATCCGCCGGCGCCCGCCGCGCCGCCGGCTTCGGACGCGCTCGGCGCCGCGCCTCCCGCCTCGCCGGTCACCGCGGCGAAACCCGCAGCCGACGACAGCGCCCGCGAAGGCGTCTACCTGATCGACCCGAGCGCGCCGACACGGGCACGCGCGGTGATGTCCGGCGCGGGCAGCTACAAGCAGCTGCGCTTCGACGAGGCCGGCGGCCGCCTGGCCTTCGTCAGCAACCGCGACCACGTGGCCGAAACCCGCGCCACCGAGAAGGCCCGGGAAGCCGAAGACCGGAAGGACGGCGCCAAGGACAGCGCGAAGGACGGGAAGGCTGACAAGCCCGATCCGACGCCGTTCAAGCTCTTCCTGTGGCAGGCCGGCCAGGACCGCGCCACGGTGCTGGTCAGCGCCGCGACCGCCGGCATGCCCACCGGCTGGACACCGAGCGAGCACGCGCCGCTGGCCTTCAGCAAGGACGGGCTGCGGCTGTTCCTCGGCACCGCCGAGCTGCCCGCGCCCGAGCCCAAGGACGCGCCCGAGCCGATGAAGGTCGACCTCTGGCACTGGAAGGATCCGGAACTGCAGTCGGCGCAGAAAGCGAAGGCGGAGCGCGAACGCACGCGCAGCTACCGCGCCGTCGTGCACCTCGGCCAGGACGTGGACGCCGCGCGCTTCGTGCAGCTCGGCACCGTGGACCTGCCGACGATCCAGGTCAACGAGAACGCCCGCGTGGCGCTGGGCCTGAGCGAGCTGCCGTATCGCCCGCTGATGTCCTGGGAAGGCGTGTACATGGACGCCTACGCGGTCGACCTGGACACCGGCGCGGCCACGCCGCTCGCGCGCAAGCTGCGCCATGCGCCGACGCTGTCCCCGACCGGCCGCTACGTGCTGGGCTTCGACGCGGCGGCCGCGCGCTGGATGGCCTGGCGCACCGACACCGCGCAGGCGATCGACCTGACCGGGAGGATCAAGGCCCGCTTCGACAACGACGAGCGCGACGTGCCCGACCTGCCGACCGCCTACGGCAGCGCGGGCTGGACCGCCGGGGACGACAGCGTCGTGCTCTACGACAAGTTCGACATCTGGGCCGTGCAGCCGGCGACCGGCCTGTCGCGCAACCTGACGCAGGGCTGGGGCCGCAAGCGGCAGATCCAGCTGCGCGTGGTGCCGCTGGACCCCGAGGACGCCGACCAGCGCGCCCTGCCCGCCGATGCGCTGATGCTGGCCGGCACGCAGGACCTGACGCGCGCCAGCGGCTACTTCCGCGTCGATGCCGGCGGCGGCGTCCCGACCACGCTGCTGCAGGACGACAAGATGATCGGCGGCCTGATCAAGGCCAAGGACGCAGACCGCCTCGTCTTCACGCAGCAGACCTTCACCGAGTTCCCCGATCTGTGGACCTCGACGCTGAGCTTCGAGCGGCCGCAGCGCGTCAGCGAGGCCAATCCGCAGCAGGCGCGGTATGCCTGGGGCACGCAGGAGCTGATCGAGTACACCGCGGCCGACGGCCGGAAGCTGCGCGCGCTGCTGGCCAAGCCGGCCGACTTCGACCCGAAGCGGCAGTACCCGATGATGGTCTACATCTACGAGAAGATGAGCGACAACCGCCATCGCTACGTGCCGCCGGCGCCGGGCCAGAACATCAACGTCACGCGCTACGTCTCCAACGGCTACCTGGTGCTGCGCCCGGACATCGTCTACACCACCGGCCACCCGGGCCGCAGCGCGATGAACACGGTGCTGCCGGCGGTCCGCCAGCAGATCGCCAAGGGCTATGTCGATCCGAAGCGGGTGGGCATCCAGGGCCACAGCTGGGGCGCCTACCAGATCAACTACCTGATCACCCGCGCCCACGAGTTCCGCGCGGCGGAGGCCGGCGCCTCGATGGCCAACATGATCAGCGGCTACGGCGGCATCCGCTGGGGCGCGGGCATCAGCCGCGCCTTCCAGTACGAGCACGGCCAGAGCCGCATCGGCGCCACGCCGTGGGAGCGGCCCGACCTGTACCTGGAGAACTCGCCGATCTTCCGGGTCGACAAGGTCACCACGCCCTACCTGACCATCCACAACGACGAGGACGACGCGGTGCCCTGGTACCAGGGCATCGAGTTCTTCACCGCGCTGCGCCGCCTGGGCAAGGAGGCCTACTGGTTCAACTACAACGGCGAGAAACACGGCCTGCGCGACCGCGACAACATGAAGCACTTCACCGTGCACATGGCCGAGTTCTTCGACCATTACCTGCTGGGCAGTCCGCGGCCCGCCTGGATGGACCAGCCGGTGCCCTACCTCGAGCGCGGCAAGCGCGACGTGATGGGCCAGTTCAAGCCGGTGGCGCCGGCCGCCGCGACCGCCGTCGCCAAGGGCCAGCAGGAGGCCGCCAGCGGCGGCAGCGCGAAGTGAGTTGACGGCGGCCGGGATCGGTCGTCCCGGCCGCCGGCTCCCGGTCAGCGCACCGGGTCGGCGTTCTGCGCGGCGCGACGGGCGCTCTCCAGCCGCTCGCTGATCGGCGGGTGTGACGACAGCCACTCGACGCCCTCGCTCGTGTGGCCCTCGCGCCGCATCGCGTCGCGCAGCTTGAGCCACACGCCGACCAGCGTCTCGTTGGGCAGGTGCTCGCGCAGGATCAGGCGCTGCGCCTCGGCATCGGCTTCGCGCTCCGCGTTGCGCCCGTAGCGCAGCGTCTGCACCGAGGCCATCGAGCTGGCCGCGACGGTGGAGAACTCGCCCATCACCACGCCGGCCACGGCCACCAGGCCGACGCCCTGCACCAGGTGGCGCATCGCATGGCGATGCTTCACATGCCCGGCCTCATGACCGAGCACGGCCATCACTTCGTCGTCGCTCAGGTCCTGCGTCATCCCGTCGAGCAGGAACAGCGTGCCGTTGGGCAGCGCGAAGGCATTGAAGCCGCCGCTGTCGCGCAAGCGCGCGAAACGCAGCTTGAAGGTCTGGCCCGGGAAGGCCCGTCCGGCGATCTCCTCGAAGCGCTGGCGCAGCGCCGCCTGGCGCGCCGGTGCGACCGTCGACGGCTTGAGCCAGCGCGCCGTCACCTCCTGCTCGACCTTGTCGCCGACGGCGATGTCGAGCTGCTTGGGCACCAGCGGCAGCGCGGCGCGCGCCAGCAGGCCCGCGCCCTGGCGGTCGAACCAGGCGACCAGCGCGACCAGCGCGATCAGGCAGCACAGGGACATCGCCCAGCTCGAGATCAGCTGCGTCGTCAGCGACTGGCCGCCCAGGGCGCGTCCCATCGCGTTGTCCGCGGGGATCCAGAGCGTGCCGCCGTCGGGCAGGCCGACCGGCGTCGGGCTGCCGCGCCACCATTCGCCGACCGACAGGCCCTTGCGGGTGTAGCGACGCAGCCCCGGCAGCGACGGGCGCGACGCGGCCAGCTCGGCCTCCGACGGCGGCATCGAGGACGAGGCCTGCGGACGTGGCGGCCAGGGCATGAACTCGAGGTGGTGGCGGCTCAGGCGCACGCGCACTTCCTGCGGGCGGTTCTCGACGCCGTCGAACCACCGGGCGGTGGCGGTGTAGCTCTGCGATCTCATGGCGATGTCTCCCCGCTCACCAGCCGATGTCCAGGCCGAAGGCATCGGCCACGCCGTCCCCGACCGCGCCGGGACCGCGCCGTCTGGCGGCGCGCACGACCAAGGCGTCCAGCGGCTCGTCGGACAGCACGGTCATGCCCTCGATGCGCAGCTTGGCGATGCGCACCGCGAGGAAGGGCCAGTACAGGCCCAGCGTCAGCACCGTGAGCAGGCCGTGGCCCATCACCGTCTTGAAGAGGGAGAAGGCGGGCAGCTGGTAGGCGAACTCGATGCCGCCGGCCAGGCGGGTGTTGTCCCAGATCAGCTTCTGAAGCCGCGCGATGTAGATCGGCCAGCCGATCACCCACAGCACGCCCATCGTGGCCAGCGGCGCGAACATCGCCACCAGCGACGCCTGCGCACCGAAGACGGCTTTCAGCGCGCCGATCGCCACCGCGGCGATCACGCCGGCGACGAAACCGCCCAGCAGGCCGACGCCGACCAGCGTCAGGTACAGGCCGTAGAACTTGCGCACCGGGAGCTCGAAGTCGAACTCGAGCGCGCCATAGCGGGCATGGCGGTGCTGGAAGCGCTTGAGCCAGCCGTGCGCCAGCGGAAAGAGCAGCCCCACCGCCAAGCCGGCGATGCCGATGACGATCGGCCCCAGCCCCATGCCGGCGCCGACGGACACGACGGTCCACGCCACGAGCAGCGGCAGGCAGGAGGCGTAGACGGTGGCGGCGCTGGCCTGGAAGCCGAAGCGCACGCCGCGCCAGCTGGTGTTGCCGAGCTTGAAGCGCTGGGCGCCCGCGAACAGCATCGGGCCAAACGCGTAGAGCACCGCCAGCATCGCGAAGCCGGCGCCCTTGGACCACTCGAACGCATGGCCGTAGCAGACCAGCAGCGCCAGCGCCAGCACGCGGCCGATCAGGATGCGGCGCGGATCGCCGTGGAAATCGAAGCCGTCGCCGGCCAGCAGCGTGTGCCGCGCGAACCAGCTCGCCTTGCGGCGCTTGGCCCAGGCGGAGTAGACGCCCAGCGTCGCCAGCGTCAGCAGGGCGTTGACGACCCAGATGCGGAAGTACTCGCTGCCGGTGCCGGTGAACTCCAGTCGCTGCTCATGCAGCTTCGCGAGCAGGCCGGTGGCCATCGGCCCGGCCTGCTCCGACGGCGCGGCGACCGCCGGCTTGAGGACCGGCGCGCGCGGCGCCGGCGGCATCGGCGCCGGCGGTGCGGCTGGAGGTGCCTTGGGCAACAGCTCCAGCTCGATCTTGTTCTCGATCAATCCCTCTTCTCCCAGGCCGTCCTGGCCCGGGCGAGAGTCTAGTGAAGCCGGCGGTCCCCGCCGATCCCCCGCCGGGGCGAGCGGGGAAAACGCCACGGTCGCGTCATCGCTCGGTCCGGGGGGCCGGACGCCCCCGTTCGAGCGACTGCAGGTCGGCCTCGGCCGGCTCGAACAGCGCCACCAGCGCCGCCATCAGCGCGCGCGCCTTGGCCGAGTTGTCACCGCCGTAGTTGCAGACGTAGACATCCAGCGTCACCGCGGCCAGTTCGGGCCAGCTGTGCAGCGCCACATGCGACTCGGCCAGCAGCAGCATGCCGGTGATGCCGCCCGGCGAGCCGTCGGCCGCAGCCGGGAAGCGATGCCAGTGTTCGCCCACCACGGTCAGCCCAGCCGACGCCACCGCCTCGCGGGCCTGGCGGGCCAGGCCGGGTGCGTCCGTCAGCAGCGCCGCGCGCGCGCAGCCGGACAGGTCGGCGGTGAGATGCAGGCCGTTCATGGCGGCGGAGTGTAGGGCGCCCCGTGTGGGACGGCGCGACGCGCAGGGCCGGGTTTCGTCCGCGCGCCGCGGTCAGCGGGTGGCGGCTCAGTTGCCGACCGGCTGGCCGGCCTCGGCGAGCAGCGCGTGGCAGCGCTCCTCGTGCTGGGCGATCTCGGCGAGGGTGACCTCGATGTCGCTGAGTTGCTGCTGCAGCTGCTTGCGGTGCTGGTCCAGCACGCCGAGGAAGGCGCGCAGCTGCGGCACGGTGTCCGACTGGTTGTCGTACATGTCCACCAGCTGCTTGATCTCCTGCAGCGACAGCCCCAGCCGCTTGCCGCGCAGGGTCAGCTTCAGCCGCGTGCGGTCGCGCTGCGTGTACACGCGATTGCGCCCGGCGCGGGCGGGCGTCAGCAGGCCCATGTCCTCGTAGAAGCGGATCGCGCGCGGGGTGATGTCGAACTCGGCCGCCAGCTCGGTGATGGTGAACAGCGGTCCCGCGTCGTCGCCGGCTTCGGGCAGCGCGTCCTCGGGCAGGTCATCGGCCGGGGTCGGGCGGGGTGAGGGGCTCATGGCTACACTGGCTAATGACGTTGACGTAAACGTAAGTCTAAAGCCATGGCCAATCCCCGCGAATCGGAACTCACCTACCCCTTGGGCGACACCCTCCCCGGTCCGGGCGAGGCGCTCGACCTGCTGCCCGGCCTCCGGTGGGTGCGCATGGGCCTGCCCTTCGCGCTGGACCACATCAACCTGTGGTTGCTGCGGGACGTCCAGGACGGGCGCGAGGGCTGGACCATCGTCGACTGCGGCATCCACAGCGATGCGACGAAGGCGAACTGGGAACGGGTCTTCGCCGGGCGGCTCGACGGCCTGCCGGTGCTGCGCGTGATCGTCACCCACTTCCACCCGGACCACATGGGCCTGGCCCACTGGCTGACCGAGCGCTGGCAGTGCCGGCTGTGGATCAGCGCGACGGACTATCAGCTGGCGCGGGTGGCGTCCTCGTCAACGGTGGGCATGGGCGGCGAGGCGGCGGCGGCCTTCTTCGGCAGCCACGGCCTGACCGATCCGGCGGCGCTGGACAAGATCCGCGGCCGCGCGAGCTATTACCCGAGCATGGTCCCGTCGATCCCGCCCGCCTTCCGCCGGCTGATGGACGGCATGAGCGTGCGCATCGGCGATCACGACTGGCGCTGCCTTGTCGGCCATGGCCACGCGCCGGAGCACATCAGTCTGTTCAGCGAGACGCTGGGCGTGATGATCTCGGGCGACATGGTGCTGCCGAGGATCTCCACCAACGTCTCGGTCGTGGACGTGGAACCGGAGGCGGATCCGCTGCAGCTCTACCTCGATTCGATCGCGCGGCTGAGCACGCTGCCGGCCGACACCCTGGTGCTGCCCGCGCACGGCAAGCCCTTCCGGGGATTGCACGCGCGCATCGACCAGTTGCAGCAGCACCACCAGGAGCGGCTGGCCGAAGTGCTGGAGGCCTGCACCGCCAAGCCCTGCCACGCGGCCGAGCTGCTGCCGATGATGTTCCGCCGGCCGTTGGACCTGCACCAGACGACCTTCGCCATGGGCGAGGCGGTGGCTCACCTGCATCGGCTGTGGCTGGGCGGGTTGCTGCGGCGGACGCTGGATGCGGATGGCATCCATCGCTTCTCGGCCTGAAGAAAAACGAGGCCCGGAAAGACAGTCGCCGCCGCCCCGATCACGGGACGGCGGCGCTGCGCCTTGTTATGCATCAGCTTGTCGGCTCTGAGCGCGGGTCGACCAGACGCAGCCGGGAAGGCTGGGGGACCAAAGCGCCGCCGGGAGCGGAACGCGGGAGGAGGTTCTGACTCAGATGCGAGTGATGACAGCGGTATCCAGTGTGCAGCCCCACCCAAATCAGCTACAAGCCCCCCCAAAGGGGGAAATGCGAACGTTTACCGCTATCAAGCGGAACGATTGACGGATTCCCGGTCTGGCATCAGGCCTCGTCCATCAGCGGCAGCACCGCCTGCTTGAGGCGATCGCGCGCGAGTTCGTATTCCGGGAACACCGACCGCACCACCGCCCAGAACCGGGGGCTGTGGTTCATCTCCTTGAGATGGGCCAGTTCATGCGCGACGACGTAGTCGATCAGCGCGGGCGAGAAGTGGATCAGCCGCCAGTTGAGCCGGATCATGCCGTCGGCGCTGGCGCTGCCCCAGCGCGTCTGCGCGGAGGACAGCCGCAGCCCGGTCATCGTGACGCCCAGCGGCCCGGCGAAGTGTCTGCAGCGGGACTCGAACAGCTGCCGCGCCTGGCGCTGCAGCCAGGCCTGCACCGCGTCGCGGATCTGCTCCGGCGCCGCGGTCTGCGGCAGGCCGAGGTAGAGCATGCGGCGCGGCACCGTCGCCAGCGTCGGCTGGGGGTCGGCCTGGCCCTCGTCGAGCCGCGTGCCGGTCATCGACGGATCGAGCACGACGATCAGCGGCTCGCCCAGGTAGGGCAGGCTGCAGCCGTCGCCCCAGTGGACACGGGCCGCCTGCGTCCGCTTGGCGCGCTCGCGTTGCTCGACCAGCTTGCGCAGGATCCAGTCGCCCTTCTGCTGCAGCGCGTTGTCGATGTCGCCCAGCGGCACCCACTTCGGCGCGGACACCCGCAGGCCATCCTCGCTCACCGTGAAGCCGATGCTGCGGCGGCGCGCGCGCTTGAGTTCGTAGGGGATCGCCTGCCCCTGCAGCAAGACCTGACGCAGCGACGCGCCGGCCTCACCGCGCAAGCGCGGCGTCGGGGCGACGGGATCCGGTGCGGGCGGCGGAGGCGCGGGCGGGGGCTCGGTGTCGAACAGCGACAGCTGCGTGAAGTTCAGCAGCGCGCCCAATCCCCGCAGCTTGGAAGGCAGCATGGGCTGCGAGTGTAATCAGGCGGCGGCCGACGTGGACGGCGGGGCCGGCGGCGCGGGCGGCACGCCGGTCACCGCGGCGGCGCCGTCGGCGGGATAGGCGGCCGGGTCCAGCACCCGCATCTCGGTCTCGATCCAGCCCTGCACCTCCTTCATCAGGTCGGCCGGCGTGCGGCCGGTGCTGGGGATCATCGGGCCGATCGAGATGTCGACCACGCCAGGGCGCAGCAGGAAGCTCTTGCGCGGCCAGCAGCTCGCCGAGTTCATCGCGATCGGCACCACCGGCACGCCGGTCTCGACGGCCAGTCGCGTGCCGCCGGTCTTGTACTCGCCGACCTTGCCGCGCGCCACCCGCGTGCCTTCCGGGAACATGATGATCCAGTTGCCCAGCCCGGCGATGCGCCGGCCCTGCGCGGCCACCTTGTTCCAGGCCTCGCTGCGCTTGCTGCGGTCGATGTGGATCATGTCCAGCCGCGCCATGGACCAGCCGAAGAACGGGATGTAGATCAGTTCCCGCTTGAACACGTAGGCCAGCGGCCGTGGCATCAGCATCGGGTAGGCGAAGGTCTCCCAGGTCGACTGGTGCTTGGACAGCAGGATCACCGACTGGGCCTTGTCCGTGGGCAGGTGCTCCATGCCGCGCACGCGCCAGCGCACGCCGCAGATCAAGCGGGCGCCCCAGATCGCCACGCGCAGCCAGTTGGCGCACATCCAGTACAGCCGCGTGCTGTTGAGGAACAGCGAGCAGACCACGACCGCGGTGCCCCAGGGCACGACGGTGACGATCAGGTAGAGGACGAAGAGGATCGAACGCAGCGCGATGAGCATCAGCCCAGGTCTCCAGGAGCGGTATCGGGTTCAGCGGATTCGCCGCGCGACTCGGCGCGCGCGCGGCGTTCCTCATGGATCAGGGCCTCGGCGAAGGCGGCCAGGTCCTGGTGCACGCGCGAGCCGGGCACCAGGGCGATCTGGCCCTGCAGCTGCGCCTCGTCGACGCCGGCCAGACGGTCGCCGCGCACCAGGTGCGGCACGCAGCCGGCGTTGTGCGCGGTCTGCAGGTCGCGCACGCTGGCGCCGACCATGTGGACCTGCTGCAGGTCCACGCCGAAGCGCTCGCCGATCTGTTCGACCAGCCCCGGCAGCGGCTTGCGGCAGTTGCAGTTCTCTTCCGGCGCATGCGGGCAGAAGAACGCGGCGTCCAGCCGGCCGCCCTTCTCCGCCAGCAGCTGGTTCAGCCGCAGGTGCACCGCGTTGAGCGAGGCCATGTCCAGCAGCCCGCGGCCGATGCCCGGCTGGTTGGTGGCCATGACGGTGTGCCAGCCGGCGTGGTTCAGCCGCGCGACGGCCTCGAGCGCGCCAGGCAGCGGCTCGAGTTCCTCGGGCGACTTCACATGGTCGTCGCGGTAGCGGTTGATCGTGCCGTCGCGGCCCAGGATCACCAGCTTCATGCCATGCGGATGGTCGGACCGGTTGGGCATCGAAGGCTCCGTTCTGCGTCAGGCCGCCAGGCGTGACAGGTCCGCGACGCGGTTCATCGCGTCGTGCAGCTGCTTGAGCAGCGCCTGGCGATTGGCGCGCAGCGCGGGGTCCTCGGCGTTCACCATCACGTCGTCGAAGAAGGCGTCGACCGGCGCCTTCAGCGCGGCCAGCGCCTTGAGCGAGCCGGCGTAGTCGTGCTGCTCGAACAGCGCGTCGGCCTGCGGCTTCACGCCGGCGAGCGCGTCGGCCAGGGCCCGCTCGGCCGCCTCGGTCAGCAGCGCGGGCTGGACCTCGGTCGGCAGCTCGCCCTCGATCTTCTTGAGGATGTTGCCGACCCGCTTGTTGGCCGCGGCCAGGGAGGCCGATTCGGGCAGCGCGGCGAAGGCGCGCACGGCGCCCAGGCGCTTGGGCACGTCGCCCAGGCGGGCCGGGCTCAGCGCCAGCACCGCGTCGACCTCCTGGGCGCTGTAGCCCTGATCGCGCAGGCTGACCGCCAGGCGGTCGGCGAAGAAGCCCAGCAGCGGCTCGGTCGGATCCTGGATCAGCTCGCCGAACGCGGGCAGCGCGCCCTGGATCAGCTCCGGCAGCGACAGGTGCATGTGGTTCTCGACCAGGATGCGGATGACGCCGAGCGCATGGCGGCGCAGCGCGAACGGGTCCTTGTCGCCGGTGGGCAGCTGGCCGATGCCGAACAGGCCGATCAGCGTCTCCAGCTTGTCCGCCAGCGCGACGACGGTGCCGGTGTGGTTGCGCGGCAGCGCATCGCCGGCGAAGCGCGGCTTGTAGTGGTCCTCGATGGCCTTGGCCACGCCGTCGCGCAGACCTTCATGGCGCGCGTAGTAGCCGCCCATGATGCCCTGCAGCTCGGGGAACTCGCCCACCATGTCGGTCAGCAGGTCGGCCTTGGCCAGCAGCGCGGCCTCCTGGGCCTTGCTGTCGAGCACGTCGAACTCGTCCTTGGCCTCGACCGTGTACGGGTGCTGGGCCATGCGCAGCTGGTTGACGATCGCATGCGCGATCGCGCGCACGCGCTCGGTGCGTTCGCCCTGGCTGCCGAGCTTGCCGTGATAGACCACCTTGCCCAGGCCCTCGACGCGCGAGGCCAGCGTCTTCTTGCGGTCCTGGTCGAAGAAGAACTTCGCATCGGCCAGGCGCGGGCGCACGACGCGCTCGTTGCCCTCGATGACCTTGGACGCATCGTCCGGATGGATGTTGCTGACCACCAGGAAGCGGTGGGTCAGCTTGCCCTGCGCGTCCAGCAGCGGGAAGTACTTCTGGTTGGCCTTCATCGTCAGGATCAGGCACTCCTGCGGCACGGCCAGGAACTCGGGCTCGAACTGGCAGGACAGCACGTTGGGCAGCTCCACCAGCGCGGTCACCTCGTCCAGCAGCTCGGGCGCATCGATCGGCGTCAGGCCCAGCGGCGCGGCCTGCGCCTGCAGCTGGCGCACGATCTCGTCGCGACGCTGGTCGAAGGACGCGATCACCGCGCCCTCTTCGCGGAGCTGGCGCTCATAGCTGTCGGCGCTCTGGATCGTGATCGTCCCGGCCTTGGACTCGAAGCGATGACCGCGCGTCGTCCGGCCGGCGGTGAGGCCCAGCGCGCCGATCGCGACCAGGTCCTCGCCATGCAGCGCCACCAGGCCGTGGGCCGGGCGCACGAACTTGACGTCGCTCCAGCCGTCGGCCAGCTGGTAGGTCATGACCTTGGGAATGGGCAGCTTGGCGAGCGCCTCGTCCAGCGCCTTCTGCAGGCCGTCCTTCAGCGTGACGCCGGCGACGACGGTGTCCAGGAACAGCGCCTCGGCCTTGCCGTCGGGGGCGCGCTTGAGGCTGGGCACGACGGTGGCGTCGGCGCCCACCGACGCCAGCTTCTTGAGCAGCGCCGGCGTGGCGTTGCCCGCGGCGTCCAGGGCCACCGCCACCGGCATCAGCTTCTGCTGGACGGCGCGGTCGGCGGCCTTGGCGGCGACGCCGGCCAGGTGCACCGCCAGGCGGCGCGGCGTGGCGTAGGCAGTCACGGCCGCATCGGCCGGCGCCAGGCCCTGCGCCTTGAGCGCATCGGCCAGCACCGCCGAGAACGCCTCGCCCAGCTTCCTCAGCGCCTTGGGCGGCAGTTCCTCGACAAACAGTTCGACGAGCAGATTCTTCGTGGTCATGGGGCGGTGTTCCTCGTCGTCAGGCGGCGGTCTTCTTGTCCGACTGCTCCGCGGCCTTCCCGGACTTCGCGGCGGCCTCGGCGCTCTTCTTCTCGATCTGCGCGACGACCTCGTCGGCCCAGGCCTTCGGGGCCATCGGGAAGCCCAGTCGCGCGCGGCTGTCGACGTAGCTCTGCGCCACGGCGCGCGCCAGGTTGCGGATGCGGCCGATGTAGGCGGCGCGCTCGGTCACGCTGATGGCGCCGCGGGCATCCAGCAGGTTGAAGGTGTGGGCCGCCTTGAGCAGCTGCTCGTAGGCCGGCAGCGCCAGCCGCGTGTCCATGAGGTCCTTGGACTTGCGCTCGTAGGCGCCGAAGGCCTGCAGCAGGAAGTCGACGTCGCTGTGCTCGAAGTTGTAGGTCGACTGCTCGACCTCGTTCTGGTGGAACACATCGCCGTAGGTCAGGCCGTCGGTATAGACGAGGTCGTAGACCGATTCCTTGCCCTGGAGGTACATCGCCAGGCGCTCGAGCCCGTAGGTGATCTCGCCGGTGATGGGTTTGCAGTCGATGCCGCCGACCTGCTGGAAGTAGGTGAACTGGGTCACCTCCATGCCGTTGAGCCAGACCTCCCAGCCCAGGCCCCAGCAGCCGAGCGTGGGGTTCTCCCAGTCGTCCTCGACGAAGCGGACGTCGTTCTTCTTCAGGTCGAAGCCCAGGGCCTCGAGCGAGCCCAGGTAGAGCTCCAGGATGTTGGCCGGCGCCGGCTTGAGCACGACCTGGAACTGGTAATAGTGCTGCAGCCGGTTCGGGTTCTCGCCGTAGCGGCCGTCCTTGGGGCGACGGCTGGGCTGCACGTAGGCGGCCTTCCAGGGCTCGGGACCCAGCGCGCGCAGGAAGGTCGCGGTGTGGCTGGTGCCGGCGCCGACCTCCATGTCATAGGGCTGCAGCAGGGCGCAACCCTGCTTGGACCAGTATTCCTGCAGGCGGAGGATCAGTTGCTGGAAAGTCAGCATGGGGCGTCGGGCCGTCGGGCCGGCGGTGGAGCAAAACGCCCGATTCTATGTGCGGCCCGGGGGAGGCACCGGCGTGCCGCCCAGGGACGGCGGGCCCCGGTCAGGCGACGCGTCCCGCGCCGTCGCGGCGGCGCCGCCAGGCCGGCACCAGCACCGGCAGCAGTCCCAGCACGGCCAGCGCCCACAGCGGCCACAGACCCGCCGCCGACAGCCAGCGCGCATAGGGCGTGACGCCGCTGCGGCCCTCCACGGTGACCTCGAGCACGCCCGCCTGCTCCGCCGGGAGCCGGGCCAGCACCTGCCCGCGGTGGTCGACCTGCGCGGTCGCGCCGGTGTTGGTCGCCCGCACGATCGGCCGCTGGAATTCCAGCGCCCGCATCTGCGAGAACTGCAGGTGCTGGTCCTGCACCATGCGCGGCCCGAACCAGGCCAGGTTGCTCACGTTGACGAAGACCGTGGCGGCCGCGTCGCCGCGGTCCAGCGCGCTGGCGACGACGTCCTCGCCGAACAGGTCCTCGTAGCAGATCAGCGGCCGCAGGCGCTGGCCGGCGAAGGCCAGCGCGCGCTGGTGCGTGCCGCTGGCCTGGTCGTCCATCGGGATGTTCATCGCCCTGACGAACCAGTGGAAGCCGGGCGGGATGAACTCGCCGAAGGGCAGCAGGTGGCGCTTGCCGTAGTCGTACTCGCCCGCGAAGCCGATGCCGGCCAGCGAGTTCACGAAACCATCGGTCGTGTTGCCCAGGAAGGTGCCCAGCAGCAGCGGCCGCTGCCGGGCGTCGCGGCGCAGGCGCTCCACATGCGCCTCGTCGAGGAAGGCCAGCGGCACCGGCAGCACCGATTCCGGCGTGATGACGACCTGCCCGCGGGCCGACTCGATCAGCGCGGTCAGCTGGTCGAGGTTCTGATCGAAGCGATCGCGGTCGAACTTCTGGTCCTGCGGGATGTTGGGCTGCACCAGCGACACGGCCAGCGTGCCGGTCGGGTGGGTGAACTCCCGCGGAAGGAGTTGCGCCAGGCCGATGGCGACGACCAGCGCGCCCAGCAGCGCCCAGTGGCGCAGCGCCAGCGCCGCCGCCAGCAGGGCCGCCACCGCGGTGATGCCGTAGACGCCGACATAGGGCGCGAGCGCGGCCAGGGGCCCCTGCGCATGCGCGTAACCGCTGGCGATCCACGGGAAGCCGGTGAACCAGCTCGCGCGGGCGAGTTCCGCGCCCAGCCACAGGGCGGCGAAGGCGAGCACCCGCCGCATCGGCGCCGCGCCTGCGGACCAGCGGGCCGCCAAGCCCATG
Organism: Roseateles sp. 22389; assembly: GCF_052044995.1. Taxonomy (NCBI): domain Bacteria; kingdom Pseudomonadati; phylum Pseudomonadota; class Betaproteobacteria; order Burkholderiales; family Sphaerotilaceae; genus Roseateles; species Roseateles sp. 22389. Next base: position 342,319 of record NZ_JBQEOF010000003.1, read on the forward strand.
CCGGCGGCGTAGTAGAGCGAGAGGAACAGCGCCAGCGCCAGCACCGCCAGCGCCGACACGGCCGCGGGCAGGTGCCCGAAGTCGTGCATGCTGATGTAGAGCCACCACAGCCCCGAGGCCAGCCAGCCGATGCCGAACAGCGCGCCGGCCAGCGCGGCGCGGCGCGGCCGCACGCCATCGCAGGCGGCGACCAGCCAGGCCAGTGCCAGCGGCTGCAGCCACCAAGCGGGACTGGGCGAGAACGAGGCGGTGTGCAGCGCCCCGGCGACGAGCGCGAGCGCCGGATGAAGCGACCAGGACCACCGGCCCTGGCGGGCCCCGCCGTCGATCCGGTCCGACAAGGAGCCGCGGCGCATCAGCCGCTGTGGTCGTCGGCCTCGGGCGCCGGCGCGCGGGTCACCTTGAACCAGCGCACCGCGCCGCCGCGGTTGATCATCACCGAGAAGCGCAGGCCGGCGACCTCGACGGTCTCGCCACGGCGCGGCACGCGGCCATGCTCATGCGCCACCAGGCCGCCGATGGTGTCGAAGTCGGCGTCGGACAGCGACAGCCCGAAGGCGGTGTTGACCGCGTCGATCTCGGCGTCGCCCGCGACGCGGTAGCTGCCGTCGGCCAGCGTGTAGATGCCGGCATCGCCGTCGCCGACGTCGAATTCGTCCTCGATCTCGCCGACGATCTCCTCGAGCACGTCCTCGATCGTGATCAGGCCGGCGGTGTTGCCGAATTCGTCGATCACGATGGCCAGGTGATTCCGGTTGGAACGGAAATCGCGCAGCAGCTCATTGAGGCCCTTGCTCTCGGGCACGAAAACTGCCGGGCGCAGCAGCGCGCGCAGATTCAGTTCCGGAGCGCGCTGGAGCTTGAGCAGGTCCTTGGCCAGCAGGATGCCGATGATGTTGTCGCGCTGGCCGTCGTAGACCGGGAAACGCGAGTGACCGGTATCGATGACGGCGGCCAGCAGTTCGTCGGGCGGCGACTGGATGTCCAGCAGGTCCATCCGCGGCGCGGCGACCATGACGTCACCGGCGCTGAGTTCGGCCATCCGCAGGACGCCCTCGAGCATCTGGCGCGATTCGGGCGCGATCAGATCGCGCTCCTCCGCTTCGGCGAAGTTCTCGATCAGCTCGCTGGTCGAGTCCGGGCCGGGGTGCAGGAATTCGAGCACGCGATCGATGAGACCGCGTTGGTCGTTGCCACGCCCGCCATGCTTGGCGGGCCGACTAGGCAGGGGATCAGACACTGTCGTGTGTGCCGTCGTTGAGGAGGCGCCAGAATAACCGATTGACATTGACATTCGCTTGAAACACAGTCATCCGCCCCCAGTTGCCGGGCCCAAGCTTCTCCATAGATTGGTCGTTCACCATGTCGTCCGTTCCTGACACCGCCGCCGCGAATCCAGCCACGAGTCCCGCGCCGGGACTGATCCCCGCCACCATCCTCACGGGCTTCCTCGGCTCGGGCAAGACGACGCTGCTCAAGCGCGTGCTGACCGAGGCGCACGGCCAGAAGATCGCCGTCATCGAGAACGAGTTCGGCGAGGAGAACATCGACAACGACATCCTCGTCAGCGAGACGCAGGAGCAGATCATCCAGCTCAGCAACGGCTGCGTCTGCTGCACCATCCGCGAAGACCTGCGCACCACGCTGGCCGACCTGGCCGCCAAGCGCCGCAAGGGCGAGCTGGACTTCGAGCGCGTGGTCATCGAGACCACCGGCCTGGCCGACCCCGGCCCGGTCGCGCAGACCTTCTTCATGGACGACGAGATCGCGGAGACCTTCCTGCTCGACTCGATCCTGACGCTGGTCGACGCCAAGCATGCGAACGACCAGCTCGACACCCGCCAGGAAGCGCGCCGCCAGGTCGGTTTCGCCGACCAGATCTTCCTGAGCAAGACCGACCTGGTCGACGCCGCCGCGGTGGACGCGCTGTCGCACCGCCTCAAGCACATGAACCCGCGCGCGCCGCAGTCCAAGGTGCACTTCGGCGAGGTGCCGATCAAGGACGTCTTCGACCTGCGCGGCTTCAACCTGAACGCCAAGCTGGAGATCGATCCCGACTTCCTGGCCGCCGACGAGCACGACCATGCGCACGAGCACGGTCATGACCATGGCCACGACCATGCCCACGATCATCACGACCACGAGCACGGCGAGCACTGCGACCATCCGCACCATCACCACCATGACGACGACGTGAAGTCCTTCGTCTTCCGCTCGGAGCGCCCGTTCAACCCGGCCAAGCTGGAGGACTTCCTGGGCGCGATCGTGCAGGTGTACGGCCCGAAGATGCTGCGCTACAAGGGCGTGCTGAACATGAAGGGCACCGACAAGAAGGTGATCTTCCAGGGCGTGCACCAGCTGATGGGGTCCGACCTCGGCCCGAAGTGGATGCCCGAGGAAAAGAAGGTCAGCAAGATGGTGTTCATCGGCATCGACCTGCCGAAGGACATCCTGATGCAGGGGCTGGAAGGCTGCCTGGCTTAGTGCCACACTGACCGATGGTTCAGACCCATCGGCGGCGCGGCGGCGGAGGTGGCTACAATCCGCCGCGCCCGAACCAGGCCCCTGCGCCAGCGCGGGAAGCCCCGGCTTCTCATGTCGAGCAGGTATAAAGAGCCGCTAGGAGAGTGAACGTGAGCAAGACACCGGCCTCCAAGACCGCCGCGCCCAAGGCCGCCGCCAAGGTGGCCAAGGCTCCGGCGGCAGGCAAACCCGCCGACGCGGACGCGCCCGACAGCACGGTCTCTCTGCTGGACAGCCCTGTCCGGCCTTCGACCCCGACATCAACGAACCAGAACAGCCGCCCTGCCGTGAAGACCGATCCCAAACTCTCGTCTGCCTGGAAATCCAAGGCCGGTGCCGAACTGACCGACGCCGAAGTGCTGGCGATGCCGGACAGCGAGTACATGAACGACAAGCAAGTCGACTTCTTCCGCGCCAAGCTGACGCAGCTGAAGGAAGACATCCTGTCCAACGCCGGCGAGACGACCGAGCACCTGCGCGAGGACACCTCCATCGTCCCCGACCCAGCCGACCGCGCCACGATCGAGGAAGAGCACGCGCTGGAACTGCGCACCCGCGACCGCGAGCGCAAGCTGCTGAAGAAGATCATGCAATCGCTGCAGCGCTTGGAAAGCGGCGAGTACGGCTACTGCGACGAGACCGGCGAGCCGATCGGCCTGGGTCGCCTGATCGCCCGCCCGACCGCCACGCTGTCGCTGGAAGCGCAGCAGCGCCGCGAGTTGAAGCAGAAGATGTTCGGCGATTGAGCCGGACAGCGCGCAGAGCAAGGTCCGCCAGAGCATGACCGACCCCAAAGACGGCACCAAAGAAGGCGAGAGCTTCTTCCGCAAGGTGGCGCGCTTCGTCGCCAATCCGACGACCGACTGGGCGGAGATCAACTCCCGCCAGGACGATCCCGAGGCCGATGCCGCCAAGGCGGAGCTGCGGGCGATGGTGGAGCGCAAGCGACGCAACGATTTCGTGCGCAAGCGCGAGCTCGACATGCTGCGCAAGATCCGCCGCGAGGGCCTGACGCCTGAACAGCTGGCCGCGCTTGGCGGCCACGCGACCTCCGGCATCGACGAACTGGGCCGCATCAGCGAGATCCAGGGCGCGCGCCGCGATGAAGCCAGCGTCAAGGCCAAGATCGACCAGATCGAGCAGCAGATGGTGGGCGAAGGTTTCGTCCCCACGCAGGTGCAGGGCCAGCACTCGCCCGGCTTCTTCGAGACCAGCACCAAACCGGTCAATTTCGCCGCGACGCAGCCGGCGGACCAGATTGGCGCGCGGGTGTCCGATCACGCCTCGCCGGCTGACATCGAGCGCCTGGACCTGTCGCCGGCGCCGGCCGCGGCCTCGATGGGCGGCGGCATGGCCCCGCAGTCGGCCGCCGCGCCCGCGCCGATCCCCGAGCTGAAGAAGGAGATCCCGACGCTGAGCTTCCGCGTCGCGGATCCGCAGGTCGAGGTCAGCGAAGTCGTCCACGACGCCGAGCTGGACGAGGCGGTGATCGCCTTCGCCAATGCCGACTACGAGCACTGCGAGCGCAGCCTGATCGACCTCACCCGTGCGGGTGGCGCGCGCCACGAACACGCCGAGACCTGGCTGGTGCTGTTCGACCTGTACCGGGCGACCGGCCAGCAGGGCAAGTTCGAGCAGCTGGCCAACGACTACGCGCAGCAGTTCGGGCTGTCCTCGCCGCAATGGTTCTCGCTGCCCAAGCTGGTGGCCGAGGCGGTGCAGCAGGAGCGCGCCCCGCGCGGCCGCGCGAGCAGCGTCTCCTGGACGGCGCCGGAATACCTGGACACCGAGGCGGTGACGCAGATGCGCACCCGCTGCGAGAACCTGCCGATGCCTTGGGTGATCGACTGGGCGCCGCTGCGCCAGATCGACATCGAGGCCTGCGCCAAGCTGCGCGACCTGTTCCGCGCCTGGGCGCAGCAGGCGCTGGATCTGCGCTGGCTGTCGGGCGACCACTTCTTCAACGTGCTGCGGGAGCAGGCGCCGGTCGGCAGCCGGGACGCGGATCCCATCCTGTGGATGCTGCGCCTGGAAGCGCTGCGCCTGGCCAACCGCCCGGACCAGTTCGACGAAGTCGCGATCGACTACTGCGTCACCTACGAGGTGTCGCCGCCCAGTTGGGAAAAGGCGCTGTGCCATGTCCGCATCAGCGGCAATGCGCTGTCGACGAGCTCGCCCTCCTCGATCCAGCCGGCGGCGCCGGACACCGGCATCGCCTTCCTCGAGTCGACGATGACCGACGCGGTCAACACCGCGGCGCTGATGGAGCTCTCCGGCCAGTTGAGCGGCGACATCAGCGAGACGCTGGCGCTGATGACCGAGCAGCTCGGCGCCGCGTCGCTGGTGACGATCGCCTGCCCGAAGCTGATCCGCCTGGACTTCATGGCCGCCGGCGACCTGCTGAACTGGGTGCTGGCGCGGCGCAGCGAGAACCGCGCGGTGCAGTTCAGCGACGCGCACCGGCTGGTGGCGCTGTTCTTCGGCGCCATGGGCATCAACGAGCACGCCCGGGTCAAGGTGCGGCACGTCTGACGACCGCCGCGCGCCGGCTTCGACCTTCGCGACCACGGGGCCTCTGGCCCCGTTCTTCATCCGGATGTCCGATCATCGGCCTCGTCAACCGGCATTCGCACAGGCGGGGCCGCTCCCTTTTCCTCACCTTGTGATTCCCGCGCGGGAACCCACGTGAGGCCTTCATGACGTTCAAGGCGTCCCCGCACGTCCGCTCCACCATGTCCCAAGATTCCTCCTCCCCGCTTGCGCCGTACCACGGCACCACCATCGTCAGCGTGCGGCGCGGCAACCAGGTCGCGATCGGCGGCGACGGCCAGGTGACGCTGGGCTCGATCGTCGTGAAGTCGACGGCGCGCAAGGTGCGCAAGCTCTACAAGAACCAGGTGCTGGCGGGCTTCGCTGGCGCGACTGCGGACGCGTTCACGCTGTTCGAGCGCTTCGAGGCCAAGCTCGAGAAGCACCAGGGCCATCTGGTGCGCGCGGCGGTGGACCTGACCCGCGACTGGCGCACCGACCGCGTGCTGCGCCGCCTGGAGGCGATGCTGGCGGTGGCCGACCGCACGGCGTCGCTGATCATCACCGGCAACGGCGACGTGCTGGAGCCCGAGCAGGGCATCGTCGCCATCGGGAGCGGCGGGGCCTATGCGCAGGCGGCGGCGAAGGCGCTGCTCAACCACAGCGAGCTGAGCGCGGTGGACATCGTCAAGCAGTCGCTGGTGATCGCCGGCGAGATCTGCATCTACACCAACGGCAACCACACGATCGAGACGCTGGACTGAGCCGGCGCCGGAGCACACGAATGAGCAGCAGCATGACCCCGCAGGAGATCGTCTCCGAACTCGACCGGCACATCGTCGGCCAGGCCGATGCCAAGCGCGCCGTCGCGATCGCGTTGCGCAACCGCTGGCGGCGCCAGCAGGTCGACGAGAAGCTGCGTGGCGAGATCACGCCGAAGAACATCCTCATGATCGGCCCCACCGGCGTGGGCAAGACCGAGATCGCGCGCCGTCTGGCCAAGCTGGCCGACGCGCCCTTCATCAAGGTCGAGGCGACCAAGTTCACCGAGGTCGGCTACGTCGGCAAGGACGTGGACAGCATCGTGCGCGACCTGGTCGACATCGCCGTCAAGCAGGAGCGCGAGCGCCAGATGCGCTTCCAGCGCGCGCGGGCCGAGGATGCGGCCGAGGAGCGCATCCTCGACGCGCTGGTGCCGCCGCCGCGCTCGTCGACCGGCTTCGCGCCGGCGGCGGACAGCGCCGGCGGCGACAACACCGCCCGGCAGGTGATGCGCAAGCGGCTGCGCGAGGGCTCGATGGACGACAAGGAGATCGAGATCGAGCTGGCCGAGGCGCGGCCGTCGATGGAGATCGTCGGCCCGCAGGGCATGGAAGAGATGGCGGAGCAGCTCAAGGGGCTGTTCTCGCAGATGGGCCAGGAGCGCCGCAAGGCGCGCAAGTTGAAGATCGCCGAGGCGATGAAGCTGCTGGTCGAGGAAGAAGCCGCCAAGCTGGTCAACGAGGACGAGATCAAGACCGCGGCGCTGGCGCATGCGCAGGACAACGGCATCGTCTTCATCGACGAGATCGACAAGGTGGCGACGCGCGCCGAGCACAGCGGCGGCGCCGACGTGTCGCGCCAGGGCGTGCAGCGCGACCTGCTGCCGCTGGTGGAGGGCACGACGGTCAACACCAAGTACGGGATGGTGAAGACCGACCACATCCTGTTCATCGCCTCGGGCGCCTTCCACCTGAGCAAGCCCAGCGACCTGATTCCCGAGTTGCAGGGCCGCTTTCCGATCCGGGTGGAGTTGAAGTCGCTGTCGGTGGAGGACTTCGAGGCCATCCTGTCGAGCACGCATGCGAGCCTGGTCAAGCAATACCAGGCGCTGCTGGCGACGGAAGGGCTGACGCTGGAGCTGAGCGCGGACGGCATCCGCCGGCTGGCGCAGATCGCGTTCGAGGTCAACGAGCGCACCGAGAACATCGGCGCGCGACGCCTGGCGACGGTGCTGGAGCGACTGCTGGACGACATCAGCTTCGACGCGCACAAGCACGCCGGCCAGACCGTCACGATCGCCGGCGCGCAGGTCGACGAGAAGCTCGGCGCGCTGGCGCAGAACGAGGACCTGAGCCGGTTCATCCTGTAAAGACGGCGCGCGGCGGGGTCAGAATGCGCCCATGAGCGCTCCCACGACCGACCTCTCCGTCATCCCCGCCCCCGCGCGCGCCGAGATCCAGTCGCGGCTGCGCCGCGCCGAAACCGAGCACGAAGTGCGCGTGCTGCTGGCCGTCGAGTCCGGCAGCCGCGCCTGGGGTTTCGCTTCGCCCGACAGCGACTTCGACGCCCGCTTCATCTACGTCAACCGCATGGACTGGTACCTGTCCATCGGCCTCGAGGAACAGCGCGACGTCATCGAGTACCCGATCGTCGACGAGATGGACATCAACGGCTGGGACCTGCGCAAGGCGCTGCGGCTGTTCCGCGGCTCCAACCCGGGCTTCGTCGAATGGATCCAGTCGCCGATCGTCTACGAAAGCCGCGGCCGCTTCCACGCGCGGGCGCTGGAATTGCTGCCGGTCGTGTACTCGATCGTGCGCGGCATCCATCACTACCGCAGCATGGCGAAGACCAACTTCCGCGGTTATCTGCAGGCCGAGCAGGTCCCGTTGAAGAAGTATTTCTACGTGCTGCGTCCGTTGTTGGCGGTCCGATGGCTGGAACGCCATCAGCGTCCAGCGCCCATCGAGTTCCACCGCCTGCTCGACACCATCCGGGAAGAACCGGGGCTGCCCGAAGCCATCGACGACCTGCTCGAACTGAAGCGCAACACCGGGGAGCTCGGGCTCTCAGGCCAGGTCGTCCCGATCCAGCGCTTCATCGAGCGGGAGCTCGACCGCATAGAGGGTCTGGAACTGCCCGCCAAGGATCGGCCGGAAGTCGAGCCGCTGCTGTCCGAGTTGTTCCGAGACGTGCTGCGGGAAAGCTGGGCGGGCTGACGGCCCCCTGCGAGACCGGACCGCTGCCGTGCACCGCACGGCAAGCTCACCGAGCGCTCACAGCGGGCTCATCCTGAGCACCGCGCCGATGGCGAGACTGGCCGCTTTCCACCAGAAAAGGAACCCGTCCACCATGAATCGCCTGCTCATTTCCGTCCTCCTGGGTCTACTGGTCTGGAACGTCTCGACGGCCCTGCTCATCGACCTTTACGTCCCCTCCCCCTGCGACGTCAGCGGCCGCTGCGACGGCGACATGATCTTCACCCTCAAGGTGGTCGGCTTGTGGCTGGGCATGTTCTGGGTGAGTTCCGTCGGCGTGCTGCTCTACAACGTCGCGCGATGGCAGCGCGACTGGCGCCTGCATCAGCAGGGCGCCCGGTGATCGGCGCCCGGCGAGCGCTGCGACGCGTGGCCGTCTCCACGGGCATCGGCCTGATCGTTTGGCTCGTCGCCGCGGGCGCGCTGGTCGAGCAATTCGTCCCTTCGCCCTGCGACGCCAGCGGTCATTGCGAGGACGACCTCGGCCTGGGGATCCTGGCCATGTCGATCGTGTTCGGCACCTTCTGGCTGACGGCGATCCTCGTCTTGCTCTACAACGGCGTGCATGCCTTGCTCGCGCTGGCCCCCCGCCGCGCCCGTCGAAATCCGCCGCCCTGGATCGTCGTCTCCACGGAGCCATCCCGCTTCAAGGAGACACACCATGACCGATGACCCGATCCATGCCTTCCTGGGCGACTACGCGGCCGCCGTCCTCGAGCGTGACCTGGCGCGCTTCCTGGACCTCTATGCGCAGGACGTCCAGGTCTTCGACAGCTGGGACCGCTGGCACTACGCCGGCCGCGAGGACTGGGGCGGCATGATCGCCGCCTGGTTCGACGGCATCCGCGACGTGCGCGTGCGGGTCACCGCGACGGAGGTGACGACCTGGTGCGACACCCAGGTCGCCGGTGGCGTGGCGACGCTGGCGTTCACGGCGCTCGATGCCGGCGGCGAGGCGCTGCGCGCGATCGAGAACCGGCTCACCGTGCTGATGCGACGCGAGCAAGATCGATGGCGCGTCGTCCACCAGCACAGCTCCGTGCCCGTCGACTTCCAGAGCCGGCAGGTCGTCGCGCGATAAGCTCGCGTTCCCGTCGCCCTCATCGCAGCGTCCATGCCGAGCACCCTCATCGAAATCCGCCGTGCCTGTTCCCCCGAGCAGGAAACCCAGTTGATCGAAGCGGTGCAGGCCGCGCTGGTCGAGGGTTTCAAGATCCCGGCGGAAGACCGCTGCGTGCGCCTGATCGCCTACGAGCCGCATCGCTTCATCCATCCGCCGCGGCTCTCGCGGCCCGAGTGCTACACGCTGGTGACGGTGACGGCTTTCTCCGGCCGCACGATCGAGGCCAAGCGCCGCCTCTATCGCGCGATCGTCGACCGCCTCGGCGCGCTCGACGTCCCCGCCGACCACGTCAAGATCATCCTCAACGAGGTGGAGCGCGAGAACTGGGGCCTGCGCGGCGGCCAGCCGGGCTCGGAGATCGATCTCGGGTTCAAGGTCGACGTGTGAGCGCGCCGGGCGCGGTCGACGCGCCCCGACGCCGGACCGTGCCGCCTACAGCGCCAGGCGATGGGCCTGCAGCGCCAGCAGCCCGTCGAAGATCAGCGAGTCGATCAACTCGTGCGGGATGTCCAGCGCCGGCGAGACCTTCCAGCCCGCGCCACCGGTCATCAAGGTGACCGGCTCCTGCCCGCAGCGCTTGACGATGTGGCGGTGCATGCGCTCGATGGCGCCGGTGATCGCGTAGTTGCCGCCGCTGGTGAGCGCATCCGAGGTGTTGGTGGGGAACTCGCGCACCTCGCCGGTCGGCACGCGCAGGCCGGCGGTGCCACCTTCCAGCGAGCGCAGCATGATCCCGTGCCCGGGCAGGATCAGCCCGCCCAGGAATCGACCGTCGGCGTCGAGCGCATCCACGGTCACCGCGGTGCCCACCATCACCACCAGCGCCGGTCGCGGCGTCTGCCCGCGCATGCGCGCCAGCACGTGATGCCGCGCGCCGATCAGCGCGACGAACCGGTCCGCGCCCAGGCGCCCCGGGTGCTCGTAGCCGTTGATCACGCCGCCCGCCTGCGCCGACGACGCCACCCAGCGCGGTTCGATGTCCCACAGCTCCATCTGCTCCTCGACGCGGTGCCGCAGCGCGTCGCCGGCCACATTGCTGCCGAGCATGCTGCCCGGCGTCGCCGGCAGCCGGGCCCAGTCGTGCTCGGCCAGCTTCTCGATGTTCTCCAGGAACTGCGCACCGTGCGCCAGCATCGGGCTGCCCGGCTGGGGGCTCGCGTAGAGCGCCCACTTGAGGCGGGTGTTGCCGATGTCGATGGCCAGGAAGCTCATGGGCGTGGCGGGACCTTCTGTGAAGTTCTGCGGGATCGGGCGGCCGGCGCGGATCAGGGCGGCAGGTTAGCAGTGTTTGTCCTCAAGCCGGTGCCCCCTTCGGCCGATTTAGGATGGGATGCAGGTCGACTGCACCATCCCGGGGCGGCCCCCGACCCAACACAAGGCGCCAGACCGATGAAGTTCTCGATCGCCACGCGACTCTGGATCCCCGTTGCCGTCATGTCCGTCATGACGGTGGCGATGTCGCTGGGGGCTGCCTCGCGCACCCGCAGCCTGCTCGAGGTCGCGCAGGCGACCCAGGAGAAACAGCAGCAACGCTTCGAGCTGGCGCTGCGCTGGCGCGGCCTCACCGAGGCCAACGCGAGCCGCGTGCAGGCCGGGCTGGCGGCCAACGACAACGCGGTCGCCGATGCGATGAAGGGCGACATCGCCAAGACCACCGAGACGATCAATGGCATCCAGAAGCAGCTCGAGGCCCTGGCCGAGGGCGACGACGACAAAGCCGCGATGGCGCGGATCGCCGAACGGCGTCAGGCCTACATCGCCACCCGCAACGAGGCGAACAAGCTCAAGGCCGGCGGCGATGTGAACGGCGCGCACCAGGCGCTGCAGCAGAAGGTCGTGCCCGCCATCGAGCAGTACCTGGTCGCGCAGCAGGACTTCGTCACGCTGCAGCAGCAGCGCTCGGCGGCGCTGCGAGAGGCCGCGGGGGCCGAGCGCATGCGCACCGTGTGGGGCGTGGCGGCGTTGATGACGCTGATCGTGGGCCTACTGGCCCTGGCCACCGCCTACTTCGTGCGCACGATCTCGGCGCCGCTGAAGTCGCTGATGGCCGAGGCCGAACGCATCGGCGAGGGCGACCTGTTCCATGTCGACCGCGACTACAGCCAGGACGAGATCGGCGACGTGCAGCGCGCGCTGGCGGCGATGAAGAGCTCGCTGCGCAAGGTGATCCGCGAGGTGCGGGCCAGCGCCGACGGCATGCAGACGGCGAGCCAGGAGATCGCCAGCGGCAACCAGGACCTGAGCCACCGCACCGAGCAGACGGCCTCCAACCTGCAGCATGCGGCGTCCTCGCTGGCGCAGCTGACCGGCACGGTGCAGCAGAGCGCCGACAGCGCGCGCACAGCCAACCAGCTGGCCGGCAGTGCGGCCGAGGTGGCCGAGCGCGGCGGCACGGTGGTCGGCGAGGTGGTGGGCACGATGGCGCAGATCGATGCCTCGGCCAAGAAGATCAACGACATCATCGGCACCATCGACGGCATCGCCTTCCAGACCAACATCCTGGCGCTGAACGCCGCGGTGGAAGCGGCGCGCGCCGGCGAGCACGGCAAGGGTTTCGCGGTGGTGGCGTCGGAGGTCCGGGCGCTGGCGCAGCGCAGCGCGGGCGCGGCGCGCGAGATCAAGGCGCTGATCGGCGACAGCGTGGCCAAGGTCGAGGCCGGCTCGCAGCTGGTGCGCGATGCCGGTGCCACGATGACGGAGATCGTCGCCAGCGTGCAGCGGGTGTCGGACATCATCGGCGAGATCAGCGCGAGCACCGTCGAGCAGAGCCAGGGCATCGGCAATGTCAACGGCTCGGTGGCGCAGCTGGACCAGATGACGCAGCAGAACGCCGCCCTGGTCGAGGAGTCCGCCGCCGCAGCCGAGTCGCTCAGCGACCAGGCGCGCAAGCTCACGGCGCTGGTCGGGCACTTCAAGGTCAGCGACCCCAAGCCGGAGTCGGTCGACACGGTGGGCGTGACGCCGCCACCGGCTCCGACGCGGACATCGCCGCCGACGCCGAAGCCGGCAGTCGCCGCCTCGATGGCGAAGCCGACGACCACGCGGCCGGTTGCAGCCAAGCCTGCGGCCACGCGCCCCTCGCCGCCCAAGGCGCCTGCCGCCTCGGTCGCCAAGGCAAGGCCCGCCCCCGCGACGCCGTCCACGCCCAAGCAGGCGCCGCCAGCGGCTCCCGGCCCCAGCGCCACGTCCGCGCCCGGCGACGACTGGGAGACGTTCTGATCCAGCTCAACGGCCTTGGTGATCGAGGCCGTTTTCCGTCGCGGTTCGAAGAACGCCAGCGGTCATGAACGTAGGCTGACTGCCTCTTCACTCCGAGGCTGGCCGTGTCCCGTCGGACCGCCGATGAAACCTCGCGCGACGCCGCTCCAGCGTCGCCAGCGAACGCATCGGCATCCTTGACGAGACTAGTATCGCCACTCGATACTAATGATCAAGAGCTTCGCGGACAAGCGCACGGCAGCGATCTTCGATGGTCGGGAGATCAAGGGCATGGAACGCGGGCTCCAGCAGGCATGCCGTCAGAAGATGCGGGCCATCGACGCCGCCCTGTCCGTCGACACCTTGCGCTTCCCGCCCGGCAACCGACTCGAGTTGCTGAAAGGCGACCGCAAGGGGCAATGGAGCTTGCGTGTGAACCGCCAGTGGCGCATCTGCTTCCGTTGGCAGGACGGGTCGGCGCTGGACGTCGAGATCGCGGACTATCACTGACCGGCCGCCACGAAGAACGGGACGAACTCATGAGCATTCCACGCAGCAGGCTGAACCAGGTCGATTTCACGGACATCGCGACCGGGCGCCGCCTTGATCCGGTGCATCCGGGCAGCATCCTCCTGTCGGAGTTCATCGAGCCGCTCGGACTGACCCGGTATCGCGTCGCCAAGGCCATTGGCGTGCAGCAGCGACGCATCGACGAGATCTGCGCCGGGGTGCGATCGATCTCCGCCGACACCGCTGTTCGATTGGGCCTGGCCTTTGGCGTCGACCCCCGGTTCTGGCTCAACCTGCAGGCGCAATATGACATCGAGGTCATCCTGCAGACGCACGGCGACCAGCTGGTAGAGGACATCGACGCGCTGGCCGTCTGATCACGCCATGCGCGACACCCCGGCCCTTCGCCCCTGGCAGGTCTCCGCCGGCGGCATCGCCGGCCTGATCCTGAGCATCGGCCTGGCGCGCTTCGCCTACACGCCGCTGCTGCCGCTGATGCAGCAGCAGGCCGACCTGAGCGACGCGATGGGCGGCACGCTCGCGGCCGTCAACTACGCCGGCTACATGAGCGGCGCGGTGATCGCCGCGCTGATCGACGACCCGCGCTGGCGCTCGCGGCTCTACCTCTGGGGCATGGTGCTGGGCCTGCTCGCCACCGCGCTGATGCCGCTCGCGCCCAGCCTGCCGCTGTGGGCGCTGTCGCGCTACCTCGGCGGGCTCAGCGGCGCCGCCGGCATGCTGCTCGGCTCCGGCCTCGTGCTCGGCTTCCTGATGCGCGCCGGCAAGCGACCGGAACTCGGCGTCCACTTCCTCGGACTCGGCCTGGGCATCGTCGTCTCCGCCCTCGGCGCGATGGCGATGGACCGCCTCGCGCTCGACTGGGCCGGCCACTGGTGGGGCTTCGTCGTCGTCGGCCTGCCGCTGCTCGCGCTGACGGCGTGGTGGCGCCCGCCCGTGCCGCCACCCGTCGCCGCGACGAGCACCGCCGCCGCCCCCGATCCACGATGGATGCGCTGGATGATCGCCGGCTACTTCTGCGCCGGTTGGGGCTTCGTCATCAGCGCCACCTTCACCGTCGCGATCGTCGAGCGCCAACCGCTGCTGCACGGCCAGGGCCCCTGGGCCTGGCTGCTGGTGGGCCTGGCGGCCACGCCGGCCGTGTTCCTGTGGGACCGCGTCGCGCGCCGCCTCGGCGACCTCAACGCGCTGCTCGCCGCCTTCGCGCTGCAGATCGTCTCCGTCGTGCTGCCCGCGCTCTCCGGCAGCCTCGCCGCCGCGCTGATCGGCGCCCTGCTCTACGGCGCGACCTTCATCGGCCTGGTCAGCCTCACGCTCGCGCTCGTCGGCCGGCGGTCGCCCGGCAATCCGGGCAAGGCGATGGCGCGCCTCACGCTCAGCTATGGCGTCGCGCAGGTCACGGCGCCCGCGCTCGCCGGCGCGATGGCGCAGGCCAGCGGCAGCTACCTCGCCTCGCTCTGGCTGACCGCGGCGGTGCTCACCGTCGGCATGGGGATCATGGGACGCCTGCGCGCGCTGGAGCGGCGCAACCCGGCCTGACGCGCAACGGCGTCGCGGCCGCGCTCCTCTGCCCCTCGCTCAGGCCGCGCGGAACGTCGCCAGCGTCTCGCCGACACGGCCGGCATCGGCGTCGCAGCACGCACCGGTGCCCGTCAATCCGGCATCCTCGCGCCATCGCGGCGACAAGGCGACCACCTCGCCGATCACGAGCAGCGCCGGACTGGGCAAGCCCTCGCGCTCGATCGCGGCCGGCAGCTCCGCCAGCGTCGTGAAGCACTCGCGCTGCCGCGGGGTGTGCGCCGCGCTGACGATCACGGCCGGCGTGCCCGGCGACAGGCCGCCGTCCTGCAAGGCCTGAGCGATCGCCGCCGCGCGCGCCAGGCCCATGTAGACCACCAGCGTCAGCCGGCTCTTCGCCAGCGCCGCCCAATCGGGCGCGATGCCGTGCTCGCCGTTGTGCCCGGTCACGAAGGCCACGCCCGGCGTGCAGCGGCGGTCCGTGACCGGCACGCCCACCGACGCCGGCGCCGCCAGCCCGGCCGACAGGCCGTTGATCACCTCGACCTCGATGCCGGCGTCGCGCAGCGCATCGACCTCCTCGCCGCCACGACCGAACACGAACGGATCGCCGCCCTTCAGGCGCACGACACGCGCGCCCGCCCGGGCCTCGCGGATCATCAGTTCATGGATGAAGCGCTGCTCCGTCGACACGCAGCCGCCGCGCTTGCCCACGCGCAGCACCCGCGCCGTCGGTGGCAGGCAGGCGAGCACGCGCGCGTCGACCAGGTCGTCGGTCAGCACCACCTCGGCCTGCTGAAGCCGCTTCATCGCCTTGACGGTGAGCAGCTCCGGATCGCCCGGTCCCGCGCCGACGAGGGACACGCTCGGCGCGCCGGCGGACTTGCTGGCGGACGAAGTAGCGGATGAGCTGGCGTTTGAGCTGGCATCGAGGGAGGTCATGTCGCTTCCTTCACTGCATTCGAAACCGGAGACCCTGGCACGACGGTCTGCACCATGCGGCGCAGCGCCGGCAGGCAGGAGCCGCACTGCGTGCCGCAGCGCAATGCGCCTTGCAGCGCCGCCAGGCGCGCCTGCGGCGCGTCGTCGGGCAGCCGCTGCAGGCAGGCGGTGATCGCGTCCTCGCGGACATTGAAGCAATTGCAGACCTGCGGACTGACCGGCACGGCGGGCCCGTCCGCATCCGGCGCGAGCAGGCGGCGGCCGAAGGGCGCGACCGGCACGCGCTCGCTCCAAAGCGCGTCGAGCCATGCTCCCTCACTGCCTTCGCCGACGCGCAACAGCGCCTGCAGGCGCGCTTCGGCGCCATCGCCATCCAGCCGCAAGGAGCGGCTGCGGCCGCGCCGTCCGTCGGCATACCGCAGCACGCCGACGCCGTTGAGCTGCAGCACCGTCGACAAGGCCTGCACCACCGGCGCGGGTGGCGGCTCGGCAAAGGCCAGCTCCAGGCTCCAGCCCTCCAGCCCGTCCTGCGCAGGTCCGGGCAGGCAGCAGGCGTACTCGGCCTGGTCCATCAGCACCCGCAGCTGGCTGCGCAGCGCGGCGGCCTGGCCCGGCTTCACCCAGGCCGCGCCGAACACGCGCCAGGGCAGCGCCACCGCCTCCACCGAGACGGCCGCGAACTTCAGCTCGGGCTGCCGCGCATCCGGACAGAACGCCGATTGCGTCAGCGCATTGATGCCCAGCTGGCCGCGCCCGCCGAGGAACTCGCTGCCCCAGTGCATCGGCAACCAGGCCTGCTGCGGGCCGACGCCCTCGTCCGCGCGCAGCGGCACGATCAGCGGTCCGCGGCGCGACTGCACGCGCACCAGCGCGCCCGCCGTCAACCCGCGGCGCGCGATGTCCTGCGGATGCATCGACAGCGCAGGCGCCGGCTCGCCGGCGAAGAGCCGCGCGACCGTGCCGCTGCGGCTCATGCCGTGCCACTGGTCGCGCAGCCGCCCGGTGCTCAGCGCCAGCGGGAATTTCGGATCCTGCATCTCGGCCGTCGGCTTGAAGGGCTTCGCGATGAAACGCGCCCGGCCGTCGGCATGCGCGAAGCGGCGATCCTCGTAGAGCCGGGCCTGCGGGGCCTCGGCGCCGGCCGGCCATGGCCATTGGCGCGGCGCTTCTTCCAGCATCGCGTAGCTCAGCCCGCCGATGTCCAGGTCGCGTCCGCGCGTGGCTTCACGATGCTCGATCCACGGCTGCTCCGGCGTCTCCCAGTCGAAGAGACTGGGCCGCCCTGGACGCAGGACCGTCTCCATGCGCCGCGCGACGTCGCGCACGATGCGCCAGTCGGCGCGCGATTCGCCGGCGGGCGACAGCGCGGCGCGCACGCGGCTGATGCGCCGCTCGCTGTTGGTGACGGTGCCGTCCTTCTCCGCCCAGGTGGCGGCTGGCAGCACCACGTCGGCGAAGGCCGCCGTCGCCGTGCCGGAAAACGCCTCCTGCAGGATGACCAGCTCGCAGCGCTCGAGCGCCGCGCGCACCAGCGCCTGGTCGGGCATGGACTGCGCTGGATTCGTGCACGCGATCCACAGCGCCTTGACCTCGCCGCGGGCAGCAGCCTGGAACAGTTCCACCGCCGTCTTGCCCGGCTGGTCGGGCATCGCGTCGACGCCCCACAGCGCAGCCACTTCATCGCGATGCGCGGCGTTGCCTGGATCGCGGTGACCGGGCAGCAGCGTCGCCATGCCGCCGCTCTCGCGCCCGCCCATCGCGTTGGGCTGGCCGGTGAGCGAGAACGGCCCCGCCCCGGCGCGACCGACCTGGCCCGTCGCGAGGTGCAGGTTGATCAGCGCCGTGTTCTTCGCCGCGCCACTGCTGCTCTGGTTCAGGCCCATGCAGTACAGCGACAGCGTCGACGGCGACTGCGCGAACCACTGCGCCGCCTGCAGGATCTGCGCTTCCTTGAGGCCGGTGAGCCGCGCCGATTCGCTCGGCGTCATCGTGCGCACCAGCGCCTTCAGTTCCGCGAAGCCGGCGGTGTGCCGCTCGATGAAGTCCGCGTCGATCCAGCCCTCCCAGATCGCCGCGTGCAGCATGCCGTGGAACAGCGCGATGTCGCTGCCCGGCTTGATCGCGAGGTGCAGATCGGCGAACTCGGCCGTCTCGGTGCGGCGCGGGTCCACCACGATGATCTTCATCTGCGGCCGCGCCGCGCGGGCGGCCTCGATGCGGCGGAACAGGATGGGATGCGCCCATGCGGTGTTGGAGCCGGCGATGAACAGGCAGTCGGCCCGTTCCAGGTCCTCGTAGCAGGTGGGCGGCGCGTCGGCGCCCAGCGACTGCTTGTAGCCGACCACCGCCGAGCTCATGCACAGCCGCGAGTTGCTGTCGATGTTGTTGGTGCCGACCAGGCCGCGCGCCAGCTTGTTGAACGCGTGGTAGTCCTCGGTCAGCAGCTGGCCCGAGATGTAGAAGCCGATCGCATCCGGCCCATGCTCGGCGCGGATCGCCAGCAGCTGCTCGGCGATGCGGCGCGTGGTCGTGTCCCAGTCCTGCGGTTCGAGCGCATCGTCGCGCGTGGGCCGCCAGGCCGGCTGCAGCAGGCGCTGCTGCTGGCGCACCAGCGGCGTCGCGGTCAGGTGCAGCGTCGAGCCCTTGGTGCACAGCCGGCCGAAGTTGGCCGGGTGGTCGGGATCACCGCGCACGCCGACGACGCGCGTGGCATCGCCCTCGCCCGCCGTGTCGATCAGCACGCCGCAGCCGACCCCGCAGTACGGGCAGGTTGAGCGCGTGCTGCGCACGCCCTCGGCCGGCGCGTCCGTGGACGCGGCGGGCTCGCGATCCTGGGGCACCCGGGCGTTCATCGGCCGGTGCCGTTCAGCAGGCCACGCGGGTGCAGGGACCGGCCATGACCGGCGGCAGGTCGATGCCCACCGTGTCCAGTTCCTGCCGGTCCAGCAGCACGACGCCGTCCTCGACCTTGACCTGGAACACCGGCGTGCGACCTTCATCCGGCTCGCGCGCGCAGCCGTTCTCCAGCGCGATGGTCCAGTTGTGCAGCGGGCAGGCGACGGCGTTGCCGAAGACGATGCCCTGGCTCAGCGGCCCGGCCTTGTGGGGGCAGCGATCGAGCAGCGCGTGGATGCGGTCGTCGGCGGTGCGGAACAGCGCCACCTGCGGGCCCTTGGCGCGGGCGACGCGGCGCGAGCCCAGCACGGGAATGTCGGTGACGGCGCACACGGAGATCCAGTCGGTCATGGCGGGGCCTCTTGATCAGAAGGGGCCGCGCAGCGGCGCGGCGGGAACGGGTTTGGCGCCGGCACCGGCGGACCCGGCGGACGCCGCGCCGGCCGGGACGGCGACGCTGGCCACCGGCTCGAACTGGCGCACGTCGACCTGGGCCTTGGCGAACTCGAACCACGGATCGGGCTCGCCATCGAGCGCGTACTGCAGCTCGGCCCACAGCGCCTTGCGGCCCTCGTGGTCCTCGAGGATGCGCTGCTTCACATGGTCCAGGCCGACGCGGCTGACGTAGTGCACGGTGCGCTCGAGGTACCAGCCCTCCTTGCGGTAGAGCTGCATGAAGGCGCCGGTGTACTCCATCACCTCCTCGGCGGTCTTGAGCTTGACCAGGAAGTGCGCGACCTCGGTCTTGATGCCGCCGTTGCCGGCGACGTACATCTCCCAGCCGGAGTCCACGCCGATGATGCCGACGTCCTTGATGCCGGCCTCGGCGCAGTTGCGCGGGCAGCCGCTGACGGCGAACTTGACCTTGTGCGGCGCGTACATGCGCCACATCGCGCGCTCCAGGTCCTTGCCCATCTGCGTGCTGTCCTGCGTGCCCATGCGGCACCACTCGGAGCCGACGCAGGTCTTCACCGTGCGCAGCGCCTTGGCGTAGGCGTGACCGCTCGGCATGCCGATGTCCTTCCAGACGTCGACCAGATCCTCCTTGCGCACGCCCAGCAGGTCGATGCGCTGGCCGCCGGTCACCTTGACGGTGGGGATCTTGTATTTGTCGACGGCGTCGGCGATGCGGCGCAGCTCGTCGGCGCTTGTCTCCCCGCCCCACATGCGCGGGATCACCGAGTAGGTGCCGTCCTTCTGGATGTTGGCGTGGCTGCGCTCGTTGATGAAGCGCGATTGCGGATCGTCCACGGCCTCCTTGGGCCAGGACGAGATCAGGTAATAGTTCAGCGCCGGACGGCAGGTCGAGCAGCCGTTGGGCGTCTTCCAGTTCAGGCGGTCGTAGACCTCGTCCAGCTTGACCAGGTGCTCCTTGAAGATGGCGTCGCGCACCTCCTGGTGGCTCAGCTCGGTGCATCCGCACACGGCCTTCTTCTTCGGCGTGGCCGAGTAGTCGCCGCCCGCGGTGAACATCAGCAGCTGCTCGACCAGCCCGGTGCAGGAGCCGCAGCTCGCGCTGGCCTTGGTGTGCTTACGCACCTCCTCCAGCGTGAACAGGCCCTTCTCCTTGATCGCCTTGCACACGGCGCCCTTGGTCACGCCGTTGCAGCCGCAGACCTCGTCGCTGTCGGCCATCGCGGCGGCCTTGTTGTGGCCCTGGTGGCCGACGTCGCCGATGTTGCTCTCGCCGAACATCAGCTTGTCCCGGATGTCGCCGATCTTGCGGCCCTCGCGCAGCAGCTTGAAGTACCAGCTGCCATCGACGGTGTCGCCATACAGGCAGGCGCCGACCAGCTGGTCGTTCTTGATCACGAGCTTCTTGTAGACGCCGGCGAAGGGATCGCTCATCACGATCTCCTCGGTGCCCTCGCCGCCCATGAAGTCGCCGGCCGAGAACAGGTCGATGCCGGTCACCTTCAGCTTGGTGCTGGTCTGGCTGCCCAGGTAGCGGCCGATGCCGAACTGCGCCAGGTGGTTCGCGCAGACCTTGCCCTGCTCGAACAGCGGCGCCACCAGGCCGTAGGCGATGCCGCGGTGCGCGGCGCACTCGCCGACGGCGTAGATGCGGGGATCGGTCACCGTCTGCAGCGTGTCGGTGACGACGATGCCGCGATGGCAGTGCAGGCCGGCGCTTTCGGCCAGCGCGGTGTTGGGGCGGATGCCAGCGGCCATCACGACGAGGTCGGCGGGGATCTCCTCGCCATCCTTGAAGCGGACGGCCCGGACCCGGCGGCGAGCCGGGGCCTCCCCATCCAGGCGGCCGTCCTCCTCGCCGATCAGCGCCTCGGTCTGCGCGCCCATGCGGAAGCGCAGACCGCGCTCCTGCAGCGACTTGCGCAGCAGGTCGCCGGCCTGGTCGTCGAGCTGGCGCTCCATCAGCCAGTCGCCGATGTGCACGACGGTGACCTGCATGCCGCGCAGCATCAGGCCGTTGGCCGCTTCCAGGCCCAGCAGGCCGCCGCCGATGACGACGGCGTGCTGGTACCGGGTCGCCGCCTCGATCATCGTGTTGGTGTCGGTGATGTCGCGGTAGCCGATCACGCCGTCCAGGTCCTTGCCGGGCACCGGCAGGATGAAGGGGTTGGAGCCGGTGGCGATCAGCAGCCGGTCGTAGTCGGCCTCGGTGCCGTCGGCCGCGATCACCTTGCGCGTGATGCGATCGATCTGCGTGACCGTCTTGCCCAGGTGCAGCGTGATGCCGTTCTCCTCGTACCAGGAGAGCGGGTTCAGGATGATCTCGTCCAGCGTCTGCTCGCCGGCGAGCACCGGGCTGAGCAGGATGCGGTTGTAGTTCGGATGCGACTCGGCGCCGAACACGGTGATGTCGTACAGGTCGGGCGAGATCTTGAGCAGTTCCTCAAGCGTGCGCACGCCCGCCATGCCGTTGCCCACCATCACCAGCTTCATCTTTTTCATGCGGCACACTCCAAACGGATTCGGGCGATGACGGCAGAATCGCCGCCACCATGAGTTTTGACATCGCCATCGGCCTGGCCAGCGACCGCGGCCCGCGGGAACGCAACGAGGACTTCGCCGCCGTGCAGCGGCCACAGGACGCGCGCGAGGCCACCAAGGGCTGGATCGCGGCGCTGGCCGACGGCGTCTCCGGACAGCCCGGCCAACCTGGCGAGGGCGGTGGCCGCATGGCGGCGCAGACCACCGTCGGCGCGCTGGTGCGCGACTACCACGCCACGCCGCGCCACTGGGACACCACCGTCGCGCTGGACCGGCTGATCGCCGCGCAGAACGGCTGGCTGGCCCATCACAACCGGCGCGGCGAGCGCTCGGCGCTGACGACGCTCAGCGCCGTCGTGCTGCAGGGCGGCGGCTACACGGTGGCCCATGTCGGCGACAGCCGCGTCTGGCTGATCCGCGAGGGCCAGGCCACGCAGCTGACGCAGGACCACGCCATCGACCAGAGCGACTTCGCCCGGCTGACGCGCGCGATCGGCCTCGATGACACGGTGCGCGTCGACTACGCGCAAGGCGACCTGCGCGCCGGCGACCGGCTGCTGCTCACCAGCGACGGCGTGCACGGCCCGCTGCGCGCGAGCCAGCTCGCCGAACTGGCGATGGGCGAGGACGCCCAGGCCGCGGCCGAGGCGCTGGTCCGCGCCGCGCTCGAGGCGGGCGGACGCGACAACGCCACCGCGCTGCTGGTGCTGGTGCGCGCGCCGGGCACCGCCGATTACGACGACCTGCTGCGCGGCGCGCAGCGCCTGCCCGTCCCGCCGCGCTTGAAGGCGGGTGATCTGCTCGACGGCCTGCGCATCACCGCGCTGGTGGCCGACAACGGCGTGCACCGGCTCTTCCGCGCCCGCCGCGACGAGGACCTTGGCGACCTGCGCCCGCTCGCCTTGAAGACGCTCGCCGAGGCCCGCGGCGACGACCCACAGGAGCGCGCCATGCTCGCGCACGAGGGCTGGGTGACGCGCCGCGTCGGCGACCACCCCGGATTGGTGCGCGGCCACGAGACGCCGGATGCCAGCGCGCTGTACCTGCTCGCCGACTGGCATGACGGCCGCACGCTCGAAGACCTGATGGCCGAGGGCCGACCGGCGCTGGCCGACTTCCTCGCCGCGGCCGGCGAGATCGCCGCCGCGCTGGGCCGGCTGCATCGCGCCGGCATCGTGCATCGCGACATCAAGCCCGGCAACCTGCACCTGGGCGACGACGGCCGCTGGCGCGTGCTGGACCTGGGCGTGGCGCTCTCCGGCCACGAACCCGAGGCGCTGCGCGACCTGCATGCCGGCACGCCCAGCTACATCAATCCCGAGCAATGGGACGATCCGCCGGCGCCCGCGGACGCCGGCAGCGATCTCTTCGCGCTGGGCGTCACGCTGTACCAGTGGCTCACCGGCCGGCTGCCCTACGGCGAGATCGAGCCCTACCAGCGCGGCCGCTACCGGCATGACCCGCGTCCACCCTCGCGGCTGCGGCCCGATGTGCCGATCTGGCTCGACCGCCTGCTGCTGAAGGCCGTGCATCGCGAGGCCGCGGCCCGCTTCGAGACCGCCGACGAGTTGCTGCTGGCGCTGGAGCGCGGCGCCTCGCGCCCGCTGCCCGCCGCCGGCGGCAGCGCGCTCGCGCGTCGCAATCCGCTCGCGGCCTGGCAGCTCGCCTTCGGCCTGTCGGCGCTGCTCAACCTGCTGCTGCTGGTCTGGCTGCTGTTCCTGCCGCGCTGAACGCGGCCGGGCCGCGTCAACGCGCTTCATAGGCCCTCCCGTGGGACGGCGCCGAGGCGGCGCTGCTCGCCGTGCCCGCGGCGGGCATGCGGGCGCGGCCGCCGCGCTCGGCCCAGGTGCGGGTCCAGCGGATCTGCATCACGCGCATCACGCCCAGCATCAGCAGCGACAGCACCGCGAAGATCGCGAAGCCCCAGAAGTAGGTGCCGGCGTATTGCTTGGACAGGCCCATCAGGTTGGGCACCAGACCGCCGCCCAGCGCGCCGACCTCGCCGATCATCGAGCCCGCCACCGCCGTGGCCGCGGGCCAGCGCAGCGGCACCAGCTGGAACAGCGCGCCGTTGCCGGCGCCCAGCGCGGCGAAGCACGCGATCAGCAGCAGCGTCGTGGCCACCAGCGATCCGCCGGCCAGGCCCACCAGCAGCAGCGTGACCGTCACCGCGACCAGCACCACGGTCAGCGTGTTGACGCCGCCCCAGCGGTCGGAGATCCAGCCGCCCATCACGCGCACCGCGGCGCCCATGAACGCCGCCAGCATCGTCAGCTGGCCGGCCTGCACCTTGGAGACACCGAACTGGTCGTAGTAGTAGGTTGGCAGGAAGGTGATGAGCCCGATGAAGCCGCCGAAGGTGACCGCATAGATCAGGCTGAAGGCCCAGCCGTCCTTCTCGAACAGGCAGGCCATGTGGCTGCGCAGGCCGGCGTGGCTGTCGACGTCGGGCGGCTCCTTGGCGAAGACGATCATCACGATCATCGGCACCAGGATCGCGGCCCCGGCGACCGCGTAGACCGTCTGCCAGCCCAGCCACTGCGCCAGCGGCGGCGCGACCAGCACCGACACCGCGGTGCCGACGTTGCCCGCGCCCACCAGGCCCATCGCCAGGCCCTTGTACTTGGGCGGGTACCAGCCCGAGCCCAGCGACAGCGCGACGCCGAAGCTCGCGCCGGCGATGCCCAGCAGCACGCCCATGGCGAGCAGGTCGTCGTAGCCCTTGACCATGAAGAAGCCGTAGCCCATGGCGACGGCGATCAGCGCCATCTCGACCAGCGTCGCGTTCTTGCGGCCGATGTATTGCGACAGCACGCCCAGCGGGAAGCGCATCAGCGCGCCGGCCATGATGGGGATCGACAGCATCAGGCCCTTCTGCGCGGCGGTCAGCTGGTAGGCCTCGCTGATGAAGGGCGCGAGCGCGCCGTTCAGCACCCAGATGCAGCACGAGAACGCGAAGTACAGGAACGCCGCACCGAGGGTCGGGGCGTGACCGGAGCGCAGGAAGGTGCGGAACGCTGCCATGGCGGGAAGGCTCTGGGTGGCTGGAACGAAAAAAGGCCGCGTCGAGCACCGGGCTCGGCGTGGCCTTCTGACGGATGGGGCATCGGGTCGCTCGGCGGCCCGCTGCGAAGACCGCGGGGCCGGAACCCCGCGCGGGTGCGGCGCGTCATTGCGCCACGACCTCCCCTTCGCAAGTCGCGTGCCAGTTTGCTGCACCGCACCCAGGCCGCCCGCCGCCGGCGCGAAGGGCTTATGCTGCGACGCGCCGAGGACCACCCCGGTTCCCGGCGCCCCGACGAGGCGGCCGACGCCGCCTTTCTCCTCTGTCGCGCCCCGCCTGCCGCCCATGTCCGCGTCCCTGCCCGCGCCCGCCTCACGCCCCCTCGATGACGCCGCCGCCCACGGCGATGCCCTGCCCCGCCGCGTGCTGCTGCTGGGCGGCGAACGCGTTCCGTCCGACCTGCTGGACCCGCCGCCGCACTGGATCGTGGCGTCCGTGCACCAGCCCGGACGCGACAGCTTGGTGCGTGCCGCACAAGAACAGGCCGTCGAGGCCTTCGTGCTGCTGGCCGAAGCCGACCAGGTCGACGGCTGGCTCAATGCGATCGAGGCCGCTGGCGAGGCCTTCCGGAGGTCGCCCGCGGTCGATGCGCCGGGCGCGCTGCCCGGCCTGGCCGTCGTGCCTGACGCGCCGGCGCTGCCGCCGCCCGTCCAGCAGCGCGCGCTGGCGCTGGGCGTGCAGCTCATCCTGGAGGCGATGCTTCCCGCCGAGGCGCTGCGCCGCCAGCTGCGCTGGGCCGTCTGGCAGGCCGGCCGCTTCGCGGCGGTGCGGGCGCAGCTCGACGACCGCAAGTGGACCGAGCGCGCCAAGGGCCTGCTGATGTCGGCGCGCGACCTGGACGAGGACAGCGCCTTCCGCCTGCTGCGCGAAACCGCCATGCATGCGCACCTGCGACTGGGCGAGGTGGCGCGCTCGGTGGTGCAGTCGGCGCAGCTGGCCGAAGCGGTCAACCTCGCCGGACAGCAGCGCATGCTCAGCCAGCGGCTGGTCAAGCTGATGGCGCAGCGGGCGGCCGGCATCGAGGCCAAGCGGGCGAAGACGCTGCAGGACGAGTCCTGCGCGCGCGTGGCGAGCAACCTGTCGCGGTTGCCGGCGCTGTTGCCTGCGTTGTTGCCGCCGATGTCGCCCGCGCCGACCGCCGCGATGTCGCCGTCGACGTCGTCCGCGCCGGGGCCTTCGTCCTCCGCCGCGCCGGAGTCGGTCTCATCGCGGGCCGCGCTGCAGGTCGATCCGGTCATCGACGCCTGGCGGCGCCTGGAGCCGCTGCTCGCCGGCAAGCCGACGGCCGAGGCCCTGCTCGCCGCCGACGCGGCCGCCGAGGACCTTCGCGCGCACTCCGATGCGCTCGCCTCGGCCATCGCGGCCTGCGGCGGCGGCAAGCCGCTGCATGTCGTCAATTTGTGCGGTCGCCAGCGGATGCTCAGCCAGCAGCTGGCGAAGGAAGCGCTGCTGGCGGACCTGCTGCCCAGCCGGAATCCGGCGGTGCTGCTCGACAGCCTGGATCGTTTTGCCGCCGGGCTGGCGGAGCTGGAGAGCTCGCCGCTGTCGAGCGACGCGATCCGGGCGCTGCTGGCGGAGGTCGGCGCCGAGTGGCTGCGGCTGATGCGCAGCCTGCGTGACGCCCATGGCCGCGAAGCGGCAGCGGGACTGGCCCGCAGCAGCGAGATCCTGCTCGACCGGCTGGATCTGCTCACGGCGCATTACCAGCAGAGCTTGCAGATCATCCTCGGCTGAATGCCCCTCACCCCTGCCCTCTCCCGCAAGCGGGAGAGGGAGCAAGAAGAGCGAGCACTGCCGGGACTCCCTCGCCCGCAAGCGGAGGGGGCAAGAAGAGCGAGCGCGGCCGGTATTACTCCCTCTCCCGCTTGCGGGAGAGGGCTGGGGTGAGGGTCTTCAAGCCGCCCGGGCCTCCGTATGGCGATGCCGTGTGTAGAGGAAGTCGATCACCGCCTTGCGCGCATGCACGTAGACCGGATCCTCCGCCAGCGCGACGCGGTCCCGCGGCCGCGCCAAGCGCACCGGCAGCACCTCGCCGATCGTCGCCGCGGGCCCGTTGGTCATCATCACGATGCGATCCGACAGCAGCACCGCCTCGTCGACATCGTGCGTGACCATCACCACGGTGCTCCGCGTCGCGGCGACGATCTTCAGCAGCTCATCCTGCAGATGCGCCCGCGTCAGCGCATCCAGTGCGCCGAAGGGCTCGTCCATCAGCAGCACCTTGGGCTCCATCGCCAGCGCCCGCGCGATGCCCACCCGCTGCTTCATCCCGCCCGAGATCTCATGCGGCCGCTTGAACATCGCATGCCCCATGCCGACCAGGTTCAGCGCCTCCTCCGTCCGCGCCATCAGTCGCGGCCGCGGTTCCCGGCCGCCGAAGACGGACTCGACCGCCAGCAGCACGTTGTCGAAGCAGGTCAACCACGGCAGCAGCGAATGGTTCTGGAACACGACCGCCCGCTCCGGCCCCGGACCGGCGATCTCGCGGCCGTCGCAGAGCAGGCCGCCGCCGGTGGGCCGCAGCAGGCCGGCGATCAGGTTCAGCAGCGTCGACTTGCCGCAGCCCGAATGGCCGATCAGCGTCACGAACTCGCCCTGGGCAATGTCCAGGTCAATGTCGCGCAGCGCGTGGAAGCGTCCCTGGCGGGTCGAGAACACCATGTCGGCCCGCTGCACGCGGATGAAGGGAGTGCTCATCAGGATCTCCTGGTCGCGCTTGATGCGCTCAATCGTCGAAAGAGAAACGCCTGGCCAGCGCCATCAGCGCCCATTCCAGCAGCAGGCCCACGATGCCGATCACGAAGATCGCGATCAGGATGTGCCGCACGTTGAGGTTGTTCCACTCGTCCCAGACCCAGAAGCCGATGCCCACGCCGCCGGTCAGCATCTCCGCCGCGACGATCACCAGCCAGGCCGTGCCCACCGACAGCCGCACGCCGGTCAGCATGTAGGGCAGCACCGCCGGGAACAGGATGCGCGTCACCAGCTTCCACTCCGACAGCCGCAGCACGCGCGCGACGTTCAGGTAGTCCTGCGGCACGCGTTGCACGCCCACCGCGGTGTTGACCACCATCGGCCAGATCGAGCAGATGAAGATGGTCCAGATCGCCGCCGGGTTGGCGCTCTTGAACACCAGCAGCCCGATCGGCAGCCAGGCCAGCGGCGACACCGGCTTGAGCAGGCTGATCAGCGGCGACAGCATGCGGCTCGCGAATTCGAAGCGGCCGATGATGAAACCCAGCGGGATGCCCACCGCCGCCGCCAGGCCGAAGCCCAGCCCGACGCGCTCCAGCGAGTTCAGGATGTTCCAGCCGATGCCCTGGTCGTTGGGGCCGTTGCGATAGAACGGATCGGCGAACAGCTGGACCGCGGCGTCCCAGGTGGCGCCGGGCGTCGGGAAGGCGCCGCCCTTGAGCGTGGCGACGGTCCAGACGAGCCACAGCAGGCCGAGCCCGAGCACCGGCGGCAGCACGCGCATCCACAGGCTGCGCCAGTCGATGCCGGCGCGCGGCGGGCGCGCGGACGGCGCGGCCGGCGCGGCCGGCGTGGAAGGCGCGACCGGTTCGTTGGCCGCGTCGCGGGCCAGCGGCTTGGGCGGGGCCACCGGGGCGCTCATCGGCTCGGCGGCGTCGGTGGGGGAATGGAACACGGCACTGACCATGGCGGCCTCCTGCGGGGATCGGATGAAGCGCCGCTCAGGCGCGGACCTTGAAGGCATCGGCGTACTTCGCCGGATCCTTGCCGTCCCAGACGACGCCGTCGAAGAACTTCGCCGACCGCATCGTCTCCTTGGGCACCGACACGCCCAGCGCGGTCGCGGCCTGCCGGTAGAGCTCGACCTGGTTGACCTGGCGGGCCACGCCCAGGTAGTCCGGATGCTCCTTGATCAGGCCCCAGCGCTTGTGCTGCGTGAGGAACCACATGCCGTCGGACAGCCAGGGGAAGTTGACCTGGCCGTCGTTGAAGAACTTCATGTAGTTGGGGTCGTCCCAGGTCCTTCCCAGGCCGTTCTGGTACCGGCCCAGGATGCGCTGGTTGATCGCGTCGACGCTGGTGTTGACGTAGGCCTTGTCGGCAATGGTCTCGGCCATCTTCTGCTTGTTGGACAGGCTGGCGTCGATCCAGCGGCCCGCCTCGAGCACGGCCATGATCACGGCGCGCGCGGTGTTCGGGTACTTCTTCACGAAGTCGCCGGTGGTGCCCAGCACCTTCTCCGGATGGTCCTTCCAGATGTCCTGCGTCGTGGCCGCGGTGATGCCGATGCCATCGATGATGGCGCGATGGTTCCAGGGCTCGCCGACGCAGAAGCCGTCCATGTTGCCCACGCGCATGTTGGCCACCATCTGCGGCGGCGGCACGGTGATCACCTTGGCGTCCTTCATCGGATTCACGCCCGCGGCGGCCAGCCAGTAGTAGAGCCACATCGCATGCGTGCCGGTCGGGAAGGTCTGCGCGAAGGTGTAGTCGCGCTGCTCCTTCTTCATCGCGCGGGTCAGCGACGCGGCGTCGACCGCGCCCGCCTCGGCGAGCTTCTTCGACAGCGTGATCGCCTGCCCGTTGTTGTTGAGCGTCATCAGCACGGCCATGTCCTTCTTCGGACCCGCCACGCCCAGGTGCACGCCGTAGATCAGGCCGTAGAGGACATGCGCCATGTCGAGCTCGCCGTTGACGAGCTTGTCGCGCACGCCGGCCCAGGAGGCCTCCTTGGTCGGCACGATCTTGATGCCGTACTTCTTGTCGAAGCCCAGCGCGGCGGCCATCACCACCGACGCGCAGTCGGTCAGCGGGATGAAGCCGATGCGGACCTCCTCCTTCTCCGGCTTGTCCGAGCCCGCGGCATAGGCGCCACCGCCCGGCAGCGCGGACAACCCGCCCAGCGCCGCTCCGGCGGCGAGCAGCTTGCGACGCTCAGCGCTCATCAGACCCTCCTTGGAACCGTGTTGCATTCAAGACCTCCAGCGGAAAACCTCTGCGGAAAAACAAAAAGGCGTCGCGACCGTTCCGCGCAAGCGCGAAACCGATCGGACGCCTTTGTCCCAACCTATTCGGAGGCCCCCACGCCGTTGCAGGGGCCCGGACTAGGCATCGCAGGAAGCGTGCCAGCGCAGGCCTGCAGGGCAGCGCCGCCCGCCGCGCGGCGGCATGCACTGTCTGGCGGCATCGATGCGCTGTTGCGGTGCGTCGCGGGCCGTGGCGGCGCGCTTCGGGGCATCGCGGGGCCGGGGCGCCTCGCAGGCATCGCGGATGCGCCGGGCGGCGCCGCGGCGATCAGCCGCGCAGCAGATCGTGCGCGTCGATGACGCGCTGCGCGACCTGCGCCAGCGCCTCGCCACGGTCCATCGCGAGCTTGCGCAGCCGCTGGTAGGCCTGGTCCTCATCCAGGCCCTGCTCGCGCATCAGGATGCCCTTGGCCTTGTCCACCAGCTTGCGCGACGCCAGCTGCGCCTGCGCCTTGCTGAGCTCCTCGCGCAGGGCCAGGTCCTGCTCGAAGCGGGCGATCGCCACATGCAGCACCGGCGCCAGCCGCTGCGTCTGCAGGCCGGCCACGACGTAGGCGCTGACGCCGGCCTGCAGGGCGCGACGCATCGGCGCGCGGTCCTCGTCTTCGGCGAAGACGACGACCGGCCGCGGCATCTTCACCGACAGCGTCGCCAGGTTCTCGAGCGTGTCGCGGGTGGGCGACTCCGCGTCCACGATGACGACATCCGGCTGCAGCCGCAGCACGCAGTCGTGGATCAGCGTCGCCTGCTCGATGACGCCGACGACCTCGTGGCCCTGGCGGGCCAGTTCATCGCGCAGCAGGTCCACGCGGTGCGCGCCATCGTCGATCAGCAGCACGCGCAGGCCCGCGACGGGCGCGGGCGGCGGCGGGCTGGCATCGGGGGCGGGCGGCGGCTTCACGCCCCTGGCCGCGCAAGTTCCGTGCCGAGCCACGTTGGCAATCGACGCTCCCGCCGCGGCGCAAGCGCTGTGCCCGGGGTCCTGCCAAGAGGGGGCGGCGCGACGCGGCGCTTCGCCGTACCGTCGCGGCGAGCGGCGCCCACGCCGCCAGGGAGATCGCCATGCGCCTCGTTCCGCGCCCGGTCCATTTCGCCGGCCTGCTGGTCGCGCTGCTGTCGCTGGGCGGCGGCGCGTCCGCGGCCGAGTTCACCGCCACCGCGCGCGTGATCACCGACACCGCCTTGCGCCAGGAGCAAGCCGGCAGCCTCGACCCCGTCATCCATCTCCGGCAGGCCACGACGGGCGCGCGGTCCGTCCTGACCGACACCGTGGCCGGCACCCGCCAGACGGTGTCCGGCGCGGCCTGGGCCAGCGCCACCTACGGGCACCTGGCCCTGTCCGCGTTCAGCGAGGTGCTGCAGCAGTCCGCGAGCCTGCAGCCCGGCGCCACCGCGCAGGCGCGCGCCGAAGCCAGCCTCGGCGACGCCTTCGTCATCACTTGCGCAAGCTGCGCCGAGGGCACGCGCGGCGCGATGCACTTCAAGGTCGTGCTCGCGGGAGACATCGACCTCACCCACGCCGCCACCGATGCCGCCGGCCAGCCGGCCGCCGAGGCTCCCGGGCGCTGGATGGAGGACTACTGGTCCACCAACCTGTCGATGCACGCCGAGGGCGTCGCGGGCGAATTCCCCGGCCCCGGCACGCTGGCCCTCAACGCCTACGAATCGCGGACCATGCTCAACGACACCGTCGTGCAGGGCAACGGCCGCGAGGGCCTGGGCGAGTACGACTATTTCCTCGAGTTCGAGTTCGGCCGTCCCATCAGCATGAGCTGGAACGTCGTTCTCCAGACCTCGGCCTGGCTGAATCCGGGCGAGCCGGACTTCGCCGGCAGCTTGCGGACGACCAGCTTCGCCGACTTCTCGCACAGCTTCTCCTGGGGCGGCATCTCCGAGGTCTTCGACGCCGCGGGCAATCGCGTGTCCGCGTTCACCGCGCTCAATGGCGAGGGCGTCGACTACGCGCGCGCCCTCGCGGTCGTGCCCGAGCCCGGCACCTGGGCGCTGATGGTGGGCGGGCTGACGCTGCTGGGCAGCCTGGCCCGGCGCGCGCGAGGCGCGGCGCCCCGGAGCTCCCGTGCGAGAACACCAGCGACCCTGCTGGCCGCGCTGCTGGCGCTGGGGTCCGGCGCCGCCACGGCGGCCGAGTTCACCGCCACGGCCGGCGCTTCCGCGCAGGGCGCCACGAAGCAACAGCAGCAGGGCGGTCCGGACCCGAAGACCGGCGACGCGCCCGTCTGGGCCGGCGCGGACGTCAATCTCTACGACGGCGCCCCGGGCGTGCTGCAGTACGCCGGCAGCAACGGCTACGCGAGCGCGAGCTACGGCCACCTCGTCTTCGTGTCCCGCGCAGCGACGACCCAGACCTCCGTCTCCGGCGACCAGCCGGGCGTGCATGCGGAGTCCTATGCCAGCGCGTCGGCCGTCGACAGCTTCACCATCGCCTGCCCCGGCTGCGTGGCCGGCACCCGCGGCACGATGAATTTCCGGGTCGTGCTGGCCGGTGACGTCGGGCTGAACAACTCGTCCACGAACATGGCGGGGCAGCCGATTCCCGGGGCCGCGCGGACCACGCAGTACTCGTGGAGCAGCAACCTGTCGATGCGGGCCGAAGGCGTCGCCATGGAGTTCCCGGGCCCGGGCACGCTGTCGCTGTATGCCTACGACTTCCGGGCCATGGTCAACGACGACATCGTGGCCGGCGGTTCGCGCGAGGGCATGGGCATCTACGACTACCAGCTCGAGTTCGAGTTCGGCAGCCCCATCCACATGAACTGGCTGGCGAGCGCCTCGTCGTCGGCCGACCTGCGTGCCGGCGACGGCAACGCCATCGGCGCCCTCAGCGCGATGGGGTATGCGGCCTTCTCCAACAGTTTCTACTGGGACGGGATCTCCACCGTCACCGATGCCGGCGGGAACCTGGTCAGCGGCTTCACCGCGCTGAACAGCGTCGGCGTCGACTACGCGCGGTCCATGGCCGACGCCGCGGTCGTGCCGGAACCCGGCACCTGGGCGCTGATGGCGGCCGGGGTGGGCCTGCTGGGGATGCTGGCCCGGCGTCGGCCGCGGTCGCCTCGCTCCCGCACGACGATCGCGCCGGCGGTCGCGGTCCTCGGTGGCGTGCTGATGCTGGGCGACGCGGCCCTGGCCCAGCAGCCGACCACGCCGGCCTTCAGCGTCGGCTACCTCTATGAAATGGGGGCGCCCGGCACCAGCGGACGCAGCGCCCAGGGCGGCGGCGAGAGCGCGCTCGGCGAAGTGCGCGGCTTCACCGACGCGGTCGGGGCCCGCGACGCCAGCCTGAACTTCGACGCGCGGATCGAGGGCTGGGGCGCCGCCCGCTACGGCCACCTGCAGGCCTTCGCGAAGGGATCGACGACGCTTTCCACCCGAGGGGAACACGGCGTGTACGTGTCCGGAGGCATCACGACCTCGCTGACCGACAGCTTTGTCATCCAGTGCGGCACCTGCGCCGCCGGCACCACCGGCTGGATGACCTTCAACGTCCGATTCGATGCCGCGACCACCCGGGACAGCGCGCTGGGCCAGCCGGGCGACGGCACCCCGCTTCTGATGGCCGACACGCACTGGACGACCTCGCTGAACCTCAGCGCCGCGGGGGTGCCCGACCCGCCGCCGATGCCGCCCGACGGCTGGGGCGGCCCCAATCCCGGGCAGCTCTGGCAGACCACCTATCGGCTGGACAAGCTGCACAACGGCGAGCACTCGGTCGAGGAAATGACCCGCGGGTCGTCCTCCTCCGGGGAACTGTCCATCGAGTTCGTCTTCGGCGAGCCGATCCGGCTCGACATGAGTCTGAGCGCCTCCGTGCTGGGCGTCGTCTCGTCCGGCGCGAACAGCGCGTCCTTCAGCGGCCACAGCGCGATGGAAACCGACGCGACGCGCAGCATGTACTGGGATGGCATCGGCACCGTGTTCGACGGGCAAGGCAACCGGGTCACCGCCTTCACCGCGCTGAACGCGGCCGGCGTCGACTACGCGCGGTCCTTCGCCAACGCGGCGCCGGTGCCGGAGCCCGGCACCTGGGCGCTGCTGCTGTCGGGGCTGGGGCTGCTGGGCCTCGGTGCGCGGCGCCGACGCGTCGCGATCCGGCGCCTGACGAGCGCCATGTGCGCAGTGGGCGCCGCGGGTCTGCTCGGCCTGGCGGGCCCGGCGCAGGCCCAGACCTTCTCGGTGGACTACAACTACGCCATCAGCGCCTTCGGCGTCGGCGCCCGCCATGGCGCGGACGGTGGCGTGACGCTGCCCGGCGAGAAGCGCCAGTTCAGCGACGCGGTCCGCTACGACGCGCCACTGGAGAAGGCCGCGTCGAGCATGGACGGCTGGGGCGCCGCCTCCGACGGGCATCTGCAGGCCTACATCAAGGGCACGACCTCGCTGGTCGCGCCGGGGCCCAACCACGAGACCTGGCTGTTCGGGGACGTCAAGAGCTCGCTGACCGACAGCTTCATCATCCAATGCGGCACTTGCGCGGCCGGCACGACCGGTCGGATGAACTTCCGCGTCTTCTTCGACGCCGTTCCCACAGGGCAAGGCAGCATGACGCAGTCGCCGCCCAATGCGGAGGCCTTCTACATCGCCAGCAACCTCTGGACGTCCGACCTCGCGGTCCGCGCCGAGGGCCTGTCCAGCCCTGCCGATGGGCAGGTGGACCTGCACCACTACCGCTACGACCGCCTGCTCAACGGTGTGCGCGAGACCGAACAGAGTCCGGGCAGCTCGGCCGGCATGCAGACCCTGTCCATCGATTTCGTGTTCGGCCAGCCCATCCACCTCGACATGAGCCTGGAGGCGTCGCTGTCCGGCAACCTCTACTCGGGAAGGAACACGAACTCGTTCGTCGGCCAGGCCTCGATGGAGACCGATGCGACGCGCAGCATGTACTGGGCCGGCATCAGCAGCGTGCTGGACGCGCAAGGCAACGCCGTCACCGGCTACACCGCGCTCAACCAGCGCGGGCTGGACTACGTGCGCTCGTTCGCCAGCGCGACCGCCGTCCCGGAGCCCGGCACCTGGGCGCTGATGGCCGTCGGACTGGCCTGGCTGGCGCTCGCCCGCCGACGCCGCGCGTAGGCGCATCCAAGGGATTACCCGCACTTCGCGGGTCGGCAACTCCGGGCTACTCACGTTTACGTAAACGTCAACCGGCACCTAGAATCGGCGCCCATGGTCGGTCCCCAGAAGGGATCGACCCACGACAGGCGCCGCGGCGGGACCACCCTCGCCGTCCGCAGGCGACCGCGCCCCCCAGCCGGAGACACACGCATGACCGAGATGTCCGCCGAGTACAAGGCCCTGGCCGAGTACCGCCCCACCCAGAAGGTCCGTTTCGTGACCGCCGCGAGCCTCTTCGACGGCCATGACGCGGCGATCAACATCATGCGGCGCATCCTGCAGAGCATGGGCGCGGAGGTCATCCACCTGGGCCACAACCGCTCGGTGGACGAGGTCGTGACCGCCGCGCTGCAGGAAGATGCGCAGGGCATCGCGGTCAGCTCCTACCAGGGCGGCCACGTCGAATACTTCAAGTACATGGTCGAGCTGCTGCGCCAGCGCGGCGGCGACAAGATCCAGGTGTTCGGCGGCGGCGGCGGCGTGATCGTGCCGGCCGAGATCCGCGACCTGGCCGACCAGGGCGTGCGCATCTTCAGCCCCGAGGACGGCCAGCGCATGGGCCTGCAGGGCATGATCGGCGAGATGGTCATGCGCTGCGACCAGGACCTGAGCGCCGCCGCGCCCGGCGAGATCGCCGCGCTGCAGGGCCATTCGGAAGCCGCGTGGCGCGCGCTCGCGCAGGCGGTCACCGCGCTGGAGAACGGCCGCGCGCCGGCCGGTTTCACCCAGTCACTGCGGGAGGCGGCCCGCGACCTGCGCATCCCGGTGCTCGGCATCACCGGCACCGGCGGCGCCGGCAAGTCCTCGCTGACCGACGAACTGATCCGCCGCCTGCGCCTGGACCAGGACGACGCGTTGCGCATCGCGGTGATCTCGATCGACCCGTCGCGCCGCAAGAGCGGCGGCGCGCTGCTCGGCGACCGCATCCGCATGAACGCCATCGCGCCCTGGGCGGCCGGCCCGCGTGTGTACATGCGTTCGCTGGCCACGCGTGACTTCGGCTCGGAGATCTCGCAGGCGCTGCCCGACGTGATCGCCGCGGCGAAGGTCGCCGGCTTCGACCTCGTCATCGTCGAGACTTCCGGCATCGGCCAGGGCGACGCGGCCATCGTGCCGCACGTGGACGTGCCGATGTACGTGATGACGCCGGAGTTCGGCGCCGCCAGCCAGCTCGAGAAGATCGACATGCTGGACTTCGCCGAGTTCGTGGCGATCAACAAGTTCGACCGCAAGGGCGCGGCCGACGCCTGGCGCGACGTCGCCAAGCAGGTGCAGCGCAACAAGGAAGCCTGGGGCAAGAAGGCCGAGGAGATGCCCGTCTTCGGCACCATGGCCAGCCGCTTCAACGACGACGGCGTCACCGCGCTGTACCAGGCGCTCAAGCCGCGTCTGGCGGAACTCGGCCTGAGCCTGCGCGACGGCCGCCTGCCGATCGCCGCGACGCGCTTCAGCACGCACCAGACGCCGATCGTGCCGCCGGCGCGCGCGCGCTACCTGGCCGAGATCGGCGACACCGTCCGCGCCTACAAGAAACGCGCCCGCGCGCAGGCGCGGCTCGCGCGCGAGATCCAGCAACTCAGCGCCAGCGCCGCGATGCTGGGGCAGTCCGATGGGCAAGCGAACGTGGCGGCGCTCGAGGCGCTCGCCGCATCGCGCCAGGCGAAGCTCGACGCCGACGCGCGCCAGTTGCTCGCGCAGTGGCCCGACATGCAGAAGGCCTACGCCGGCGACGAGTACGTCGTGAAGATCCGCGACAAGGAGATCCGCACCGCGCTGGTGTCGAGCTCGCTGTCGGGCACCAAGATCCGCAAGGTCGTGCTGCCGCCGTACGAGGACCAGGGCGAGCTGCTCAAGTGGCTGATGCTGGAGAACGTGCCGGGCAGCTTCCCCTACACGGCCGGCGTGTTCGCGTTCAAGCGCGAGGGCGAGGACCCGACCCGCATGTTCGCCGGCGAGGGCGACGCCTTCCGCACCAACCGCCGCTTCAAGCTGGTGTCCGAAGGGATGCCGGCCAAGCGGCTGTCGACGGCCTTCGACTCGGTCACGCTCTACGGCGCCGATCCCGCGCCGCGGCCGGACATCTACGGCAAGGTCGGCAACTCCGGCGTCAGCATCGCGACGCTGGACGACATGAAGGTCCTGTACGACGGCTTCGACCTGTGCAACCCGACGACCTCGGTGTCGATGACGATCAACGGCCCGGCGCCGTCGATCCTGGCGATGTTCATGAACACCGCCATCGACCAGCAGCTGGCCAAGTTCAAGGCCGACAACGGCCGCGAGCCCACCGCCGACGAGGCCGCCAAGATCCGCGCCTGGGTGCTGGCCAACGTCCGCGGCACGGTGCAGGCCGACATCCTCAAGGAGGACCAGGGCCAGAACACCTGCATCTTCTCGACCGAGTTCTCGCTCAAGGTGATGGGCGACATCGCGCAGTACTTCGTCAACCATGACGTGCGCAACTTCTATTCGGTGTCGATCAGCGGGTACCACATCGCCGAGGCGGGCGCGAACCCGATCTCGCAGCTCGCGTTCACGCTGTCCAACGGCTTCACCTTCGTGGAGGCCTATCTGGCGCGCGGCATGCACATCGACGATTTCTCGCCCAACCTGAGCTTCTTCTTCAGCAACGGCATGGACCCGGAGTACACCGTGCTGGGCCGCGTCGCGCGCCGCATCTGGGCGGTGGCGATGCGCGACAAGTACGGCGCCAACGAGCGCAGCCAGAAGCTGAAGTACCACATCCAGACCTCGGGCCGCTCGCTGCATGCGCAGGAGATCGCGTTCAACGACATCCGCACCACGCTGCAGGCGCTGATCGCGATCTACGACAACTGCAACTCGCTGCACACCAACGCCTACGACGAGGCGATCACCACGCCGACCGAGGAATCGGTGCGCCGCGCGATGGCGATCCAGCTGATCATCAACCGCGAATGGGGCCTGGCCAAGAACGAGAACCCGAGCCAGGGCGCCTTCATCATCGACGAGCTGACCGAGCTGGTCGAGGAGGCGGTGCTGACCGAGTTCGAGCGCATTGCCGAGCGCGGCGGCGTGCTGGGCGCGATGGAGACGGGTTACCAGCGCAGCAAGATCCAGGAGGAATCGCTGCACTACGAGATGCTCAAGCACACCGGCGAGTACCCGATCATCGGCGTCAACACCTTCCGCAACCCGCATGGCGACCCGGTGCCGGAGCACATCGAGCTGGCGCGCTCGACCGAGGACGAGAAGCAGAGCCAGCTGACGCGCCTGGGCGAGTTCCATGCGCGCCACGCGGCCGAGTCGCCGGCGATGCTCAAGCGGCTGCAGCAGGCGGTGATCGACAACGGCAACGTCTTCGAGGTGCTGATGGACGCGGTGCGGGTCTGCTCGCTGGGGCAGATCACGGCGGCGCTGTTCGAGGTCGGCGGGCAGTACCGGCGCAGCATGTGAGCCCGGCCGGGCGCATGACCCGGCCCCTTCCGCACAGCCCCCGACCCGAGGGGCCCGGGCCTTCCCTGCCTTGCCGTGTCCAGGGGGCACTCCCATAATCGATCGCACCCACGTCGACGGGAGTCCGCCATGCTGCAGACGCTGAACCGGATGAAGATCACCACCCTGCTCCAGGTCGGCTTCGCGGCGGTGCTCGCGATGGCGGCCCTGATGACCGGCGTGGGGGTGATGAAGCTGCGCGAGATGGTGCGCCTGAGCGACGGCCTGCATGTGCTCGAGCAGCGCCGGCTGATGGCCACGAACTGGCGCGCCGCGACCGAGCTCAACCTCAATCGCGTGATGGCGATCGCCAAGTCCGGCGGGCACGACGGGCTGACCGCATTCCTCTCCGGCGAAATGACGCGCACCACCGAGCGCATCAACCAGCTCCAGGCTGACCTGGAGAAGGCCATCGACGACCCGGAGCAGAAGGCGCAGCTGCCGGTCATCGCCGCCGAGCGCCAGCGCTACGTCGACATCCGCAAGGGCGTGATG
Source organism: Roseateles sp. 22389 (assembly GCF_052044995.1). Lineage (NCBI taxonomy): Bacteria > Pseudomonadati > Pseudomonadota > Betaproteobacteria > Burkholderiales > Sphaerotilaceae > Roseateles > Roseateles sp. 22389. The sequence continues at coordinate 380,719 of NZ_JBQEOF010000003.1, forward strand.
GCCGCGATCAAGGCCGACCCGGCGGCGGGCGGCCGGCAGGTCGACCAGACCCTGATCCCGGCGGCGACCAGTTACCTCGCGTCGGTCGAGAAGCTCGTGGCGCTGATCTCCGAGGACACCGACGCCTACGCCGCGCGCCAGCGCGAGCAGGCCTCACAGGCGGCGACGCTGATGCTGGCGCTGACCGGCCTGGCGGTGGTGCTGGGCATCTTCATCGCGTGGCGGATCACGCAGTCGGTGCGAGCGCCGATGGTGCGCGCCGGCGCGGTGGCGCAGACCATCGCCAGCGGCGACCTGAGCCAGGACATCGTCGTCGATCGCAGCGACGAGATCGGCGTGCTGCTGCGCGAGCTGAGCGCGATGCAGGACGCGCTGCGGCGTATGGTGCGGCAGGTCCGCGACGGCACCGAGACCATCAACGTCGCGACGCAGGAGATCGCGACCGGCAACCAGGACCTGTCGGCGCGCACCGAGGCGACGGCCTCCAACCTGCAGCAGACGGCCTCGTCGATGGAGGAGCTGACCGGCACGGTGGCGCACACGGCGAGCTCGGCCCAGCAGGCCAACGCGCTGGTGAGCGCGACGCGCGAGTCGGCCTCCAAGGGCGGCGACGTGGTGAGCGAGGTGGTCGAGGTGATGCAGCAGATCGAGTCGAGTTCGCGGCGCATCAACGACATCATCGGCGTCATCGACGGCATCGCCTTCCAGACCAACATCCTGGCCCTGAACGCGGCGGTGGAGGCGGCGCGGGCCGGCGAGCAGGGACGCGGCTTCGCGGTGGTTGCCGGCGAGGTGCGCGCGCTGGCGCAGCGCTCGGCCGGCGCGGCCAAGGAGATCAAAGCGCTGATCGGCGAGAGCGTCTCGCGCGTGGACGCCGGCACGCGGCTGGTACAGGACGCCGGCACGACGATGGGCGAGATCGTGCAAGGCGTGCGCCGCGTGGCAGATATCGTCGGCGAGATCGCCACGGCGGCCGCCGAGCAGAAGGATGGCATCGGCCAGGTCAACGTCGCCGTGCAGCGGCTGGACGAGATGACGCAGCAGAACGCCGCGCTGGTCGAGGAATCCGCCGCCGCGGCGGGCAGCCTGCGCTCGCAGGCGGAGCAGCTGAACGCGCTGGTGAGCGCGTTCAGGCTGGCGGCGTAGGAGGCAGGGGCCGGGCTGGCGCAATGGCGAAGCATCGACCCGTCCGGTGGGCCATGGACCGCGCTCGGGCGGCCCGGGTCATCGACCCTGAAGCCTCAGGGCACGACCGCCAGGAACAGGAACACGACGAACACCACCATGTGCACGGCGCCTTGCAGCACCGTGGCGCGTCCGCCGCCCAGCGTGAGGCCGCCGACGATGAAGGTCAGGAACAGCAGCACCATGCTCAGCGGCGTGAGCCCCAGCACCAGGGAATGCGGGAACAGCGGCGACAGCACCGCCACCGTCGGGATCGTCAGCCCGATGCTCGCCAAGCCCGATCCCAGCGCGAGGTTCAGGCTGGTCTGAAGTCGGTTGTGCAGCGCCGCGCGCACCGCCGCGACCGTCTCCGGCAGCAGCACCAGCATCGCCACGATCACGCCCACCAGCGACGGCGGCGCGCCGATCGCATGCACGCCGCGCTCGATCGTCGGCGCCAGCAGCTTGGCCAGACCGACCACGCCCACCAGGCACACCAGCAGCAGCGCCAGGCTCAGCCCGGCCACGCGCCAGCTCGGCGGCTCGGCATGCGTGTCCTGGTCGTCGACGCCGGCCACCGGCAGGAAGTAGTCGCGGTGCCGCACCGCCTGCACGAACACGAAGGCGCCGTACAGCACCAGCGACACGCCGCCCGCGAAGAGCAGCTGCGCGGTGGTGAAGGTCGGCCCCGCTGAACTCGTCGTGAAGGCCGGCAGCACCAGCGTCAGCACCGACAGCGCCGCCAGGACCGCCAGCGTCGGGCTCGTGCCCTCGACGCGGAAAGCCAGCTCCTGGTGTTTCCAGCCGCCGACCAGGATGCACAGGCCCAGCACGCCGTTGCAGACGATCATGATCGCGGAGAACACCGTGTCCCGCGCCAGCGTGTTGGTGGGCTCGCCCCCCGCGAGCATCAACGACACGATCAGCGCCACCTCGATGATGGTCACCGCGACCGCCAGCACCAGCGAGCCATAGGGCTCGCCCACCCGGTGCGCGACCACCTCCGCGTGATGCACCGCCGCGAGCACCGCGCCGATCAGCAGGACGCTGACCACCGCCAGCACCAGCGTCGAGTTGCCGCCGGCCGTCAGCCCCAGCAGCGCGAGGATCGCCGCCAGCGGCGCGAGCAGCGTCCAGATCGGCAGGGCCGCCGGCAGGCGGGCGAGAAGGGAGTTCGAGGGCTTGGCGCGCATGGGGACCGAGCATAGACCACGATGGTCGCCCGCCCGTGGACGCGTTAGGCTGCGACGCCATGCCCACCCTCGATCCCCGCGTCGATGCCTACATCGAGCGCGCCGCTCCCTTCGCGCAGGAGATCCTGCGGTACTGGCGCGCGACCGTGCATGCCCACTGCCCCGAGGTCGTCGAGACGATCAAGTGGGGCTTCCCCAACTTCACCTACCGCGACCGGATCCTGACCGGCATGGCCGCCTTCAAGGCGCACTGCTCGATCGGCTTCTGGCACGGGGCGGCGGCCGTCGGCGCGGCGCATGCGAAGGACGGCGCCATGGGCGATCTCGGCCGCGTCGCCTCGCTCCAGGACCTGCCGGCCCCGGCGGAGCAGCAGGCCATCCTGCAGCGCGCGATGCGCCTCATCGAGGACGGCGTGAAGGCCCGGCCCGCCAAGGCGGCCGCGCCCCGGCCACCGCTGGCGACGCCGGACGACCTGGGCGCGGCGCTCCAGGCCAACGCGGCGGCGCGAGCGACCTTCGAGGCCTTCCCGCCCGGCCAGCAGCGCGAATACATCGAGTGGATCGTCGAGGCAAAGCAGGCCGGCACCCGCGAGAAGCGCCTGGCGCAAGCCATCGCGTGGATGGCGGAAGGCAAGCGCCGCAACTGGAAATACGAGCGCCGCTGAACCTCAGGCCGCCGGGCTCTCCATGCCGAGCTCCCAGCCGCTGTCGTGCAGCTGCACGTTGTTGCGGCCACCGTCCTTGGCGCGATAGAGCGCGCGGTCGGCGCGCATGAACAGCTGGTCGGCGGTCAGCTGTCCGCCCGGCGCCGCCACCGCGATGCCGGCGGAGACGGTCAAGGCGAAGTCGTGGCCCTCGCCGTCGCACAGCCGCAGCGTCGCCACCGCCTCGCGGATCTGTTCCACCAGGCGCGCCGCGCCCGGTCCGTCGGTGGCCGGCAGGATCAGCCCGAACTCCTCCCCGCCCCAGCGCCCCACCACGTCCGACGCGCGCAGCCGGGCGCGCACCTCCGCCGCGAAGGCGCGCAGCGCATCGTCGCCCGCATGGTGGCCGTGGCAGTCGTTGACGTCCTTGAAGTGGTCCAGGTCCAGCAGCACGAAAGCCAGCGGCGTGCCTTCGCGTCGACCGCGCTCCAGCTCATGCCGCAGCAGCGCATCCGCCGTCATCCGGTTCAGGCAGCCGGTGAGGCCGTCGGTGGAGGCCATCTCCTCCATGCGACGCGCGATGCGCTCGAAATTGGCGAGCACGAAACCGAAGCCCGCGCCGATCAGGCAGATGAAGCTGAACAGGAAGGTCAGGCCCTGGCCCAGGCTGCTCTGCATCAGGTCGCGGTACTCCTCCGGATTCGTCAGCGCATGCACGCTGCGCAGCAGCAGGCTGGTCGCCGCGGCGACCAGCGTCAGGCCGACGGCGCGCAGCGACGACTCGCCGCGCCAGCCCGGCCCCAGCAGCACGAGGATGGCCGGGCACAGCAGCAGCGCGAAGACCAGCGAGATCGCGCTGGTGCGCAGCGCCAGCGGCCAGGTCAGCATCCAGGCCGTGAGCGTCCACGCCACCAACGGGGCGCTCCACCACATCCAGCGCGGCAACGAGCGACCCAGCACGTGGCGATGGATGGCCTCGTTGTAGAACACGATGCCCAGCGCGATCAGGCCGTTGCCCAGCAGCGCCGACACCCACACCGGCACCACCAGCCGGGCCGTCAACATCGCGAAGCCGGCCAGCAGCGTCCACGAGCCCCAGGTCCACACCGCCAGATCCAGGTAGCGCAGCCGGCTGCGCTGCGCCGCCCACAGCTGCACGCCGAGCATCGCGAAGCCGCTCAGCAGCGCCAACATCAGCGTGGGGATGTGGATGGACGCCATGACGAGCGAGTGTAGTGATCCCGGACCGGCGCCCGTCCCCCTACATCGCGGGCCCGAGGCGTCAAGTTGACGTCAAGCCGTGGCACCCGGACGAAGCTCGGGAAGGGATGCTCAGGTCAGGCGGTCGATCAGCGCCATCGCGGCGGCGGGCGCGCGTTCCTTGGCGCCGCTGATGAAGAACACGAACACGTCGCGCGGCCGCCGCGGCGGCGTGCGGTCGGCCTCGACCAGCGGCAGGCGGTCCGGCTGGCCGCCCGAGGCCCAGCGCGAGGCGCTGGCGGCGATGCCGTCGAGCTCCTCCTCGGTGACGCCGGTCTCCAGCTCGGACCGGGTGCGCATCACGCGGGTGTAGACGAAGTCGGTGGTCAGGTCCGGGATGGGCGGGTAGTCGTCCGACTCGGTGAACACGACGGCGGCGCCGTGGTCGCGCGCCATCGCCAGGAACTCGGCGCGGCGGAAGCTCTCATGACGCACGTCGAGCGCGTGGCGCAGCGCCACGCCACCGGACTGCGCCGGCAGCAGCTTCAGGAAGGCGCCGAAGTCGACGGGATCGAATCGCTTGCTCGGCGCGAACTGCCAGACGATGGGCCCGAGCTTGGGCCCGAGTTCCGCGACGCCGCTGTCGATGAAGCGCATGACCGATTCGCCGGCCTCGGCCAGCACCCGCCGGTTGGTGGCGAAGCGGTTGGCCTTGAGCGAGAACACGAAGCCCTCGGGCGCCGTGTCGCGCCACTTCGCGAAGGTGGCCGGCTTGAAGGTCGAGTAGTAGGTGCCGTTGACCTCGATGGCGCTCAGCTTGCGGCTGGCGTATTCCAGCTCGCGCGACGCCGGCAGATCCTTCGGATAGAAGGTCTCGCGCCAGGGTTCGAAGTTCCATCCGCCGATGCCCACATGGATCGAGGTGCTCATGTCGTCGTGTCCTCCAGCAGTCGTTCGAGTCGGGCCTGCCCGCGCCGCGTGACGCGCAGCGCGCGGCTGTCGGGATCGGGGTCGAGCCAGTCCTGCGCCAGCATCGCCTGCAGCCAGGCCGCGCCCAGCGCGCCGCCCAGGTGCGGCCGGCGTTCGCTCCAGTCCATGCAGGCGCAGGCCAGGCGCCGTCGACGCGCGCCGGTGGCCGCGGCGACATCGACGCCCAGCGCGCGCAGCGCGTCCAGGCCTTCGTCGGTGCAGCGGTAGCCGCGGGCCTCGTCGGGATCGGGCGTCATCCAGCGCTGGCGCAGCGCATGGTCGTGCAGCCGCACACCCCAGTGGCCGGCGAGGTGGTCGTAGCAGCGCCGCGCCTGGCGCAGCGCGGGCGGGGTGCTGGGCTCGAAGCGCGGGCGCGGCAGGCCGGCCAGCACCAGCATCGCCTCCAGGGCCTGGCCCACCTCGGCGCCCGCGAGCCGGTAGTAGCGGTGCTTGCCCTGGGCCATGCAGCCGACCAGCCCTTGCGCGAGCAGCTTGGCCAGGTGGGCGCTGGCGGTCGAGGCCGCGACCTCGCCGACGGCGGCCAGCTCGGTGGCGGTGCGCGCGTGGCCGTCCATCAGGCAGCAGAGCATGCGCGCGCGGACCGGCTCGGCCATGCTGGCGGCGATGTGCGCCAGCGCCTCGTCGGCGGTGGGGGCGTCAATCATGTTTCGATGCTAAGCGAAGCGTTCCCGGCGATCCATCGCGAAGATTCCCCCATCTCCCATCCCCTCGCCCACCCGGGCGCCCACGCGATGACCGCTTGTCCCTTCCATGCGCGGCACGATGCCAATGCCCAGGTCGTTGGCGCCGCTGATGCCGTTGACACCGATGCCCCGATCGCCGACGCGCTGAGCATCGATGCGCCGCTCGCGCCCCTGCTCGACCCTGCATTGCGAATGCGGCCGCCGGACGAGCCGCTGCCACCGCCGCTGCGCGTCCAAGGTGGGCCGCTGGCCGAGGTCTTCTCGCGCTGGCTGCGGCAGCGCGACGACGCGGACCACGCGCCGGAGAAGGCGGCGCTCGCGCGCGCGCTGCTGGCGCTGTCCGATGACGACGTCCGCGCCCATGCCCGTCGCCAGGCAGTCATCGCCGCGCTGGGCGGCTGGTCCCACTGGCATTGGGCGGTCCCTGCATCGACGGTGGCGAGCCTGCTGGGCCTGCCCATGGAGGAGCTCGCGGCCCAGCGCCGACTACATGGGCAACTGCGCGCGATGGCGGCCGGCCTGGGCGCCCAGGCGACGGGTGAGGCGGTCCGCGCGGGCGGCGAAGCGGTGGCGACGCTGCTGAGCGCGCTCGACGACGCCGAGCACCGCGCGCCCGATGCGCCGCTGCAATGGACCTTGCTCCGGTACGCCGCGCCCTCGCGCTGGACCGACCGCGCCGCGTTCACCGCGAACCGGCTCGCGCTGATCTGGCAGAGCCATGAAGCGGGCGCCGCGCTGCTGGGCCATGCGCTGCTCGGTGATTCGTGGGTGGGCGGCGCACCGACGCGCGAAGCCCTGCTGCGCCTGGCACGCGAGGGCGGCGCCGTGCGCGTGACCCGGCGTTTCGACGCCCGGCAGCAGCCCTCCGCACCGGTCACCGTGCCGCTGGCCGGCACCGACCACCCCTTCGGCGACGGCGCCCACCGCTGCCCGGGACAAGGCCTGGCGCTGGGCATCTCGTTGGCGGCGCTGCAGTGGCTCGCCGAGCAATCGGGGCTGCGTCCGCCGACCGCCGTCGCGCCGCTGGCGTTGCCCAACATGGACATTCCGCAATTCAAGGAGGAGGAGCTTTTCCCATGATCGCCGTCATCTTCGAAGTCACGCCCAGCGCCGACGGTCGCGACCGCTACCTCGAGCTCGCCGCCGAGCTCAAGCCCCTGCTGCAGGAGATCGATGGTTTCCTCAGCATCGAGCGCTTCCAGAGCCTGACCGACCCGGGCAAGCTGCTCTCGCTGTCCTTCTGGCGCGACGAGGCGGCGGTGCAGGCCTGGCGGCGTCCGGAGGCGCATCGCCAAGCGCAATCGGAGGGCCGCGCGGGCGTGTTCGCCGACTACCGGTTGCGCGTCGCCGCGGTGCTCCGCGATTACGGCATGCAGGCACGCGACGAGGCGCCCACGGACAGTCGAGAGCGCCATCGCGCCTGAAGTGCCCATGGCGCCGGTGGTGTCGGTGGCATCGGTCGTGTCGGGATAGGCGCATCGGTCGCGCGACGCTCGAGAGCCGCGTAACGCGCGTAACGGTTCTCGCGCTGCCGACTCGTCCATCGCGCGGGCGATTTCGTCGCAGGATGGCGCCGGCGCCGCGCGGCGTGCCGAGAATCGCCGCCATTCCAACGACGCCGCCTCGAAGCCGGCTCCTTGCTTCCCATGTCCTCCCCTTCCCTGCCCGGCTCGGGCACCCCGCGCCTGCATGGCCTGGACACGCTGCGTGCCGCGGCCATCCTGCTGGTCTTCGCCTACCACTACCAGGTCTTCGTCAGCGGCGAGTCGACCTTCGGCTGGCTGAGCCGCATCGGCTGGGCCGGCGTCGACCTGTTCTTCGTGCTCAGCGGCTACCTGATCGCCAACCAGCTGATGGGCGGGATCGCGCGCGGCGAGCGGCTGTCGCTGCCGCGCTTCTATGGCCGGCGCCTGCTGCGCACGCTGCCCAACTTCTACGTCGTGCTGGCGCTCTACCTGTTGCTGCCCCAGCTGATGGGCGGCCGTGAGCCACCCCCGCTGTGGCGCTTCCTGACCTTCACCCAGAACATCGGCCTGGCGCCCGGCACGGCGTTCTCGCACGCCTGGTCGCTGTGCATCGAGGAGCAGTTCTACCTGATGCTCCCGGCCGCTCTGATGCTGGGCGCGGCCCTGAAGTCGGGCCGGCGCGTGCTGGCCTGGTCGCTGATCGCCGGGCTGACGCTGGCCGCGATCGCGTGGCGCGATCACCTGTGGCGGCGCTACGGCACGCAGGATCCGTCGCTCGGCTACTACCCGCAGCTCTATTACGGCAGCCTCGCGCGCCTGGACGAATTCCTGCCCGGCGTCGCCATCGCCCTGCTGAAGCATGGCCATGCGGACCTGTGGGCCGCGCTCATGCGTCGCGCGCGGATGCTGCTGGTCGCCGGCGTCACGGCCAGCATCGGCATGCTCACGCTGATGCTGCACTTCTATTACATCGACGGCTACGGCTATGGCCACGCGATGAGCAGCTGGGGCTACAGCGCACTCGCCTGGAGCTTCGGCCTGATGACCCTGGCGGCGCTCGCACCGCGTGGCGCGCTGTCGCGCGTCGAGGTCCCGGGCGCGAATGCGCTGGCGCGCTGGTCCTACGCGCTGTACCTCACCCACAAGCCGATCGCCTACGCGCTGATCCAGCCGTTGGCGGCGTTCGGGCTGACGCGCACCTCGGGCGCGGCGGTGCCGGTGATCGCGGCGGTCTGCCTGCTGGGCGGATGGCTGCTCTACCGGGGGGTCGAGCGGCCCTTCCTGAACTGGCGCGACCGCTGGATCCCATCGCAGTTCGTTGACGCGACGCGTGCTACAACCGCGGGCCAAAGGAGTCCCCAGCATGCCTAGCCCCCGTTCCTCCCGCCCTCGCCGTCCGGCGGTCCTGTCCCTCGGCGCCCTGGCGCTGAGCCTGCTCGCCACCGCCTGCATGGGCGCGAACGCCGAGGAGATCGGCGACGTGAGCACGGTGTTCAAGTTCATCGGCCCGAACCACAAGATCGTCGTCGACGCCTACGACGACCCGGCGGTGAACGGCGTGACCTGCTACGTCTCGCGCGCGAAGACCGGCGGCATCAAGGGCGGCCTGGGGCTGGCCGAGGACAAGTCCGAGGCCTCCATCGCCTGCCGCGCGGTCGGTCCGATCAGCATCCCCAAGCCGCTGCCGCGGCAGGAGGAGGTGTTCTCCGAGCGCGCCTCGCTGGTGTTCAAGCGGCTGCGCGTCGTCCGCATGGTCGACGCCAAGCGCAACACGCTGGTCTACCTGACCTACTCGGACCGCGTCATCGAGGGCTCGCCGCAGAACAGCGTGACCGCCGTGCCGGTGGACCGCGGCACCGTCATCCCGGTGAAGTAAGGCGCGGCGGTCCTCCATGCCCGTGATCACCGTCTTCACGCCCGACGAGGTCGAGCACCCGGACAGACCGGCCCCGCTGTCCGACTTCAACCGGCAGTTCATCGCCCAGGGCGACTCCTGGTTCTCGTTGGGCGGGCTGCCGCTGCAGTCCTCCAACCTGTTCGACGGCATGTCGACACGGACCGCCGCCTGCGCGGTCAATTTCGCCTCGCCCGGCGCCGTGCTGAGGCGCATGACGGATACGGTCCGGGAGCGCCGCTTCCTGCGCCACCTCAATGGCCCGCTGTCCCGCCGTTGGAGCGCGCTGCTGCTGTCCGGCGGCGGCAACGACCTGATCGAGGCAGCCGCGGTCGACCCCGCGCAGCCGGCGGCGCTGCGCCTGCTGGCCACGCAGGCGGAGTGGGACGCCGGCGTCGCGGAAGACCGCTATCTCTCCGCCGCGGGCTGGCAGACCTTCAGCGTTCACCTGGATGCGGTCATGCGGCAACTGCTGCGGGAGCGCGACCGCGGTCTCAACCGCGGCATCCCGGTGGTGCTGCACACCTACGACCTGGCCGTGCCGCGTCCGAGCGGCGCGGGTTTCGGCCGCGGACCCTGGCTGCAGCCCTCGCTCGTGAAGTACGGCGTCCCGCAGGACGCATGGGCCGCCGTGAGCGCGTTGATGCTGCGTCGGCTGAAGGCCTTGCTGTTCCAGATCGCGTCGGCCGTGCCCGATGGGTCGGTGCACATCGTCGACACGCAGGGCACCTTGACGCCGGCACGCGTGACCGACACCGGCGCGACCGCCGACTGGCTCAACGAGATCCATCCGACGAGCGCCGGCTACCGCAAGCTCAGCGCGCACTGGGCGCCGGTGCTGAACCGGCTCTGACGCCCGCCGCGGATCGCGTCAGGACGCGACGACGGGCGACAACTCGCGTTCGACCTCGAAGTCCTCGTCGATCCAGCCGGTCAGGCCGCCGATCATCAGCTTCACCGGACGGCCGAGCCGGGCCAGCCGCACTGCGCCGCGATGCGCGCCGTTGCAATGCGGGCCGGCGCAGTAGACGACGAACAGCGTGTCCTTCGGATACGCCGCCATCTTGCCTTCGGTGATCTTGCCGTGCGGCAGGCTCAGCGCGCCGGGCAGGTGGCCGCGCTGGTAGAGCTCGTGGCTGCGCACGTCGAGCAGCACGAAGTCCTGGACGCCGCGGGAGAACGCGTCGTGGACGTCCCAGCAGTCGGTCTCGAAGGCGAAGGCCTGCTCGAAGTGGGCGAGCGCCTGGGCGCTGGGCGCGGCGGGAATGGCGGAGACATGCGAACTCATCGGGGGTTCCTTGCTGGGTGGTGGGGATCGATGGCAGCCAGTGTCGCCAAGCGCGGTGTCATGCACGAGTGGCCGGAATGCCGCGTATCGGTAACATCGCGCCATGCCACGCGCCCGTCATGAATCGAGCCTCCCTCCCCGCAAGGGCAGCACCGCCGGCGCGAGGCCCGTCGCCGCCCGCGCCAACGCCGCCAGGTCGAGCCGATCGGCCCAGGCGGCCGCCTCTACCGAGGCGCCGCTGGTCGCGATCCTCGCCTACGACCGGCTCTGCATGTTCGAGTTCGGCTGCGCCGTGGAGCTGTTCGCGCTGGACCGGCCCGAGCTCGGCGTCGCCTGGTACCGCCACGCGATCTGCGCGGCCGAGCCCGGCCCGCTGCGCGGCACCGGCGGCGTGCGCGTCGAGGCGCCCCACACGCTGGCGATGCTGCGGCGCGCCGACATCGTCGTCATCCCCGGCTGGCGCGATGCCGCCGAGCGGCCGCCCGAGCCGCTGCTGAAGGCGGTGCGCGCCGCCCATGCGCGCGGCGCGCGGCTGTGCACGATCTGCTCCGGCGTCTTCGTGCTCGCGCACGCGGGGCTGCTCGATGGCCGGCGCGCGACCACCCACTGGCGTTATGCCGAGCGCCTCGCCCGCGAGTTCCCCCGCATCGAGGTCGATCCCGGCGCGCTCTACGTCGACGAGGGCCAGGTGATCACCTCGGCCGGCTCGGCCGCCGGGCTGGACATGCTGATGCACCTGGTGCGGCGCGACCACGGCGCGCGCATCGCCAACGCGGTAGCACAGCGGCTGGTGATGTCGCCGCATCGCGAGGGCGGCCAGGCGCAGTTCGTGCCCAGGCCGATGCCCAGCGACGATTCCAGCCCCATCGCCGTGCTGCAGGACTGGTTGCGCGCGCATCCGCGCGAGGTCCACACGGTCGCGTCGATGGCCCATCACGCCGCGATGAGCGCGCGCACCCTGCAGCGCCGATTCAAGGCGGCCACGGGCCTTGCGCCGCTCGAATGGCTGACGCGCGAGCGCGTCGCCATCGCCAAGGAGCTGCTCGAGACCCGTGAGTCGCTGGACGTGGAGGCGGTGGCCGATCTCTCGGGGCTGGGCTCGCCGGAGTCGATGCGGCGGCACTTCCGCCTGCTGGGACTGCCCGCGCCTTCGCGCTACCGGCGGCAGTTCGGCTGATCAGGTCGAGCCTCAGCGGAACACCACGCAGGCCGCGCCCGGCATGGCGATGAAGTGGCCGTCGAAGCGCGGCAGCGCCTCGCCGTCGAGCCGGAACACGCAGAGCTGATGACTGCGCTGCAGGCTGACCCAGAGCTCGCGGCCGTCCGGGCTCAGCGTCGCACTGCGCGGGTAGCTGCCCTGGGCCCAGACTTCGCCGCGCCAGGACGGGCGGCCGTCCGCATCCAGGTCGAAGACGGCGATGGCGTCATGCAGCCGGTTCAGCGCGAAGAGCCGGCGCCCGTCGGGTGTGACGAGGAGGTCCGACGCGTAGCTCAGCCCTTCGAAACCAGCCGGCAGGCTGCTGATGCGCAGCCGATGGGTCAAACGCCCCGCAGCGTCCAGGCCCACCCAGTCGAGCGCATTCGCGGCCTCGTTGAGCAGGTAGAGCTGCCCCGCATCCCTCGGGTGGAAGACGACGTGGCGCGGGCCGCTGCCCGGCGGCAGCGACAGGCCCTCCAGCTCGATCGGCATCTCCCCGCCTTCATCGAGGCGCCACACGCGCAGCAGGTCCTAGCCCAGGTCGGTGGCCAGCATCAGCGGCCAGCGCGGATGCCGGCGCACCATGTGCGCATGCGGCTCGGCGCCGGGCCTGGGAGCGATCGACCGATCGGGCGCACGCAGCGCGCCGTCGCTCTCCACCACGGCGCGCCGCACGCTGCCATCGCCGTAATGCGCGATCCATGCCTCGCGCGCGCGGCCGGTGTTGTCGTCCAAGGCGAGATGCACCGGCAGCGTGCCGCCCGTCTCGACACGCGACATCAGCGTGAGCGCCCCGTCGTCGGGATCGACCGCGAAGCTCGCGAGCTCGTGACTGTCCTCGAGCAGCGCATGCAGCCGCCGTCCGTCCTCGGCCAGATTGAGCCAGGTCGGGCTGCCTTCGAGCGGCGCCGCAAGCCGCGCCCGCACGCGGCCACCGCTCTCCCCCACCAGCGCGTGAACGCCGCCGCAGTGCGGTCCATACCCGCCGGCATAGGCGAACGGCACGCCCGGCAGGCGAGCCGGGGCGGACGGGAGGGTGGTCGTCAGGCTCATGGGGCCGCGACTTTACGTGCGCGGCCGCATCGGGGCCACAATCGCCGGTCATGACCAGCTCACGCCCGCCTCGCCGGCGGGTGCCGCGCGTATGCGTTTCGACGTCCCGACGCTGTTCAGCCTGATGCTGATCCAGTCCCTGGCGCTGGCGCTGCTGCTGCCCTTGCTGCTGGGCTGGTGCGACAGCATCGCCGCCCGCCGCGCGCAACTCGGCGCCGCCGCCCAGGCCGCCGGCTGGGCCCTGCTGCTGCTGCCGCCCGAAGGCTCGCGCCTGACCGCGACCGCGGCGCTGGGCCTGCTCAGTGTCAGCGTGACGCTGCTGTGGATGGCCGCCGACCGCTGGCTGCCCGGGCGGCTCGGCCGCTTCTTCCAGTACGGCATGCCGGTGCTGGTCATGGTCGGCTACGGCGCCGGCTGGGACAACTACGCGCTGCGCCTGGCCTGGTCCAACGGCTGCATCGGCCTGCAGATGCTGGCGTTCGGCGTCAGCCTGATGCAGCCGGTCAAGCGCGGCCCCGTCGGCCACCTGCGCTGGCGCCTGCTGTTCACCGTCAGCCTGGGCCTGCTGGCGCTGCTCAACCTGGCCCGCGCCTACCTGGCCGGCTTCGACACCGGCAACCTGCCGCGCTTCGACGCGCCGCATCCGCTCAACATGGCCTTCGCCGTCGTCGCCAACGTCTGCGTGCTGGCCGCCGCGATCGCGATCCTGGTGGCCTGGCGCGGCGAAAGCGAGGTCGAGCTGCGCCGCCTCTCCCAGGTCGACGCCGCCACCGGGCTGGCCAACCGGCGCGCGTTCCAGCAGCGCTCGGTGGACATGATCTCGATGGCGCGTCGCTACAGCGAGCCGCTGATGCTGCTGGTCATGGACCTGGACGGCTGCAAGGCGATCAACGCCACCCACGGCGAGCTCAAGGGCGACCAGGCGATCGCGCTGTTCGCCCGCTGCCTGGACGAGCAGAAGCGCCTGGGCGACGTCGTCGCGCGCATCGATGGCCAGCGCTTCGCGGTGATGATGGCGCGCTCGGACCTGGTCGGGCCGCCGGCGCTCGACCGCCGCGTCCGCGAGGCGCTGCTGGCGCTGGCGCCGCGCGAGCTCGGTTTCACGCTCGGTTATTCGGCCGGCTGGGCCAAGCTGCGCAACGGCGACCGCAACATCGAGGACCTGCTGCACCGCGCCGAGGCAGCGCTGTATGCCGCCAAGCGCCAGGGCAAGGGCCGCCTGTGCGCCGAGCCGGGGCTCGAGGCGGAACTCAGCGTGGCGGTGCCCGCCTGAGCCTGAGCCTGAGCCGTCACCGCGCGGCAATCGCCCGCGCGATGCGGCCCCGCGCCGAGCTGGCATGACGTTTGCGTCAGGGTTTTCCAGGTCCCGACCGCGATTCACGAGATCGGTCGGGCAGCCGCAGTCCCACCTGGAGTTCCCGTCCATGCACGTCGCCCTCAGCCCCACGGCCGTCCACCCCCGAGCCGCGCGCGCCCTCCATCCACAGGCCAGCGATACCGCCGCCTTGCCACGACTGGAGCGGGCGCCGATCGAGATCCTCAAGCTGTCGTCCCGCGACCTGCAATGGCTGCCCGCGCTGACCCACCTGCTGATCGACAACGTCCATCTCGGCGCGACGCTGGGCTTCCTGGCGCCGCTGTCGCGCTACCAGGCGCTGGACTACTGGCATGGCGTCTTCGCGCGACTGGGCCAGCACCACATGCTGTGGATCGCCTGCGAGTCCGAAGGTCCCGGCCGGCTGCTGGGCGCGGTCCAGCTCTCGCTGTGCCCGCTGGCGAACGCGCACCACCGCGGGGAGGTCCAGCGGCTGATGGTGCATAGCGAGGAACGCAGCCGCGGCGTGGCGGGCCAGCTGATGTCGCGCCTGGAATGCGCGGCGGCGACGCAGGGGCGCTTTCTGCTGCAGCTCGAGACCTGCGCCGATTCGCAGGCCGAGGCGGTTTTCGCGCACCTCGGCTGGCAACGCGCCGGCCAGATCCCGGACCACTGCCATGGCGCCGAAGGCCAGCTGCAGACCGCGGTGCTGTACTACAAGCGCCTGCCGCACCTGGTCTGAGCCCGCGCCCGGTCCGAGCCCGCGCCTGGACGACGGTCGGCGCGCCTCACCCGGCGCCGACCAGCCCGGCCAGCAGCGCCTCCACCCGCTTCGCCCGCGAGACCGCGCCGCCGAGCGCCAGCCCGTCCTGCTCCAGCATCACCAGCCCGTGCAGGCCCGACCACAGCGCGGCGGCGCGCGCGGCGGGCAAGGCGGCCGGCGCGATCAACGCGTCCAGGCCCGTGATCAGCGCCTCGCGCAACGCGACCGGCGTGTCGAGCATCAGCAGCCGGTAGTCGTGCGGATGCTGCAGGCCCCAGGAGACGAAGGCCCGCGCCACCGCGGCCGCCTCGCCGCCGGGCGCCGCGCCGTCGACCGCGCCCTGCAGCCGCGTCAGCACCGCCTGCAGGCTGTCCTGCGCGAGCCGCGCGAGCAGCTCGCCCTTGTCATGGAAGAAGCTGTAGAGCGTCGCGTGCGAGTACCCGACCGCCGCGCCCACCTCGCGCAGCGTCAGCGCCTCGGCGCCGCGCTCGGCGAACAGCTCCCGCGCGGCGGCCAGGATGCCGGCTTCCAGCGCCTGCTTGTGCGCCGCGCGACGCTGCTGCGACGCTGTCGGCGGCAGCCCCGCCTCGTCTGACGGCGCCAGCGCGTTCGCGCCCTCGGCGCCTGCATCGCTCATCGCCTTGCGCTGCGCCTGTCGCTTGAGCGGCCCTTCCGGCTTGGCCACCTTCTGCCGCATGCGCGGTTGCGGCTTGGCGGCCGGACGCGCGTCGGCCGCGCCCGCCGGGCCGGCCTGCACGACGCCCGCGGTGGGGTGCAGGCCCTTCGGACCGCTCGGGCGCGGATCCGGCAGGGGCGCTCGACCGCCGCTTGTCGATTTACTGACCATTGGTTAGGATTTGATCATTGGTTCAAACGAAGCCTGAACAATGCCACAAACGCCTGCGATTGGCCAATCCGCCGCGCCTTGCATTCCTGTGATGCTGGAGTCGGTGTCGGTCGACCACCCCGACGCGGTGCTGCTGATGCACCAGCTCAACCAACGGTTGGCATCGCTCAGCGGCGATTCCGGCGCGAGCCGCTTCGACGCCGCCTCGATGCCCAAGGGGCGCTCGGTGTTCCTGGTGGCTCGCGGCGACGGCGGCGCGCTGCTCGGCTGCGGCGCGGTCCGGCCGCTCGCGCAGGCCGGCGGGGCGCCGGTGGCGGAGCTCAAGCGGATGTTCGCGCGCGACGGCACGCGCGGCGTCGGCGCCGCGCTGCTGGCGGCGCTGGAGCGCGAGGCGCTCGCCATGGGCTACCGCGCGCTGTGGCTGGAGACGCGCCGCGTCAACGAACGCGCGCTGCGCTTCTACCGGCGCCACGGCTATTCCGAGATCCCCCGCTATGGCGCCTACGTCGATCGCCCCGACGCGGTGTGCCTGGGCAAGCCTCTGCGCGTCGCCGCGGCGACCGCCTCCTCCCCGCTCCACCAGGAATCCCCATGGAACTGATCGACCTCCGCGGCACCGACCGCGACTGGATGCCCGCGCTCGGCGAGCTGTTCTTCGACGTCATCGACGGCGGCGGCTCGCTCGGTTTCCTCGAGGACATCGACGAGGCGCAGATGCGCGAGTACTGGGAGGGCGTCTTCGACCAGCTCGGCCCGCGACACCGCCTTTGGGTCTGCCGCGACGGCGACCGGGCGCTCGGCACGGTGCAGCTGTCGATCTGCGGCAAGCCCAACGGGCGCCATCGCGCCGAGGTGCAGAAGCTGATGGTGCATCGCGACGCACGCCGGCACGGCGTGGCGGCGCAGTTGATGGCCGCGCTGGAGCGCGTCGCGCGGGACGAGGGTCTGCGGCTGCTGGTGCTCGACACCGAGGTCGACTCGCCGGCCGAGACCTTCTATCGCGCGCAGGGCTTCCAGCGCGCCGGCGAGATCCCGGACTTCGCCACCAGCCCGCAGGGCGAGCTGCGCGACACCGCGCTCTACTGGAAGCGCCTGCCCTGACGCGATGCGCGTCAGCGGTCAGCGCGACAGCCGCATCAGCTTGCCGCCGTCAGTGACGATGAGCAGCGCGCCGTCGCGTGCCTGGATCAGGTCGCGGAAGCGCTCGCCCAGGTCGCCGAACATCTTTTCCTTGGCCGTCACGGTCTCGCCGTTGATCGCGATGCGCCACAGCGCCGTGCCCGCCAGCGATCCCGAGATCAGCTGCCCGCGCCATTCCGGGAACATGCTGCCGGTGTAGAACACCAAGCCGGCCGGCGCGACCGAGATCGGCGTCCAGGTCGTCAGCGGTTCGACGTAGGTGGGGGCGTGCGTGCCGCCGCCGATGCGGCAGGCATCGCCCACCGGCGAGCCGTACGGGCAGCCGTAGCTCTTGACCGGCCAGCCGTAGTTCTTGCCGGCGCGCGCGATGTTGAGCTCGTCACCGCCCTGCGGGCCGTGCTCGGTGATCCACAGCTCGCCGGTCTGCGGATGCAGCACCGCGCCCTGGATGTTGCGATGGCCGTAGCTCCAGATGCCGGGCCGCGCGCCGCCGGCGAAGCTCGGGTTGTCCGACGGGATGCCGCCATCGCGGTTCACGCGGATCACCTTGCCCAGCGTCTGCTGCAGGTCCTGCGACGGGCTGCCCTTCATGCGCTCGCCGGTGGTGATGTAGAGCGTCTTGTCGCGCGCGAAGACCAGGCGCGAGCCGTAATGCCCGCTGCCGTCGACCTTCGGCGCCTGCCGGAAGATCACCTGCACGCCGGTCAGCGCGTCGCCCTCGAGCTGGCCCCGCGCCACGGTCGTGCCGGCCTTGCCGGCTTCGCTGCCGCTGCCCGCCTCCGCGTAGGCGAAGTAGACCCAGTTGCTGCCCGCGGTCCCGAAGTCCGGATCGATCGCGATGCCCAGCAGGCCGCCCTGGCCGCTGTCCAGCACCGGGGGCAGGCCGGAGAGCGTGGCCTCCGTCCGGCCGGCCGCGGACAGCCGCACGATCGCGCCGCCCTTCTGCGTCACCAGCAGCCGGCCGTCCGGCAACTGCGCCAGGCCCCAGGGGCGGTCCAGTCCGCTGTTGAGCGTCTGCAGCGTCGGCGCCGCGGCACCGCCGCCAGGCTGCGACGGTACGGCGGTGTCCTCACCGCCGCTGCCGCCACCGCCGCAGGCCACCGCCGCCGCGGCGACGGCCAAGGTCGACATCCATTCCGCCACGCTCATGTCCGCTCTCCTGATCCGGGTGAAAGGCCGCGGCCCCGGCGGCCGCGTCACGATGCCGTGAAGTCCGGGAGTCTAGGCGTCCCGCGCGTCGGTGCGACCGGGCGCGCGCATCGGCCCCGCCGTCGTCGATGCCTCGTGCGCGCGGGGCAATCGGCGTGCACGCCGCCGCGCCCGGCGACCCGCGGCCCGGATGGCCCTGGCCTTGTGCGGGCCCGGCGCTTCCTCTACGCTGGCCGCAATCCGGCTCCAGACCCACGTCCAACTCTTCCCGAGAGGAGCGAGCCATGTGCCCCAGTCCCACCCCTGACTTGGAAGGCGCCCCCGCCGGCAGCCCAGGCAGCGCCGCGGTGCCCCAGCATCCCGGCATCGCGGCGATCCGCACCCTGGCGCTGGCCGGCCCGGCCGGCGCCGGCAAGACCTCGCTGGCCGAGGCCCTGCTGCTGAAGGCCGGCGCGATCAAGAGCGCCGGCAGCATCGAGAAAGGCAGCACCGTCAGCGACCACGACCCGCTGGAGAAACGGATGCAGCACTCGCTGCAGGCGGCCCAGATGCACCTGCTGCACAACGGCCTGCGCGTCCACCTGCTCGACACCCCGGGCGCGCCCGACTTCATCGGCCAGGCGCTGCCCGCGCTGGAGGCGGTCGAGTCGGTGGCGATCGTCGTCAACGCCCAGAACGGCCTGGAGCTGATGGTCAAGCGGATGATGGAGGCCGCCGCCGGCCGCGGGCTCACGCGGCTCATCGTCGTCAACAGGATCGACGCGCCCGGCGTCGACGCGCAGGCGCTGCTGGGCCAGTTGCAGGAGGCCTTCGGGCGCGAATGCCTGCCGCTGAACCTGCCGGCCGCGGGCGGCACGCGCGTCCAGGACTGCTTCTTCGGCTGCAGCGGCGACAGCGACTTCGGCTCCGTCGAGGCCGCCCACCGGGCGCTGGTGGAGCAGGTGGTGGAGGTCGATCCGGACTTCGTCGACCGCTACCTCAATGACGGCGACGTGCCAGCGACAGAGCTCCACGCGCCGCTGGAGCAGGCCTTCCGCGAGGGCCACCTGATCCCCGTGTGCTTCGTCTCCGCTCGCACGGGCGCCGGCGTGGCGGAGTTGCTCGACGTCATCGAGAAGCTGCTGCCCAACCCCTACGAGGCCAATCCGCCGCAGTTCCTGCGCCGCGAGGGGGAGGAGGCCGAGCCGCTGGTCATCACCATGGATCCGGCCCGGCACGTGGTGGCGCACGTCTTCAAGATCCAGTCCGACCCCTACCTCGGCAAGCTGGCGATGCTGCGCGTCCATCAGGGCACGCTGCGCAGGAACGCGCAGCTTTATGTCGGGCATGCGCGCAAGGCGGTGCGGGTGGCGCATCTGTTCATGCTCCAGGGCAAGGAGCATGTGGAGATCGAGCAGGCGCTGCCCGGCGACCTGTGCGCGCTGGCCAAGCTCGAGGAGCTGCATTACGACGCGGTGCTGCACGACGCGCCGGAGGACGAGCACCTGCACCTGGCGCCGGTGGCGCTGCCGACGCCGGTGCATGGCATCGCGATCCGGCCCAGCCGCCATGGGGACGAACAGCGGCTGTGGGAGGTGCTGTCGCGCCTGGTCGAGGAGGACCCCTGCCTGCGCCTGGAACGCGGCGGCGACCAGGACGGCCTGGGCGCGCAGGGCGGCGAGACGCTGGTCTACGGGCTGGGGGAACTCCACCTGCGCGTGCTGCTGGAGCGGCTCAAGGAGATCTACAAGTTCGACGTCCAGACCCAGCCGCCGCGAATCGCCTACCGGGAAACGATCTCGGCCAAGGCCGAGGGGCATTACCGGCACAAGAAGCAGACCGGCGGCGCCGGCCAGTTCGGCGAGGTGTGGCTGCGCATCGAGCCGCTGGCGCGCGGCGCCGGCTTCGAGTTCCGCGACGAGGTCAAGGGCGGCACCATCCCCGGCCAGTTCATGCCGGCCGTCGAGAAGGGGGTGCGCCAGGCCCTCGCCCAGGGGGTGGTGGCCGGCTACCCGGTGGTGGACCTGCGCGTGACGGTCTTCGACGGGAAGCACCATTCGGTGGACTCCAAGGAAATCGCCTTCATCACCGCCGGCAAGAAGGCGCTGATCGCCGCGGTGCGCGAGGCGCGCCCGGTGGTGCTGGAGCCGATCGTGCAAGTCGAGATCAGCGCCCCGGAACACGCCACCGGCGACATCACCGGCGACCTGGCGTCCCGGCGCGGCCAGGTGCTGGGCACCCGCGCCAGCGTACCGGGGCAGATCGGCGTCGAGGGACTGGCGCCGCTGGCGGAGCTCAGCGCCTACCAGAACCGCCTCAATGCGATGACCAGCGGGCAGGGGCGCTACACGATGGTGCTGTCCCATTACGAGCCGGTGCCCCCCAACACGCAGGCCCAGTTGGCGGCCGGCTACCACCTGAAGGACGAGGAGTAGTCCCCCGTCCGCCGGGGATCGTCGGAGCGCCGCCCCCTGCGACGCGGGGGCCGGCCGGAGGGGGCGGGCCAGGCGTTTGTGAACGAAGCTTTATCATTGCGGGATGTGTTCCGCCCCCCGCGATGTCGCGCAGATCCGCCTGGACAACGCGATGCGCTTGTTCGACGAGTTCGTCGCCGCGACGATCAAGCATCCCGATGCCGCCGCCCTGCGCGGCCTGGAGCGCCGCTTTGCCGAGCGCCTGCAGATCCAGCCCAGCTACTGGAGCCAGATCAAGAGCCGTTCGCGCCAGATCGGCGAGCGGCTGGCCCGCCAGTTCGAGCAGCTCAGCCACAAGCCCAACGGCTGGATGGACCAGGAACACGGGGCGCTGGACGCCGCTGCCGCGGGCCCGGGCGGTATCTCCCAGAGCAACGGGGCTTTATCAAGCGCGCACCGGCCGGCCGCGGCGGACAACTCCCCCAGCCTGCCGCAGGACGATGACGAGCGCTTCATCGTCGGCCTGGTGCTGACCTACTACCGCCGCCATCCGCAGCGGGCCCGCACCCGGCTGCTCGACCTGCTGGGCGAGGTACTGACCCCGCCCGCTCCGAATGCGCCGCCCGCGCCGCGGGCAGCCGCGCCAGCGACCTCCGACGTCGACGACTGGCGCAAGCTGCAGCAGAGCATCGCGCCGCTGAAGCCGAAGAAGCGCTGAGCGCGCGCCCGGCGGCGTCCCGCCGGCAAGCCCCTCGACGTCCCTCGCCCCTTCCGTCCCGCCTGGCCCTCGGCCCTCGGCGTTCGTAGGCGCGCGCTGTCGTCCGGCGCTTGCTCGCGGCGCGGCGTCGTCCCGTCGCCGAGGGACAACGCCAGATAAAAACCGCTTGCGCTTGATAATCATATGTTTATCATCTGCGCAACTTTGGAGCCCCCGCCGCAACGGCCGCGCAGTTGGCGCCCGTCCCGGGACCGAGGCGCTCCCCTTTCCCTTCCGTCCCGTCCGTCATCACAGGAGGCTGCCATGGCCCAGTTCATCACTCCCCGTCCGCGTCTCGCAATGACACCGCGCAAGCCGCGCAATCCCTTCGTGGCCCTGAGCCACGGCCGTTCAGCGGGCCGTCACGGCCCCACCGCCGGCGGTCGACGCCAGCAGGAACAGCAAGCCCTGAAGCGCGCGCTTCAGCGGCACGACGACTTCAGCCCTTGAACGGGCCGCCTCCGACGGATCGGGACGTCTTCCCGGTCCGGCGCAGGCCGCCCAGGGAGACAAGACATGCAAGAGATCACCTTGATGCCGGGCCGCATGCATGGCCTGGCCCGCCAGCAGACCCTGCGGGGCTGGCTGGCGATCCTGCTGCTGGGCGCCGGCGGGCGCCTGATCAGCTGGGCGTGGCAGGTCGCTCCGGCGCCCCGCCGCGATGAACCGGCCACCGGGCTGGAGTTCCACGGCGACGCCGACGGCGCCGGCCGGCTCTACGTCGACGGCCAACTGCAGGGCACCCTCGCGGGTGTGCAACGGCTGTGATGCCGGTCTGGCTCGCGGTCGCCGTGGCCGCGGTGGGGATCAAGCTCGCGGGCGCCGAGCCGATATACGATGAACGATCACCGTGTATCGCCGCCCGCGCGGCGACCTCGCTTCATGACCCAGAGCGTTCCGCCCGCTGCCTCTGCCCCGTCCGGGAGCGGAGCGGGGAATCCGCCGGTTCCCCCGCCGTTCCAGCCGCTGACCCGGCCCTTGCCGGACCTGGCGGCGTGGACGGCGCACCTGCGCGGCATGGAGATCCCGGTGCTGGCCAGCACGGCCGAGCAACTGGAGATCTGGCGTGCCAATGAGGACGCGGTCGACGCGCACCTGCTCGGCGAGATCCTGAGCAAGGATCCGCTGATGACGCTCAAGCTGCTGGCGCATGCCGCGTCGCAGCGCTCCAGCCGGCTGCTGACCGACACCGAGACGGTCACCGCCGCGCTGGTGCTGATGGGCATCACTCCCTTCTTCAAGGCCTTCGGCGCGCAGCCGACGGTCGAGCAGCGCCTGGCCTCGCGCCCGGACGCGCTGGCCGGCGTGCAGCGGGTGCTGCATCGCGCCGAGCGCGCCGCGCGCTTCGCGCTGGGCTTCGCGGCGCACCGCGCGGATCCCGATGCCGCGGTCATCCACAGCGCCGCGCTGCTGCACGATTTTTCCGAGATGCTGCTGTGGTGCGAGGCCCCCGACCTCGCGCTCGAGATCCAGCGCCGCCAGCAGGCCGATCCGGCGCTGCGCAGCGTCGCGGCGCAGCGCGCGGTGCTCAACATCGAGCTCGGCGACCTGGAACAGGCGCTGATGCGCAGCTGGCACCTGCCGGAGCTGCTCGCCCACATCGTCGACGACAAGAAGGCCAACGATCCGCAGGTCCGCAGCGTGACGCTGGCGGTGCGGCTGGCGCGGCATACCGCCCAGAGCTGGGAGAACCCCGCCGTGCCCGACGACCTGATCGAGATCGGTGCGCTGATGAACCTCTCGCCCGCCCATACGCTCAAGCTGGTCCACGAGGTCGACGGGGTGCTCTGAACCGCGGGGCGGCGGCGGATCGCCGCGACGCCATCGCATGGGCGCTGCATCGGCGCCGCATCGGCGTTACGCTGCGCGCTCCGACAGCATGCGACCGACGCGAGGAGACACCATGGCCGGCCCCGACCGCGAGTTCTGGCAACAACGCTTCGAGACCGGGCAGACCGGCTGGGATCGCGGCGCGCCGCATCCCCAGTTGGCCGCGTGGTTGGCGGACGGGCTGTTGCCCACCGGCGCGCGCATTGTCGTGCCGGGCTGTGGTCGCGGCCACGAGCTGTCGGTGCTGGCACGCGCGGGATTGGACGTGATCGGGCTGGACTACACGCCGGCGGCGGTGGAAATCGCCCGGGCCGCGCTCAAGGACGCCGGCGTGCCCGGGCGCGTCGAGCAGGCCGACGTGCTGGCCTGGCGGCCCGATCATCCGGTGGACCTGATCTACGAGCAGACCTGCCTCTGCGCGCTGCATCCCGACCAGTGGACCGGTTATGCCGAGCAGCTGCAGCGCTGGCTCAAGCCCGGCGGCCGACTGCTCGCCCTGTTCATGCAGGCGCGCCGCGACGAATCCGAGCACGGCCAGGTCATCGGCCCGCCCTACCACTGCGACATCAATGCGATGCGGGCGCTGTTCCCGCAGGCCTTGTGGAAATGGCCGGCGCCTCCCTACCCGCAGCGCCCGCACGAGCGGGGCTGGTTCGAACTCGCGGTGGTGCTGGAACGGCGCTGAGCGGCGCCGCTACCTTCAGACCGGCAGCGCCGTCGTGTCCTTCAGCCGGTCCAGCACGAAGCTGGTCTTGCAGTCCTGCACGCTCGGGTGGCGCAGCAGCGTGTCGCTGATGAAGCGGGCGTAATGGCTCATGTCCTCGACAAGCACCCGCAGCAGGTAGTCCATCTCCCCCGTCAGGGCGGCGCATTCCACCACTTCGGGCCAGGTCTGGACCGCCGCGCGGAACAGGTCCATCGGCGTGCGCTTGTGGCTTTCGGTGTGCTTCTCCAGGCGCACGTTGATGTAGGCCGTCAGGCCGAGGCCCACCCGCTCCGGGCTTACCAGCGCCACGTAGGCGGTGATCACGCCGCCTTCCTCGAGCCGCCTCACCCGCCGCAGCACCGCCGACGAGGACAGGTTCACCTGCGCCGCCAGCGCGTCGTAGGTCATGCGGCCGTCGGCCTGGAGGGCGTGGAGGATGCGTCGGTCGATCGCATCGAGCTCGATCTGCTTGTCCATTGCGCGATTCTTGCAGGATTCCTGCGCCATCCCTCTTTCGAGCGCCATGGATCGCAGAAATCCTGCGCCCCCCTCCCCCTACAGTGACGCCATCACATTCCTGACCAGATCCCCTTGACGGGGTAGCGGAGACAAGCATGGCATTCACCCCCTGGGACAACCCGATGGGCACCGACGGCTTCGAGTTCATCGAGTTCGCCGCACCCGACCCTGCGGCGCTGGGCGCGCTGTTCACCTCGATGGGCTTCGTCGCCGTCGCCCGCCATCGCCACAAGGATGTGACGCTGTACCGCCAGGGCGACGTCAACTTCATCATCAACGCCGAGAAGGACGCCTTCGCCCAGCGCTTCGCGCGCCTGCATGGGCCGTCGATCTGCGCGATCGCGTTCCGCGTCAAGGATGCGGCCTTCGCCTACCGCCGCGCGCTGGAACTCGGCGCCTGGGGCTTCGACAACAAGGCCGGCCCGATGGAGCTGAACATCCCGGCGATCAAGGGCATCGGCGACTCGCTGATCTACTTCGTCGACCGCTGGCAGGGCAAGAACGGCGCGGCGCCCGGCGAGATCGGCAACATCAGCATCTATGACGTCGATTTCGTGCCGCTGCTCGATGCCGAGGGCAAGCCGGTGCAGTCCACGCCCAAGGGCCATG
The DNA here is from genome assembly GCF_052044995.1 of Roseateles sp. 22389. Lineage (NCBI taxonomy): Bacteria > Pseudomonadati > Pseudomonadota > Betaproteobacteria > Burkholderiales > Sphaerotilaceae > Roseateles > Roseateles sp. 22389. The sequence continues at coordinate 405,520 of NZ_JBQEOF010000003.1, forward strand.
GCCTGACTTACATCGATCACCTGACCCACAACGTGTTCCGCGGACGGATGAAGGAATGGGCCGAGTTCTACGAGCGCCTGTTCAACTTCCGCGAGGTCCGCTACTTCGACATCGAGGGCAAGCTCACCGGCCTGAAGTCCAAGGCGATGACCAGCCCCTGCGGGAAGATCCGCATCCCGATCAACGAGAGCAGCGACGACAAGAGCCAGATCGCCGAATACCTGGACCTGTACCACGGCGAGGGCATCCAGCACGTGGCGCTGGGCACGGACGACATCTATCGCACCGTCGAAGGCATGAAGGGCACCGGCGTGGTCTTCCAGGACACGATCGACACCTACTACGACCTGGTGACCAAGCGCCTGCCCGAGCACAACGAGGACCTGGACGAACTGCGCCGCCTGCGCATCCTGATCGACGGCGCCGCGCACCAGGGCGCGCCGCACGAGCTGCTGCTGCAGATCTTCACCAAGGAAGTGATCGGCCCGATCTTCTTCGAGATCATCCAGCGCAAGGGCAACGAAGGCTTCGGCGAGGGCAACTTCAAGGCTCTGTTCGAAAGCATCGAGCTCGATCAGATCCGCCGTGGCGTGCTCAAGGCGGACGCTTGATGGTCCGGGATGTCGGCCGGCCTCGCCGCGCTGACTTCCCGCTGACGCTCCCCTGACTCAACCCGCCCGGCTCACCCGCTGGGCGGTGTTCATTTGGGCCGGCTCATCGAGCAGGGCCAGCGCCCGCTCGAAGGCCTGCGGCTCGAACACGAGTTGCAGGTGGCCGCGCGCCGGCAGGTGCAGCACGCGGGCCCCGGGCAGCACCGCCGTCTCTGCCGGGAAGACGATCTGGTCGCAATGGCCGTAGAGGCAATCGAAATGGCTCGCGACCTGCGGCGGCTCCTGGCGCGCGAGCTCGTTCAGCCATTCCGAATCGCCGCGCATCTGGCGGGCGTTCTCGGTGGTGCCCAGCTTCGCCAGCAGCGTGCCGTGATGCGGCGTGCCCAGCGTCAGGATGCGATGGATGCGGTCGAAGGGGTGGCCCTGGCTGCGCCACCAGGCGCGCGCGCTCAATCCCCCCATGCTGTGGGCGACGATGAGCGGCGCCAGGCCGGTCCGGTCATGGAGCGCGCGCATGGCGGCGTCGACCTGCGGCGCGTAGCGGTCGATCGAACCGAAGGCGGGCTCCTGGGTGAGCGCGATGAACGGCGTCCCGCGCGCCCGCAGGGCCTTCATCCATCCGTTCCACAGGCCGCGATTGCAGCTGTAGCCGTGCAGGAACACGACGCCGCGGCGGCCGCGCGCCTGCGCTGGGGGCGGCAGGAAGTCGGGCTCGCGATGTTCGGCCCAGGGCTGCTGCCAATTGAACACCCTCGTGACCACGACGACCTCGCGCCACCAGGCCTGCAGCAGGTCGCCCAGCGGCGCGGTCGGCAGCCCCGGCGCCGGCGGGACGAAGCGCAACACCAGGAAGTGGGGGAGCATCGCCAGGGGCGGCCCCGCCACGAAAAGCGCGAGCAGCGCCAGCCCCACCCAAGGCCCCCAGTGACTGCCGGCCCACAGGCTCAACAGCGGTCCAACGATCCAACGAAACAACGAGGTGAGGCGCTGCAGCCTGCCGTTCATCCGGGCTCCCGATCAAAACGACGAGTGTAGGCGCGGGCTGGACCAGGGCTTCGCTTCGGAAAACTCTGCGCATGGGCGAGTCTGACCAAGGAATGGCGACCGCTTGTCCCTCACGTGACGAGGTGGCCTAGGGCATCCCCGCTACGACGCCTTCGCGCCAGCGGCCAGCATGGACAGTTCCTCAGGGGCGCGCCCCTCCGACACATCAAGAACGCGACGAGGAGACATGACTGCAACCACCGCACCGACCGCCGCGACGCCGGCGACCGCCCCACCGGCCGCGAAGCCCTGGCTGAAGAACTACCCACCGGGCGTCCCTGCGGAGATCCCGGTCGACGTCTATCCCTCGTTGGTGGCCCTCCTCGAGGAGGCATTCCGCAAGCATGCGCGCCGCGACGCGGCCGCCTGCATGGACCAGCGCCTGAGCTTCGCGCAGGTCGACGAGCTGTCCGCGGCGCTGGGCGCCTGGCTGCAGCAGCGCGGCCTGGTCCGCGGTGCGCGCGTGGCGATCATGATGCCCAACGTCCTGCAGTACATGGTGACCATCGCGGCCATCCTGCGGGCCGGCTTCGTCGTGGTGAACGTGAACCCGCTGTACACGCCGCGCGAGCTGGAACACCAGCTCAAGGACTCCGGCGCCGAGGCGATCATCGTGCTCGAGAACTTCGCCAAGACGCTCTCGGAGGTCATCGACCGCACGCAGGTGAAGCATGTGGTGTTGACCGGCCTGGGCGACATGCTGGGCTGGTGGCGTGGCCCGCTGATCAACTTCGCGGTCCGGCACGTGAAAAAGATGGTGCCGGAATTCCGCCTGCCCTTGACCGGCGGGCGCAGCGTCTCCCGCTTCAATCAGGCGCTGGCGCAGGGCGCGGCCATGTCGCTGAAGTCGGTGCAGGTTGGCCCGGACGACCCCGCCTTCCTCCAATACACCGGCGGCACGACGGGCCTGTCAAAGGGCGCGACCCTGCTGCACCGGAACATCGTCGCCAACATCCTGCAGAGCGAAGCCTGGTTCGCGCCGATGCTGAACAAGCTCGGCGACAAGCCCCTGACCATCGTCTGCGCGCTACCGCTGTATCACATCTTCGCGCTCACAGCCTGCTACATGCTAGGCGCGCGGATGGGGATCATGAATCTGCTGATTCCGAATCCCCGCGACATTCCGGGGCTCATCGCGACGCTGCGCAATTACCGCGTGAACATGTTCCCCGCGGTCAATACCTTGTTCAATGCGCTGGCCAATGATCCCGCATTCGCCAAGCTCGATTTCAGCGAGCTGGTGATCTCGAATGGCGGCGGCATGGCGGTGCAACAGGCCACTGCGGAGAAATGGGCGCGCATTACCGGCTGCCCCGTCGTAGAAGGCTATGGGCTTTCCGAGACCTCTCCGGTGGCGACGGTGAATCGCCTCGACTTGGCCCAGTTCAATGGATCGATCGGCTTGCCTGTGCCCAACACCGAAATCGCAATCCGCGACGACAACGGCAAGGACCTGCCAATCGGCGAGCGCGGCGAGATCTGCATCCGAGGTCCGCAGGTCATGGCCGGCTATTGGAATCGTCCCGAAGAAACCGCGCAGGCGATTGGACCGGATGGATTCTTCAAGACCGGAGACATCGGCGTGATGGATGCGGAGGGATTCACCCGCATCGTCGATCGCAAGAAGGACATGATTCTGGTCAGCGGCTTCAACGTGTATCCCACCGAGATCGAACAGGTTGTGAACCTGCATCCCGGCGTGCTCGAGTGCGCGGCGATCGGCGTGCCGGATCAGCACTCCGGCGAGGCGGTGAAGCTGTTCGTCATCAAGAAGGATCCGGCGCTCGCCGAGGAGGACCTCGCCGCCTATTGCCACAAGCAGTTGACGGGCTACAAGCGGCCGAAGTACATCGAGTTCCGCGACGAGCTGCCCAAGACCAACGTCGGCAAGATCTTGCGACGCGAGCTGCGGCAGTGATGGGCGCCTCGCGCGGTGACGGCCGCGGCGCTTGCGTGTTGCCGTCGGGTGTCACCGTCCTGGAGCGGGGTTGGCTCTCGTCCAACAACGTCGTGCTTCATGGCGCATCCCCGGGGGAGGGCGCGGTCCTTGTCGACACCGGCTACGCCAGCCATGCAGAACAGACCCTCGCTTTGCTTGACGCCAGCCTGCGGCCGGCTGAGTCACTGCGCCTGATCGTCAATACGCATCTCCATTCCGACCATTGCGGAGGGAATGCGTTGATCGCGCAGCGGCATGGGTGTCCCATCCTCATTCCCCCGGGCGAATACGCGGCGATCTCGACCTGGGACGAGGAGGCGCTGAGTTACCGCTCGACCGGCCAGCGCTGCGATCGGTTCACGCCGGCGGGAAAGCTCACGCCCGGCCAAGTGCTTCATCAAGGAGGAAGGGATTGGCATGTCCACGCCGCGCCAGGGCACGATCCGCACTCGGTGATCCTGCATGAACCGTCCAGCGGGACGCTGCTGTCCGCAGATGCGCTGTGGGAACGGGGCTTCGGAATTGTCTTTCCGGAACTCGATGGCGAAGACGCTTTCGAGGAAGTGACTGCCACACTCGACATCATCGAACGGTTGAAACCCGAAATCATCATTCCCGGTCACGGGGCGCCATTTACGGACATCGCCAAGGCCATCGGAATTGCACGCGAGCGCTTGGACTACTTTCGACGGGAACCTCATCGCCATGCGGTGCACGCGGTGAAGGCTCTCACTGCGTTTCATATGCTCGAGGTGGTTCACAGTACCCGTGACGCGTTGCTGGCCTGGCTGGCGTCAACGCCCATCTTTGTGAGTACTTGGCGACGATTCTTTTCCGACCGGGACCTGCTCGATTGGTCCAATGAATTGGTGGACCAGCTGATCGCTGCAAAGATCCTAGGGGCTTCGACCGAGAACGGCTCAGTGATGCTTCAAAGCCCTAAGGCATGAACGCTGAACGCAGTAGATATTTTGCGGCGCCCAAAAGCAAAAACCCCTCGACTGTTTCCAATCGAGGGGTTTGCGGGATATTAGCCTGACGATGACCTACTTTCACACGGGAATCCGCACTATCATCGGCGCTGAGTCGTTTCACGGTCCTGTTCGGGATGGGAAGGGGTGGGACCGACTCGCTATGGTCATCAGGCTTGACTGGTTGGCCGCTGCTCGTCGGGAAGACGGAGCAACAAGCCCAATTCGGTAGAGTCGAGATCAGCTTTTGATTTGATTGCGTCTTCAGGCTTGAAGAACGGTTATTCGCATGACACCTGTCTTTGACGTCGATGGGACTGTCAAAGTTATAGGGTCAAGCCGCACGGGCAATTAGTACTGGTTAGCTTAACGCATTACTGCGCTTCCACACCCAGCCTATCAACGTCCTGGTCTTGAACGACCCTTCAGGGGGCTCTAGGCCCCGGCAAGACTCATCTTGAGACGAGTTTCCCGCTTAGATGCTTTCAGCGGTTATCTCTTCCGCACTTAGCTACTCGGCGATGCCACTGGCGTGACAACCGATACACCAGAGGTGCGTCCACTCCGGTCCTCTCGTACTAGGAGCAGGCTCTCTCAATCTTGCAGCGCCCACGGAAGATAGGGACCAAACTGTCTCACGACGTTTTAAACCCAGCTCACGTACCTCTTTAAATGGCGAACAGCCATACCCTTGGGACCGGCTACAGCCCCAGGATGAGATGAGCCGACATCGAGGTGCCAAACACCGCCGTCGATATGAACTCTTGGGCGGTATCAGCCTGTTATCCCCAGAGTACCTTTTATCCGTTGAGCGATGGCCCTTCCATACAGAACCACCGGATCACTTTGTCCTACTTTCGTACCTGCTCGACTTGTCAGTCTCGCAGTCAAGCACGCTTATGCCAATGCACTATCAACACGATTTCCGACCGTATTTAGCGTACCTTCGAACTCCTCCGTTACACTTTGGGAGGAGACCGCCCCAGTCAAACTGCCCACCATACACTGTCCCCAACCCGGATAACGGGCCAAGGTTAGAACCTCAAACACACCAGGGTGGTATTTCAACGTTGGCTCCACCTGATCTAGCGACCAGGTTTCAAAGCCTCCCACCTATCCTACACAGATCTGTTCAAAGTCCAATGTAAAGCTACAGTAAAGGTTCATGGGGTCTTTCCGTCTTTCCGCGGGGAGATTGCATCATCACAAACATTTCAACTTCGCTGAGTCTCTGGAGGAGACAGTGTGGCCATCGTTACGCCATTCGTGCAGGTCGGAACTTACCCGACAAGGAATTTCGCTACCTTAGGACCGTTATAGTTACGGCCGCCGTTTACTGGGACTTCAGTCAAGAGCTTGCACCCCATCATTTAATCTTCCAGCACCGGGCAGGCGTCACACCCTATACGTCGACTTTCGTCTTTGCAGAGTGCTGTGTTTTTAATAAACAGTCGCAGCCACCGATTCTCTGCGGCCTCATTGGGCTCGGCCCGCGGGGGCTTCACCTACTAAAGGCACACCTTCTTCCGAAGTTACGGTGTCAATTTGCCGAGTTCCTTCTCCAGAGTTCTCTCAAGCGCCTGAGAATACTCATCACGCGCACCAGTGTCGGTTTGCGGTACGGTCGTCAATAGCTGAAGCTTAGTGGCTTTTCCTGGAAGCAGGGTATCACTCACTTCGTCTGCAAGCAGACTCGTTATCACCCCTCATCTAAGCCCGGCGGATTTGCCTACCAGGCACGACTACAGGCTTGAACCGGGACATCCAACACCCGGCTGAGCTAACCTTCTCCGTCCCCACATCGCACTATTGATCGGTACAGGAATATTGACCTGTTTCCCATCAGCTACGCATCTCTGCCTCGCCTTAGGGGCCGACTCACCCTACGCCGATGAACGTTGCGTAGGAAACCTTGCGCTTACGGCGAGGGGGCTTTTCACCCCCTTTAACGCTACTCATGTCAGCATTCGCACTTCTGATACCTCCAGCAGGCCTCACGACCCACCTTCACAGGCGTACAGAACGCTCTCCTACCACGCACAGTAAACTGTGCATCCGCAGCTTCGGTAACTGGCTTAGCCCCGTTACATCTTCCGCGCAGGACGACTCGATCAGTGAGCTATTACGCTTTCTTTAAATGATGGCTGCTTCTAAGCCAACATCCTGACTGTTTTAGCCTTCCCACTTCGTTTCCCACTTAGCCAATTTTAGGGACCTTAGCTGGCGGTCTGGGTTGTTTCCCTCTTGAGTCCGGACGTTAGCACCCGGTGCTCTGTCTCCCAAGCTGTACTCTTCGGTATTCGGAGTTTGCATAGGTTTGGTAAGTCGCCATGACCCCCTAGCCTAAACAGTGCTCTACCCCCGAAGGTAATACTTGAGGCACTACCTAAATAGTTTTCGGAGAGAACCAGCTATCTCCAGGTTTGTTTAGCCTTTCACCCCTATCCACAGCTCATCCGCTAGTTTTGCAACACTAGTCGGTTCGGACCTCCAGCACCTGTTACGGTACCTTCATCCTGGCCATGGATAGATCACCTGGTTTCGGGTCTACACCCAGCGACTAATTCGCCCTATTCGGACTCGATTTCTCTACGGCTACCCTATTCGGTTAACCTCGCCACTGAATGTAAGTCGCTGACCCATTATACAAAAGGTACGCAGTCACCCTTGCGGGCTCCTACTTTTTGTATGCATGCGGTTTCAGGATCTATTTCACTCCCCTCCCGGGGTTCTTTTCGCCTTTCCCTCACGGTACTTGTTCGCTATCGGTCGATTACGAGTATTTAGCCTTGGAGGATGGTCCCCCCATATTCAGACAGGATTTCACGTGTCCCGCCCTACTCTATTCGTGCCTAGTTCCACAATCGACATTTCTCATACGGGGCTATCACCCGCTATGGCCGGACTTTCCATTCCGTTCTGATATGCCAACTGCTAAAACACGAGGGCTACTCCGATTTCGCTCGCCACTACTTTCGGAATCTCGGTTGATGTCTTTTCCTCGAGCTACTGAGATGTTTCAGTTCGCCCGGTTCGCCTCGCACACCTATGTATTCAGTGTGCGATACCTCTAAACGAGGTGGGTTTCCCCATTCGGAAATCTCCGGATCAAAGCTTATTTGCCAGCTCCCCGAAGCTTATCGCAGGCTATCACGTCCTTCGTCGCCTGTAATCGCCAAGGCATCCACCACATGCACTTAGTCACTTGACCCTATAACTTTGACATCCTCAGATGTCGTCAAGGACAGATGCTCGACAACTCGAGCATTCATTGAGTATCACGCGTTTTCGCCGTTCTTCAATTTCTTCTCTGAATTTCAGAGTTGAAGTCTGGTGACGCAATCAAATGTCGCTGGCGGCACGGTGCCGAGCGCCCCTTTACGAGCGCCAGCTTTCCGCCAGCAACGCTGATTCGACTCTACGAATTGTTAAAGAACAACAGCCGACTTTCAAAGTCGAGACTGGCAAACCACAGCGTCCATTCCTGACGCTGTGGTTTGCCACCCTGTGAAGTGATTGGTGGAGGATGACGGGATCGAACCGACGACCCCCTGCTTGCAAAGCAGGTGCTCTCCCAGCTGAGCTAATCCCCCAAGATCTTGTCGATCCTCGTGGTGGGTCTGGCTGGATTCGAACCAGCGACCCCCGCCTTATCAAGACGGTGCTCTAACCGACTGAGCTACAGACCCACGCATCTCTTGCGTGCCCCTGCATCGCGCCAACCGGCAAGGCCAGCTCGCCAGGCTCACGCGTTTTTCTCACTCACTGTTGTGTGTCTACAGCCGATAAGTGTGGGCGCGCTGAACTCGCTATTTGTGGACTCGACTCTCCCAGGCAACCGAAGCCACCTGGCGGTCTTGTCATTCTCTAGAAAGGAGGTGATCCAGCCGCACCTTCCGATACGGCTACCTTGTTACGACTTCACCCCAGTCACGAACCCTGCCGTGGTAATCGCCCTCCTTGCGGTTAGGCTAACTACTTCTGGCAGAACCCGCTCCCATGGTGTGACGGGCGGTGTGTACAAGACCCGGGAACGTATTCACCGCGGCAAGCTGATCCGCGATTACTAGCGATTCCGACTTCACGCAGTCGAGTTGCAGACTGCGATCCGGACTACGACCGGGTTTCTGGGATTAGCTCCCCCTCGCGGGTTGGCAGCCCTCTGTCCCGGCCATTGTATGACGTGTGTAGCCCTACCCATAAGGGCCATGATGACCTGACGTCATCCCCACCTTCCTCCGGTTTGTCACCGGCAGTCTCATTAGAGTGCCCTTTCGTAGCAACTAATGACAAGGGTTGCGCTCGTTGCGGGACTTAACCCAACATCTCACGACACGAGCTGACGACGGCCATGCAGCACCTGTGTCCAGGTTCTCTTTCGAGCACTCTCACATCTCTGCAAGATTCCTGGCATGTCAAGGGTAGGTAAGGTTTTTCGCGTTGCATCGAATTAAACCACATCATCCACCGCTTGTGCGGGTCCCCGTCAATTCCTTTGAGTTTCAACCTTGCGGCCGTACTCCCCAGGCGGTCAACTTCACGCGTTAGCTACGTTACTGAGAAGAAACCCTCCCAACAACCAGTTGACATCGTTTAGGGCGTGGACTACCAGGGTATCTAATCCTGTTTGCTCCCCACGCTTTCGTGCATGAGCGTCAGTACAGGCCCAGGGGATTGCCTTCGCCATCGGTGTTCCTCCGCATATCTACGCATTTCACTGCTACACGCGGAATTCCATCCCCCTCTGCCGTACTCTAGCCATGCAGTCACAAATGCAGTTCCCAGGTTGAGCCCGGGGATTTCACATCTGTCTTGCATAACCGCCTGCGCACGCTTTACGCCCAGTAATTCCGATTAACGCTTGCACCCTACGTATTACCGCGGCTGCTGGCACGTAGTTAGCCGGTGCTTATTCTTCAGGTACCGTCATGAACCCCCGGTATTAACAGGAGTCTTTTCTTCCCTGACAAAAGCGGTTTACAACCCGAAGGCCTTCTTCCCGCACGCGGCATGGCTGGATCAGGGTTGCCCCCATTGTCCAAAATTCCCCACTGCTGCCTCCCGTAGGAGTCTGGGCCGTGTCTCAGTCCCAGTGTGGCTGGTCGTCCTCTCAGACCAGCTACAGATCGTTGGCTTGGTGAGCCTTTACCCCACCAACTACCTAATCTGATATCGGCCGCTCCAACTGCGCGAGGTCTTGCGATCCCCCGCTTTCACCCTCAGGTCGTATGCGGTATTAGCTGCTCTTTCGAGCAGTTATCCCCCACAACTGGGCACGTTCCGATACATTACTCACCCGTTCGCCACTCGTCGCCAGGTTGCCCCGCGTTACCGTTCGACTTGCATGTGTAAGGCATGCCGCCAGCGTTCAATCTGAGCCAGGATCAAACTCTACAGTTCGATCTTGAATACTCAACGGAATCGAACAAAGACTACTTTCATAGCTTCATTCATTTCCGTGAGCGTCTAAAGATTTAACCTTCTCAGGTCGCTCGTTCAGACGCCCACGCTTATCGGCTGTAAATTCTTAAAGAACATCGAAGCCGCTTTCGC